>DYUK01000324.1 GCA_020743695.1 Brevibacterium senegalense | reverse complement strand
GATCCGTGCCCCCTCACGATTCCCGTCCGTTCTGGGGCGCCGCCCTGGCCGCTGCCCTCGTGGCCGCTCCCGCGCTCGCTGCGATCACGATCCCGCCCGGGGGCGCAGTCGCGCAGACGGCGACCGCCGGCACCCTGACGGTGGGCTGGAGCGACACCGGCTTCGGCTGGTCGGAGAAGGACGCCGCTCCCGAGGCCGCGGCCGGCTCCGTGCTGACCCTGGACGAGGGGCGGGTCCGGATGGGGGTGGCGCCGCAGCGCGACGGCGACACGGAGCAGCCGTACCCCCTGTCGCTGCGCGGGGTCACCGCGCACCCGGTCGACGGGGACGGTCGGATCGGCGAGGCGATCGACATCCGCCCCGCACTGTCGATCGATGAGGTGCCACGGGATGTCGAGGCGATGGAGCAGGGGGACAGCCCCCTCCTGGCGCCGCGTCGGCTGGCGGACACCGGTCTGCTCAACAGCAGCGGCAGCGCGTTCGATGTGGACCATGCGCTGCAGACGGAGTGGTCGTTCCTCATCCCCTCCGATGCGATGTCGGCAGAGACCGCTCAGGCGGACACCAGTGGCGGCATCGCCTACTGCGTCGCGGTGGACACGGGCGGCGTCCGCACCGCGCAGGACGGCACGGCGGAGGGCGACGCAGCGCAGTCCGTCCTCACCTTCCGCGATGAGGACCGTCAGCTGGAACTCCTGCCGGAGCCCACGAAACCGGCACCCACGCCCACGACGCTGCCGACGGACACCCCCTCACCGGTCCCGCCGGCGGAGGATGAGACGCCCGGACTGCGCGACGGCGAGTCCGCCGGCGGTCTGGGCGGCACGACGGAGGAGAAGCCGGGTCTCGTCGAGCCCGACCACATCCCCTCGGCGGTCCCGCCCACGGTCGGCCCGGATCCGGATCCCACGGTCACGGCGAACCCGCCCACCGTCGGACCCACGGACCCCGCTCCCACGGAGCCCGCACCGGATCCCACACCGCCCACCCTCGAGCCCACCGAAGTCCCCACGGACGAGCCCACGGAGGACCCCGCTCAGGCCACGTCGTGCGCTGAGGTCGACGGCGCCGGTGACACCGATGACCGGGGAGTGGGCGCGCCGGACTTCACCCACGGCTCCACGCAGGACGCGATCACGACCCAGCTCGACGCGGACGGCGAACCGTACTTCCAGGTCCCGGCGATGCAGCACGCGAACCCCGCCGCCGAGGCCCCTGTCGCCGGGGACCTCACCGGTCCCGGTCTGGACCTGGGAGACTCCCTGACCGCAGCGCACAGCCTGGGCTTCCGGCTGACCGCGGCACCGGAGGACGGCGCGGTCACCTACCGCAACCAGACGGAGGACGGGGTGTTCGCAGACCGCGGCCATGCGCAGCAGACGATGCTGCTGGACCGCGACGTGCAGGTCGAGCACCGCTGGGCGCCCACCCGCGACGCGCACGCCACCTGGTCCTTCACGGAGAGAGGCGTGTATTGCGTCGCCTACGCGGTGGACGGCCCGCGCGCACGGGCGATGGAGACGTCACCGGGGACGACGAAGGATCTGCCGCCGGATGACGTGCTGCGCTTCGTCGTGGGGGACGCGGATCCGACCTCGGTCGACTGCGCCGGGGAGTCGGAGGACGCGGTCATCCCCTTCCCCGCGGACGATGACGGTGACGGGGGCGATGACGGCACCGGTGACGACGGATCCGACGAGGACGGATCCGGAGACGACGACGGGTCCGAGGGCGGCCTCGGCGGCGACGAGGACGGCGACCGCGGCGGCCTGGACGGCGGCGACCGCGACGACGACGAGTCGGAGGGCGGCATGGACAGCCGGTCCGACGACGAGGACGAGGACGACGACGAGGATGAGACCCGCGTCGTGGCGGCCCCGGCCTCGGCGGTGGTGTGCCCGGCGGACGGACAGACGCCGCGGCAGCTGCGCGACGGCGATTTCGCACTGACGGTGACCGACGACGGACTGCGGGTGGCGGATGCGGCGTCGGACGCGACGGTGCCGGACGGCAGCTCCGTCGTCGTGGGCGACACCTCGCGCAGGACGGCGGCGGCCGGCATCGAGGGCTTCGTGGCACCGGGTGGGCAGTACCTGGCGACGGGGTCCACCGGTGCGCCCGGCTTCACGTGGTCGGCGACAGGGTTCGACGAGCCGGTCGACCTGCAGGTCCAGCAGACGGCCGGTGACGGTCAGGTCCGGGTCTTCCTGGGCGAGGGCACCGGGGTGAGCGCGGACGGCGGGACGCTGACGGTCGAACCGGAGTCCTCCGGCACGCTGCTGTTCGGGTTCGACCAGCCCGGCGTGTACGCGGTGACGCTGAGCGACGGGGACGACCGGGATGTCGAGCTGGAGTTCGTCGCCGGTGATCGGTACGCGTCCGCGCAGGCGGGCACGATGATGAACACGCTCTTCTCCGCCTGCCCGGACGTGTCGTGGGCGACGGATCTGCTGACCGCACAGCAGCCGGAGACCCAGGAGGACGCTCAGCAGTCCGACAAAGCGCAGGCCCAGCAGCAGACCAGCAACGGGCTGGAGCGCGGCTGGTGGGGCGTGGCCGGGGCGGGCATGACCCTGGCCGGTCTGCTCCTCGTCGCGATCCTGGTGGTCGTGCTGCGGGAAGCGAGGCGCTGACGTGGACGGCGGAGCAGAGGCACGCGCAGGCGTGCGTGAACGGGAAGGGGCGCTGCGATGAGGCGACCGGCGAAGGTGTTCGTGGCGATCGCGGGCATGGTGTCCGCGGGGCTGGCGGTGGGGTCGGGGACCCTGTTCCTCTCGCTGGCGGGTCAGGCCGGGCAGTCGCAGGCCCAGGAGCAGACCCAGGGGCCGGACGACGGTCGGCAGGAGGCGGCGCCGGACCTGCCGCTGCTGCCGCCCGCGGACCCGGCGGGCCGCGGTGAGCTGCCGCAGGTGGTGGATTCGGAGTGGCTGGACGACACGGCGGAGGCGACGGGCATCCCCCGGCGGGCGCTGCAGGCGTACGTGGGTGCCGCCGCGTGGACGACGGATCGGATGCCGTCGTGCGGTCTGGGCTGGAACACGCTCGCGGCGATCGGTCAGGTGGAGACGAACCACGGTCGTGTCGACGGGACGCGGATCCAGGACTCCGGCGACGTCTCGCAGCTGATCGTGGGCGTGGAGCTGAGCGGTGGGTCCGGTGTGCGGACCATCGAGGACACCGATGACGGCGAACTGGACGGGGACGACCGGTACGACCGTGCGGTGGGGCCCCTGCAGTTCATCCCGCAGAGCTGGGCGGTCCACGGTCGGGACGGCAACGGCGATCGGAAGGCGGACCCGCAGAACATCGACGATGCAGCGCTGAGCGCGGCAGCCTACCTGTGCGCGGGCGGGTCCCTCAACAGTCCGCAGGGATGGGAGAACGCGGTCCTGTCGTACAACGATTCGCTGGACTACGCCGAGGCCGTGTACGGTGCCGCGCAGTCGATCGCGCAGGCGGCCGGGGTGGAGCGGGCCGCGCCCGCACCCGTGACGGTGCCGGCCTCGGAGGAGCCGGAGGACGACCGCAGGCCGGGAGTCTCCGAGTGAGGCGGACGGTTCGGGTGCTGGTGGCCGCATGAGCACGCCGGTGATTCTGTTCGTCGTCATGGCGGTCGCCCTGTTCGGCGGCATGCTGACACTCATGGGGGTCGTGTTCTGGGCGATCCGACGGTCCCGCCCCGGACGAGCGGGGAAGCCGCGGAACGGGCAGGGGATCCCAGGCGTGGTGCGGAGTGTCATCGTGAGCGTCGATGCGCGACCGCCGGCCAGGTTCCAGGAGGACAACGATCAGCGTCGCGTGACGGTGCTCATCGACACGGAGGGCCCGGCGAGCGTAGGGCGGCTGGAGGACGGTCCGCACCGTCCGAAGTACCTGCCGTGGGGGATGCGGTGGCAGATCTTCACGAAGAACCCGCTGCGGTACGGCGATCTGCAGC
>DYUK01000323.1 GCA_020743695.1 Brevibacterium senegalense | reverse complement strand
CCTGCGGAGCGGGCGGGGGAACCGACTGCTGGCCCGAGTGCGGACCGTTCGGGGGCACCTGCTGGGGAGAGGCCTCGGGCCCGGGGTGCGGTGGCTTGAACCGCCGGTAGGGACCGGAGTCGTAGCCCGGTGTCCCGGGGGCGGGCTGCTCGCCGCTGGGACCCAGCGATTCGCCGGTGCTCGTGTCGACGAGCTCGCCGTTGACGGTCTGGATGCGGCGCTTCGAAGTGCGACGGGGAGTGCCCATGATGCTGCGCTCCTCCGAGTTGGGCTCGCGCGGCGGCAGCATCTGTCCGCCCGTCGAGCCGGAGTGCGACTTCTGGTCCTGGAACGGCTGCACCGGCCGCGAGGCCGCCGCGGCCTTCGCACCGTAGCCCTCCAGCTCGCCCGGAGGCGGGGCGTCGCCCAGTACCGGCAGGACGAGGCGGACGGCGGTGCCCACGCCCTCCTGGCTGAACAGCTCGACGGAGCCGCCGTGCCGGGAGATGATCGCGCGCACCAGCGACAGTCCCATGCCGGAGCCCGCCACCTGCCGGACCCGCGAGCCGCGGTGCAGCTCGTCCCACACGACCTGCTGCTCGTCGACGGGGATGCCCGCGCCCGTGTCCGCGACCTCGACGACGACCCAGCGGTGCTTGTCGATGACCTGCTCGTTCGCGCGCAGCTCGACGGTGTCCGTGTCCGAGGAGTACTTGATCGCATTGCCCAGCAGGTTGAGGATCGCGGACAGGAGCAGATCCTCCTCGCCCAGCACGTCCGGCAGCTTCCACGGTGCACGCGCGACCGTCGCGACGATCATGCGGTCCTCCGCACCCGGGGCCGTGCGGGCGTCCTCGACGGCCTGGTGGACCAGCATGTCCATGTCGACCCGCTGGAAGTCGATCGCGCGGGACTCGACGTCCGCGAGCTTCCGCAGGTCCGCCAGCAGGCGCGCCACCCGGCGCGCGGACGTGTCGATCTGGCGCGCGGAGGCACTGATGACGGCCCGGTCGGGGACGTCGTCCTCGGCGGCGGAGCGCACCGTCGCGACGGACGTGCGCAGTGCGGTGAGCGGGTTCTTGAGCTCGTGGTCCAGGCGGATGAGCATCCGATTGCGCCGCTGCATCGCGTCCGCGTCCGCGCGCGCCTGGGTCTGTGCGACCTCCTCCTCCCGCGACCGGCGGATCCAGCGCAGCAGGAACCAGACGCCCACCGCGAGTCCGACCGCGACGAGGAGGATGAGGACCAGCAGGAGCCAGACCCGGATCTCGAAGACAAGATAGGAGTTCATGCTCTCACCTCAGCGAATCCGCGCCGGTGACGGGCGCGACGAACCGGTAGCCGCGGCCCTGGACCGTCGCGATCCAGCGGGGGTCGGCGGCGTCCTCCCCCAGGACCCTGCGCAGCTCCGCGACGCGCGAGTCGACCGCGCGCGTGCCCACCGCGTCGTCGAAGCCCCACAGGACCTCCAGCAGGCGGGACCGCTCGACCAGCTCGTCCGCGTGCATCATGAGGTACTCGAGCAGTGTGAAGCCCTTGGGGGTGATGACGAGCTCCCGCTCGCCCAGCCACGCGCGCCGTCCCACCCGGTCCAGGGCCAGTCCGAAGGTGGAGGTGAGGACCGAGGCCGTCGCCAGCGGCGGACCGTCGTTCCGTGTCCGGCGCAGAACGGCGCGGACGCGGGCCACCAGCTCGTGCGGGTCGAAGGGCTTGTTGAGGTAGTCGTCGGCGCCCTCCTCGAGCGCCATGGCCCGCTCGACCGCCTCGCCCACCTGGGTGAGGAGGACGACGGGCACCCAGTTCTCCTCACGGCGCAGCGTCCGCAGCACCTCGCGGCCGTCCGCCCCGGGCATGAGGACGTCCAGGACGCACGCGTCCGGGCCGTGCCGGCGGATCTCGTCGAGGGCGAGCTTGCCGTCGTTCGCGGAGATCACGCGGAAGCCGGCGCGCTCCATGAAGGGGACGACGGAACCCAGGACGTCCGGTTCGTCATCGGCCACGAGGACCAGGGGTGCAGTGGGGTCAGCGCCCCGCGTCGGGCTCGTCATCGTGGTGTGTCGTCCTGTCTGCCGCTGCGTCCTGTTCTCCCGCGGCCGACGCGCTCTCCGCCGCCGCCCGCTCCCGCTCCGCCACGTCGCGCGCGTGGGCGCGCGCGACCGCGTCGTCCAGTTCGTCACGGTACAGCATGGAACGGCGCAGGTGCTTCGTCCGATAGCCCGCGCGGCCGATCATGTGGGCCGCGACCGGAACCGTGAACAGCTGGAACAGGACGATGAGGATCATCGTGGAGATCGGGCCCCAGTGCAGCGTCTGGAGGCCCACCGCGAACATGACGAGCACCAGCCCGAACAGCTGCGGCTTCGACGCCGCGTGCATGCGCGAGAGCAGGTCGGGGAACCGCAGGGCGCCGATGCCCGCCGCCAGGGACAGCAGGGCCGCGCCGATGATGCAGAGCGCGGAGATGACGTCGAGGATCATGCGCGCCCACCCCCGTCGGCGGACCCGTGCCGGGACTCCGGCACGCCCGGTTCCACTCCCTCGACGGTGCCGATCGATCCCGTGCGGTGGTCCTCGCGCCCCATCCTGCGGTAGCGGGAGGTCGTGCGCAGGTCCGCGCGGGACACGTACCGGGAGACGCCCACCGCACCCACGAAGCCGAACATCGAGATGACGAGCATGACCGGCAGCAGATCCGCCCGCCCCGTGAAGGCGAGCAGTCCGCCCAGCGCGCACATGATCGTCGCCAGCAGCGCGTCCGTCGCGATCATGCGGTCGAGGATGGACGGGCCGCGGACGATCCGGATGATCGCGATGATGGCGGCGGCCAGGAAGATCAGGCCCACGACGAGGCCGGTGATCTGAGCCAGCGGGGTGTCGAGAGTCGACTGCGGGATCACGTCATCGGCGGTCATCCGTTCCCCCTCGCTTCCTTCAGCTGGCGAGCACGACGCGCGCGCTCGCGGATCGTGAGGCTTTCGAGACGCGGCGGCTGGCCCCGCTCGCGGCGCGCGTCGTTGAGTGCCTCGATGTCGTGCGGCGACCCGATCGCGTAGATGAGCAGCGTCTCGATCTGGTGCGTCTTCATCCGCACCTTCTCGATCTCCTCCTCATCGGCGCAGTTGAGCCCGTGGACGAAGACGACCGCGCGGGCCCGGTCGATCTCGATGACGAGCGACCCCGGGATCAGTCCGTTCACCATCGTCACGAGGGTGATGAGCAGGTCGGACCGCGTCGCCAGGTCGACGGCCACGACGGAGCCCGCGGAAACCGGTCTGGGCCGCACCGTCAGCCAGGCCACCTGGATCGAGGACAGGAGCACGTTGAGCATGAACCAGAACACGAAGACGGTGCCGTAGAGGAGGTTCAACCGACCGGAGAGCTGGATGGGCGGCAGATAGAACGCCCGCACGACCGTGAAGGCGACGACGAGGCCGCTCAGGATTGTCAGGACGCTCACGGAGTCCCACAGGAAGACCCACACGAGGATGAGCACGACCAAGTAGAGGAGCTGCTCGACGAAGCTCTGCCTCTTGCGTCTGCGCGCGCCCATCACTCGTCCTCCTCGGGCACGGGAGCGTAGCGGCCGTCGCCCACACCGTCCGCGCCCTCGCCGTCCAGCACGGTCGATGAGTACGAGGTCGGACCGATGAGACCGTCCGCGGCCCTGGTCGAGATCTGCCACAGCGGCTGCGCCAGGACCGTGAGGAGGCACGAGACGACGACCATGGCGGTCGTGGCGGCCACCATGAGGACCGGCGAACGGTTCCGCGAGGTCCAATGGCCCTTCTGCGCGAGCGCCAGGCGACGCTCCTTCGCCTCCTCGACGAGCGCGGGGGTGGGCTCGTCCGCGTCCGCCGCATCGCGCCAGAACGCCAGGTTCCACGACTTGCCGATCGCGTAGAGGGTCAGCAGCGAGGTGAGCGTGCCGATGCCCACGAGTGTCCCCACCAGCCAGTCGGAGGTGTGGAAGCCCGCGGTGAAGAGGGCGACCTTCCCGATGAAGCCGGAGAAGGGCGGGATGCCGGCCAGGTTGAGGGCCGGGATGAGGTAGAGGCCGCTGATGAAGGGCGCCAGCGTCGCGAGTCCGCCCAGTCTGCGCAGCGAGGTCGAGCCCGCGCGGAGCTCCAGGAGGCCGATCGCCAGGAACATCGCAGTCTGCGCGACGATGTGGTGCATCGTGTAGTAGATCGCGGCGGCCAGACCCAGATGCGTGCCCATCGCCACGCCGAACAGCATGTACCCGATGTGCGACACGAGGGTGAAGGACAGGATCCTCTTGATGTCCGACTGGGCGATCGCACCCAGGATGCCCACGAGCAGGGTGAGGCCGGAGACGACCAGCAGGGGCACGCGCAGATCGGAGGTCGCGAAGAGGACGGTCTCGGTCCGGATGATCGCGTAGATGCCCACCTTCGTGAGCAGACCCGCGAAGACGGCCGTGACCGGTGCGGGCGCCGTCGGATAGGAGTCCGGCAGCCAGAACGAGAGCGGGAAGACGGCTGCCTTGATGCCGAAGCCGATCAGCAGCGCGACGTGCAGGATCAGCTGGATGTCCGCCGGCAGCTCGGAGAGCCGCTCGGACAGGTGCGCCATGTTGACGGTGCCGGTCGCGGCGTAGATGAGCGCGATCGACGCGAGGAAGATGAGCGACGACACGAGCGAGATGACGATGTACGTGACGCCCGCGCGGATCCGCTCCGTCGTCGCGCCCAGGGTGAGCAGCACGTAGGACGCGGACAGCAGCATCTCGAAGCCCACGTAGAGGTTGAAGAGGTCGCCGGCCAGGAACGCGTTCGACACACCCGCGCACAGGATGAGGTAGGCGGGGTTGAAGATCGAGACGGGGGTGTCGTCGGAGACCTCCGCATCGGAGGAGTCCTGGCCCACCGCGTAGAGGTAGACGCTCAGCGTCACGATGCTGGAGACGACGAGCAGCAGAGCGGCCAACCGGTCGGCCACGAGTCCGATGCCGAAGGGCAGCGCCCAGCCGCCCACGGCCAGCACCTGCGGACCCTGCTGGTCGACGAGAAGCAGGAGCAGGACGGACACGACGGTCGTCGCGCTGAGCGTCGCGATCGTGATGCCGGCCTGCACCCGCGAGCTGCGCAGCGTGATGAGCGTGGCGCCCGCCGCCAGCAGCGGCAGGATGATCGGCAGAGCGAGCAGGAGACCGGAGACGTCGATCATCGATCGTCCTCCTTCTGCTGGTCCTGGGCCGCATGACCGCCGGTCGCGTTCTCGTGCGCCTCGCGGATCCGCTCGCGCTCCTGGGGCGTCCCGTCCTCGTCGAGGTCCGGCGCGTCGTCGTCCAGAGGGTCGAGGGCCTCGTCGCCGAACTCCGTGTCCTCGTACTCGCCACTGGTGCCGGCCTCCTCACCGGCTTCACGGGTGTCGTGCGCGACCCTCATGTCCTCGAGGTCGTCCTGGAGCGACTCGTCGCGGACGAACCGCCACGAGCGGTAGATCATCGCCAGCAGGAACGCGGTGAGGCCGAACGAGATGACGATCGCCGTGAGGATGAGCGCCTGCGGCAGCG
>DYUK01000322.1 GCA_020743695.1 Brevibacterium senegalense | reverse complement strand
GGCGTGGTCCACCGCCTGCAGCCGGGCACCACCGTCTTCGGCCGCTCTGCCAACAGCGCGGACGTCGTCATCGACGACCCGGGCATGTCCCGCCGCCACTTCGAGATCACCGTGTCCCACGACCACGCGGTCGCGACGGACCTGGGATCCACGAACGGCACGCTGCTGGACGGCCGCCCCATCGACTCCGTCTCGCTCTCGGAGGGCACTGTGCTCACCGCCGGCGACACCCCCGTCACCTACTCCGAGGCAGGCAGCTTCCGTGAGTGAGTTCACCGTCACCGTGCTGCGCTTCGCGCTGTTCGGCCTCCTCTGGCTCTTCGTGTTCCTCGTCGCGGGAGTCCTGCGCCAGGACCTGTTCGGCCCCCGCGTCGCCCGCAACCGGGGTGCCCGCAGGCGCGGACGCGCCGCCGCCGAGGCCCCGGTCGCCGCACAGATGGGCGCCGGCTCCCAGCCCGCGTCCTCGGGCCAGGCCGCATACGGATCCTCACCCACGCTCGTCGTCACCTCGGGCCGGCAGTCCGGCTTCTCGCTGCTCCTGTCCGCCGGCCAGCTGACGATCGGGCGGGCGGACGACTGCGGCTTCGTGATCGAGGACGACTTCGCCTCGTCGCACCATGCCCGCATCTATCCGCAGGCCGGCGCCTGGGTCGTCGAGGACACCGGCTCGACCAACGGGACGTACGTGGGGAACGCGCGGCTCACACAGCCCACCCGCATCACACCCGGCATGCCGATCACGATCGGCCACACGACGATGGAGCTGCGCGCGTGATGCCATCCACCCCCGCTTCCCCACATTCCGGCGTGCCGACCTTCAGGTTCGCGGCCCGCTCGGACACGGGCCAGGTGAGGAAGAACAACCAGGACTCGGGCTACGCGGGCGCCCATTTCCTCCTCATCGCGGACGGCATGGGCGGTCACGCGGGCGGTGACGTCGCCTCCGCGATCACGGTCAGCCGTCTCACGTTCCTCGACGAGCCGGACCGCGACGGTCGCCAGCTCGACGACCTCAAGCGCGCGATCCTCGATGCGAACGACCAGATCGGCCGCGCCGTCACAGAGCAGGCGGAGCTCGCGGGCATGGGCACGACCGTCACCGCGCTGCTGCAGTCCGGAGACCAGCTGGCACTCGCCCACATCGGGGACTCCCGCGCCTACACCCTCCACAAGGGCGAGCTCACGCAGATCACGCACGACCACACGTTCGTCCAGATGCTGGTCGACGAGGGTCGCATCACGCCGGAGGAGGCGGACACCCACCCGCAGCGCAGCGTCGTCATGCGCGTGCTGGGCGACGTGGGCTCCGCTCCGGAACTCGACCTGTCCTTCCACGAGGCCGTGCCCGGCGACCGCTGGATGCTGTGCTCGGACGGCCTCACCGGCTTCGCCTCGCTCGACGACATCCACGAGGCCCTCGCGACGATCGAGGACCCGGGCGACGCGTGCGAGCGCCTCATCGAACTGGCCCTGGCCGGCGGTGGCGGCGACAACGTCACCGTCGTGGTGGGCGATGTGCTGGAGCCGGACGCGGATCACGATCTGGACGACTTCGGCGAGGCCGTGGGCTCCGTCCGCATCAACCCGTCGTACGCGCTGCTGGGCGGCGCGGACCAGACGAACGTCAGCACCAGCCAGATGGACGTCGTCTTCGACGAGGTCGACACCCCCACCGCCCCGCTGGACGACAACGACACCCAGCCCCTGCCGGATCCGCTGGCTCCCGAGGCCGCGGGCACCTCGGACTCGGACACCGCGATCCCCCGTCCCGACGCCGCCTCCCGGCACGATGCCGCCGGCCAGGAGGACAACGCCGAGGTCCCGGTCGACGATGAGAACGCCGCACCTCCCCGCACGGCCCGGTCCGCCGTGCGCGAGGACGACCGCTGGGACGAGGACGCGGACCTGGCGGACTGGGGCGAGGAGCCCCGCCGGCGCCCGTGGGTGCCGATCATCGTCTCCGTCATCGTCGTCCTCGCACTCGCTGTCGCGGGCCTCTTCGGCTGGCGCTACGTGCAGTCCCAGTACTACGTCGCCGCGTCCCAGGGCTCGGTCGCGGTCTACCAGGGACTCCCCCAGTCGCTGGGCCCCATCAGCCTGTCCTCCCTGTCGGAGACGACGGAGGTCCAGGTCACGGACCTGTCGACGTTCTCGCAGCAGCGGCTCGAGGCGACGATCCCGGCGGATTCGCAGGAGGCCGCCCTGGCCGTCGTCGACACGCTGCGCATCGAGGCCACCCGCAACGCGGCCTCGACGGCCGGTGAGTCCGCGGATCAGAACGGAGCGGACCCCGCGCCCTCCCCCTCCCCGTCCCAGGACGGCGTGAGCGGGGGCGTGGCGGACGAGTCCACCCCGTCGGACTCCCCGGCCGGTGCGTCCATCTCGCGCGGAGAGGGCAGCGGATGACGACGCCTTCCCCGTCCGGCGCTCTCCGCGGACCCCGGAAGCACCGCATCTCCGAACTCCTGCTGATCCTCCTCGCGGTGGTCATCTCCGCGGGCGCCTACACGCTCGTGGGCGTGGGCACCCAGGACGAGATCCCGGCCAACGTCTACTCGTACACCGCGTGGCTGGCCGCCCTGGGCATCGGCATGCACATCATCGTGTGGTGGCGCGCCTCGTACGCGGACCCGATCCTCGTCCCCATCGCCGTGCTGCTCAACGGCATCGGCCTCGCCATGATCTACCGGATCGACAACGCGCTGGAGACCGGTGCCGCGAACTCGCAGCTCATGTGGATGACGCTCGGCACGCTCCTGGCCGCGCTCGTCATCGTCTTCCTGCGCGACCACCGCCTGCTGCGCCGCTACACGTACACGGCGGGACTGGCCGCACTGATCCTGCTGCTCCTGCCCCTCATCCCGGGCCTGGGCCGCACGGTCAACGGCGCGCGCATCTGGATCTTCCTGGGCCCCCTGTCCTTCCAGCCGGGCGAGATCGCGAAGATCCTGCTGGCGATCTTCTTCGCCGGCTACCTCGTCGCCTACCGCGACCAGATGGTGCTGGCCGGCCCCAAGATCCTGGGCATCCGGTTCCCCCGCCTGCGCGACATGGGACCCATCCTCGTCGCCTGGGTGGCGAGCGTGGGCATCCTCGTGTTCCAGCGCGACCTGGGCACCTCGCTCCTCTACTTCGGCCTCTTCGTCGCGATGCTCTACGTCGCGACGGCGAAGAAGACGTGGATCTTCCTGGGCCTGGGCATGTTCGCCGCCGGCGCACTCGTCGCCTCCCAGCTCTTCTCGCACGTGCAGCAGCGCATCGACGGGTGGCTGGGCGCGCTCACCGCGGAGGAGTACAACAAGACGCCCGGCGGCTCGTACCAGCTGGTCCAGGGCATGTTCGGCATGTCCGACGGCGGGCTCGTGGGCAACGGTCTGGGCGAGGGCCGCCCGCACGTCGTGCCGTATGCGAACTCGGACTTCATCTTCGCCTCGCTGGGCGAGGAGCTGGGGATGATCGGCCTCTTCGCGATCCTGCTGCTCTACGTCCTCCTCTTCGAGCGCGGCATGAAGATCGCCACCGCCGCGAAGGACGGGTTCGGCACCCTCTTCGCCGCGGGCATCAGCTTCACGATCGCACTCCAGTGCTTCATCGTGATCGGCGGCGTCACCCGCCTCATTCCGCTCACGGGCCTCACCACGCCGTTCCTGGCCGCCGGCGGCAGCTCGCTCGTGGCCAACTGGATCATCATCGGCCTGCTGCTGCGCATCAGCGACAACGC
>DYUK01000321.1 GCA_020743695.1 Brevibacterium senegalense | reverse complement strand
CAGTTCTGCGGCCTCTCCCGCGCTGCCGCTGTGCTGGGCGAGCGGTGGGCGCTCATGATCGTCCGCGACCTGACCGTGGGCCCGAGGCGGTTCACGGATCTGCAGGCAGGGCTGCCGGGGATCCCCACGGCCGTGCTCACCGCACGACTCCGCGAGCTGGAGGACGCGGGCGCGGTGCGTCGCGTCGCCGCGCCGGCACCGGCGCGCGGCGTCCTCTACGAGCTGACGCCGCGCGGACGCGACCTCCAGCCGGTCCTGGACGCGCTGGGTCGGTGGGGCGCTGCGGCGATGGAGGCGCCCCGGGAGTCGGAGACGGTCACGGATGCCTCGCTGGCCGCCGCACTGCGTTCGGCTCACACGCCGGGTGCTGTCACCGGTCCCGTCACCTTCCATGTGCGGTCGGGTGAGGCGTCGGCCTGGGCGGCCGTGCACGACGAGGAGGTCGTGGTGGGGGTGGGCGCGCCGGAGCGGGACGCGGACCTCATCCTCGATGCCGGACCCCAGCTGCGCCTGCTGCTCGCGGGCACTCTGACCCCGGACGAGGCGCTCGCCTCGGGCGGGGTCGCCATCACCGGAAGTCGCCGGCTTCTGGACGCGTTCGCTCGCGCGTTCCACGTCCCGCTGGCGGCGGATCACATCTGAGAGGACTTCATCATGCGACTCAGCGTCAATCTCTTCATGACCCTGGACGGCGTCTGTCAGGGACCCGGCGGTCCCGACGAGGACATGCGCGGAGGATTCGACCGCGGCGGCTGGTTGCTGCCGCACTTCGATGACGGCTGCGGGGCTGCAGTGGGGGAGTGGTTCGAGAGGACGACCGCCCTGCTGCTGGGCCGGTACACCTACGACACGTTCGCGGGGCACTGGCCCCACGTCACCGACCCTGCCGATCAGGTCGCGGCCACCCTCAACGCGGCGCGCAAGTACGTCGTCAGCTCCTCGCCCACCGGTGGGGCGTGGGCGGACACGACGACGGTCCTGCGTGACGATTTCCTGGACCGGGTCCGTGCGCTCAAGGCCCAGGACGGCGATGAGCTCCAGGTGCACGGCAGCGTCCGCCTGGCCCGCACCCTGCACGAGGCGGGGCTGGTCGACGTCTATCGCCTGCTCGTGGCGCCGGTGGTGGTGGGCGCGGGTGCGCGTCTGTTCGACGCCGAGGGCCCGGCGGGTTCCTTCGCGGTCTCGCGCGGCACCGTCACCGGCAGCGGCGTGACCTCGCTCGTCCTGGAGCCGCGCGACTTCACCAGTGCGACCGCGACGGTCGAGGGCGGTCGCGACTCCGTGCGCGGCTGACCGTGCCGGGTCGACGCGCGTGCGGCCGGCCGACCCGACCGCGTCGTCATATCCAGGCTGTCCCCAGGACCTCTTCGGCCATTGCGGAGCTTGCGATGTGACCTGAATCTGAATAAATGACTTGCGATTGTCGCAAGTCACCCGTACGGTCGGGTCCATGGACACCCAGCGACCGGATGACGCGCAGCCCGTCGACGAGGAGCTCACCTCGCCGCAGGCCCCGCGCAGGACCGCCCGCTCCGTCCGCGCCCCGGAGGTGTCCGCGCGTTTCCGTGCGGCCGTGCAGAGCTCCGGGATCGCGCAGCGGGAGATCGGGCGCGCCCTTGGCATGGATGAGTCGAAGCTGTCCAAGTCGATCAACGGGCAACGCCGATTCCAGTCCGATGAGCTCTTCGACTTCGCGACGGTCACGGGTGTGACCGTCAGCTGGCTGCTGACCGGGACGGACTCGGACGACCAGCTGACCGCCGCGCCGGCGCTGTCCGCGCTGCCGGCGCGCAACCCCGGCGCGCCCAGGGAACGCGAGCGCAGCAGGCGTCGCATCGTCGAGGAGGCCTGGGACCTCTTCTCCCAGCACGGCTACGAGCGCGTGCGGATGGCGGACATCGCGAAGGCCGCGGAGGTCTCGCCTCCCGCAGTGCACTACCACTTCGACAGCAAGTGGGACATCTTCGCGGAGGCGATGCGCTACAGCGTCAAGCTCGCCTACGACCGCCAGCTGTCCGAGCTGGGCGAGATCGACGACCCGGCCGCACGGCTTCGGGCTCTCGTGCAGATGCAGCTCCCGGAGCAGCCGGTGCCCCGCCGCGAGTGGTCCATCTGGGTGCAGATGTGGGCCGCAGCGGCGACGGACGAGACCGCGCGGGCGGAGCACGAGAACAGCTACAGCCGCTGGGAGCGCACCGTCCGGGACCTCATCCGCGACTGCATCGACGCGGGCCTCTGCCAGCCCGTCGACCTCGACGACGCGGTCCTCCACCTCACCGGCCTCATCGACGGCCTGGGCATCCGCGTCATGTCCGGGCCGCTGGAGCCACAGCGGATGCGCGCCACCGTCCTGGGCTGGATCGACTCCCACCTGCTGCTGAACCCCACAGATTCCCCGAACCACACCGACCCGTCTGAAAGGACAGCGTCATGAACCGTTCCGTCATCCTCACGTGCGCCCTCACGGGTGCGGGCGACACCGCCGGCAAGTCCGAGCACGTCCCCGTCACCCCGCAGGAGATCGCGGACTCCGGCATCGCCGCGGCCCGCGCCGGCGCCTCCGTCATCCACATCCACGTCCGCGACCCGCAGACGAAGCAGGGCTCGCGCGACACGGAGTTCTACGCGGAGGTCGCCCGCCTCGTCCGCGCCTCGGACGTCGATCCCGTCATCAACATGACCGCCGGCATGGGCGGAGACCTCGTCATCGACCCGGAGAACCCCACGGTCTCCGTGGACGGCACGGACCTGGTGAACCAGGCGGAGCGCCTCACGCACGTCGAGGTCCTGCGCCCGGAG
>DYUK01000320.1 GCA_020743695.1 Brevibacterium senegalense | reverse complement strand
TGGCGTGCACGGTCGCTCAGACATCGCCCAAGAATCTCCTCGCCCACCGCCTGCCCGTGGAACTTCGCGAAGGTGTCCTGCCGAATCGCCTGGGAGAACGATCTCTCAGTGCACTCATCAACGCAGCCCTGACCCGCTACGCGAACCGGTTGTAGAGCTCGGAGCGCACGGACGGGGACCTCGACGTCCAGCCTTTCACCTCGGCCCGCCGCGCACGACCCGGGCTGCACGTCGGCCTGCGCGTCTCGCGAGTGCCGCAGGCTGCCGCCGCGACAGGAGGACTGACCACCCCGCCGTCACAGGCACCCCACGACCGCCGAGGCCGCCGCTGGATCCCAGCTGCGGCCTCGGCGTCGGTGTGGGCACTCAGGTCACGACCGGGGCTGACCTCCGTCGCCGTCCTGCTCCGGACTATCCGGCGCCGCCGCACCCTCAGCGGTTCCGTCCGACGCCGGGCCGTGCGCGTCGGAGCCCTCGACCATGTCCTTGTACTGCTGGGACGCCTCGAACTCCTCCGTGTCGAAGACCTCTCCTGCCAGCGGGTCCTCGCTCTCCTGGGTCCCGATCGGACGGCCGGAGTCCGCATCGAACTCGAGGTTGCCGGAGCTCAGCGGCCGGTAGGAGATGATCGCGGCCTCGCCCGCACCGCCGGTGGAGCGCCGGTCGGGTGCGAAACCGCCCAACGACGCGGACACGCCGCGCAGTCCGCGGACCTCGCGGCGGATCCGTGCCGACAGCTTCTCGTCGGGAGCGCCGCCGCCGGCTTCGGACTCGGAGTCCGGGGTGACCACCAGTGCGGGCGTCTCCGCCGCGACGACCTGGATGTACTCCGGCATGCGGGCGACGTCGTGGCGGAAGGCCCGGTAGAGGGAGATGCACGCGAGCACCAGGATGATGGAGAACGGCGCCGCGGTGGACACCGCGACCGTCTGCAGCGCGGTGAGCGCCGCATCGCCTCCCACCACCAGCAGCACGGCGGCCGCCACGCCCTCGAGGATCGCCCAGAACACGCGCGTCGCCTTGGGCGTATCCACCTTGCCTCCGCACGCCAGCATGTCGATGACGAGCGAGCCGGAGTCCGAGGAGGTGACGAAGAAGAACACGACGACGATGATCGCGGTGACGCTGAGGATCGGCCCCAGCGGCAGGGTGCCGAAGAACTCGAACAGCGAGGTCGTGCTGTCGACTCCGTCGCTCACGTCCATGAGCCCGTCCGCCGTCGCCTTCATCGACGACTCGCCGAATATCGTGAACCACACGAGGCTGGCTGCGGTGGGCGCCAGCAGGACGCCCAGGACGAACTCGCGGATCGTGCGTCCGCGAGAGATGCGGGCGATGAACATGCCAACGAACGGTGCCCAGCTGGTCCACCAGCCCCAGTAGCCGATCGTCCAGGCGGCCTCCCACCCGTCCGTCGACCACGCTCCGGTGTGCAGGGTGGTGAAGGGCAGCTGGCTGATGTAGGAACCCAGGTTCTCCGGGATCGCCTTGAGCAGGAAGATGGTGGGGCCGATGAGGAAGACGACGAGCGCCAGCATCGCGGCGATCGACATGTTGATGTTCGACAGCCACTTGAGGCCCTTGTGGACACCCGACAGCACGGACCACAGTGCGATCGCGGTCACGACGGCGATGATGCCGATGATGAGCCCGGACGAGCTCTCCGCCCAGCCCAGGAACTCGAGGCCCGCGACGATCTGACTGACGCCGAACCCGAAGGAGGTGGCGACGCCGAACAGCGTGCCGATGATCGCGATCGAGTCGATCGTGTGGCCCATCCACCCCTCGACGCGCTTGCGGCCGATGAGCGGCTCCAGCAGCCACCGGACCGCCAGTGGGCGGCCCCGCCGGAAGGTCATGTAAGCGATGCCCAGCCCCACGACGGCGTAGATGCCCCACGGGTGCAGGCCCCACTGCAGCATCATGAGGCCCACGGAGTCCTGCGCCGCTCCGATCGACAGCGGCTCGTTCTCGAATGCCTCGGGCGGGAGGACGTAGTTGCTGAGAGGTTCCGCGACACCGAAGAAGACGAGGCCGATCCCCATGCCGGCGCTGAAGAGCATCATGAACCAGGAGAAGACGCTGAACTCCGGCCGCTCGTCGTCACGGCCCAGCCGGATGCGGCCGATCCGGGTGAAGGCGCAGAAGAGCACGAAGACGAGGAAGAAGTTCACGGCGATGACGTACCACCAGCCCACGCCGTCCGTGATCGCCGCGTTAAGGACCGCCGTCAGGTCCTCCGCCTGTCGGCGGAAGACGAGTACGAGGCCGATGAGGCCCACGATGACCGCCGCGGCGGGGATGAAGACGGGTTTGAGGATCAGGGAACCGGCGGTGGGTTCCCCTTCTGCAGGGGCCACCGGAGTCTGAGGCGGCTGCGCGTCGACAGACATGAGTCTCTGCTTTCGAGTCGGGTCACTGGTCCGACATCCGCCTGCCGCTGGTGAGCGGATCGGCGGACGCCCATGCGCAAGTGTTTCACATCACACTCCCCGCGCCGGGGCATGCGCCTGCGGTCGTCGGTTCACGGGGGGAGGCCGCGTTCCGGGGTCCGTGACCCGCCGCTCCGGCCCTGACGGCCGCGGCCCCGGAATGCCGCCGGTTCCGCAGCCGTTCCACTGGCAGGCGACGGTCGATACGGTCGTCGCAGGGCACGGACGCCCCGTGCGCACCGACGGTGGAGGAGAGTCATGTCAGACGTTCAGAAGAAGGCCGCGACATTCGCTCAGGCGCACGAGTCGGGGGACCTGCTGGTCCTCCCCACCGTGTGGGACGCCTGGTCCGCCCGGCTCGCGGAGTCCGCCGGATTCCAGGGGCTCACGGTGGGCAGCCACCCCGTGGGCGACGCGCTGGGCCCCGGTGACGGGGAGGCGATGAACTTCAACGACTACATGCGGGCGACGACGCGCATCGTCACCGCCGTCGACCTGCCGGTGAGCGTCGACGTGGAGTCCGGCTACGGCATGGCCGCCACCGAGCTCGTTCAGCGCGTCCTGGAGACCGGCGCCGTGGGCATCAATATCGAGGACACCGTCCGCCGTGAGAACGGACGGATGCGCGACCGCGAGGAGCACGCCCAGTACATCGCGGACGCCCGCGCGGCCGCGGACCAGGCCGGCGTCGACCTCGTCATCAACGGCCGCACCGACGCCCTGATCCACGGGACGACGCTCTTCGAGGATCCACTGGCGGAGGCCGTCGAGCGCATCAAGCTCCTCGAGCAGGCCGGCGCCCGCAGCGTCTACCCCGTGGGACTGCCGGACGGGACGTCCGCCGCCGCTGCGGTCGCCGCCGTGAGCGTCCCGGTCAACGTGACCGCCCACCCGGTC
>DYUK01000319.1 GCA_020743695.1 Brevibacterium senegalense | reverse complement strand
CTTCCTCGGACCTGTCCTGGCTGCGGCGAATGAGCTCTTCACGACGGACGTTCGCTACGGCGGGTTCTCGCTTGGTTACAACCTGTCGGTCTCCATCTTCGGCGGAACCGCGCCGTTCATGGTTACACTTCTCATCGCACAGACGGAGTTCAACGCGGCTCCAGGCATCTACATCGCCGCTGCAGCAATCGTCACCGGACTCGTCGTGCTCCGAGTGAAGGAGGGTGCGCCGCAGATCGTCGCACAGAAGAGCAGCACATCCCGCTGACGCCGCTCCCCCACGCGATACTCTGACTCCCGTCGCGCCACCGCTGTCGTCACACCCGAGGAGTCACGTCATGCTTCCCATCGATGCCTTCGATCGGGCCTTCCAGCTGCACCCCGATCGCGAGGCCCTCGTCGACGCCGGCGGATCCGTCACCTTCGCGCAGCTGAGGGACACCAGCGACGCCGTGGCGCGCGGTCTGCAGGGGCTGGGCGTGGAGGACTCCGGCATCGTCGGCATCTACTCCCCCAACCGGTCTCGCGTCTTCGAGATCATCGTGGGGATCCTGCGCCGCGGCGCCACGTGGAACCCCATCAGTGCGACGAACACCCCGTCGTCCAACCACGACCTGCTGCGGCGAGCGGGCACGTCTGTCGTCTTCGTCGATCCGACGTACCACCACCTGGTCGACGGGCTGCGTGAGCAGTTGCCACACCTCACCCTCATCTCGATGGACGAGCAGGGACCGTGCGACAGCAGCTGGGACGCATTCCTGTCCGGCGGCCGGGACTTCCCCGCGTGGGCGAACGCGCAGGGCGAGCCGCAGCGCCCTTTCATGATCATCGGCACCGGCGGGACGACCGGACAGCCCAAACTCGTCGTCGAACCCGTCCGCGTCTGGAACGCGATGATGCGCGTCTTCGAGACCCGCATGCCGGTGGGCGAGAACGCCCGGCAACTGGTCACGGCTCCGGCCACGCACGCCGCCGGTATTGTCGCGCTGCTGGCCTCTGCCTGCGGGCAGCCCATCCATTTCCACGACGGCTTCAACGCCGCGGCCGTTCTCGACTCCCTCCAGGACGACCGGATCACGACCCTGTTCCTGCCGCCCACCGCGTTCTACGACCTCATCGACGAGCAGCTGCGCAGCCCCCGCGACACGTCCGCGCTGGAGAGCCTCCTCATCGCCGCCGCACCCATCGCGCCGGAGCGCCTGGCACAGGGGGCGGAGCTCTTCGGCTGGGCCGTCTCCCAGTGCTTCGGCCAGGTCGAAGCGCCCATGTTCGTCGCGTTCCAGACCCCGGAGGACATCCGCACCGCGGTCCTCGAGGGCGACGATGACCTGCTGCGCAGCTGCGGCCGGGTCACGCAGGTCGTCTCCGTCACGATCCAGGACGCGGCGGGTAACCTCCTGCCCCACGGCGAGTCCGGTGAGATCTGCGTGCGCGGAGAACTGGTCGCCGACGGCTACCTGGGCAACCCGGACGCGACAGCGGAGGCCCAGCGCGACGGCTGGCTGCACACGGGTGATGTGGGCGTGCTGCACGCGTCCGGCCACCTGCAGATCCGCGATCGTCTCAAGGACATGATCATCACCGGCGGCTTCAACGTCTATGCCGCCGAGGTCGAGGCCGTCCTCCTCCGGCACCCGCAGGTCGCCCGCGCGGCCGTCATCGGCGTCCCGGACGACCGCTGGGGCGAGCGCGTCGTCGCCGTGGTCGTCCCCCACGACGGCTTCGACGACGCCGAGGCCCTGGTCGCCTTCGCGAAGGAGTCCCTGGGATCCGTGAAAGCGCCCAAGGAGATCCGCTGGGCCTCCGCCCTCCCCCAGACCCCCGTGGGCAAGGTGAACAAGGTTGCCCTGCGCGCCAGGGAAGGCGTCTGAGCACGCCCGAGCAACACCTGAGACCTAACCGTTACCCACAACCCACTCACCAGGGCGAACACCTGTCACGCACCGTCGTCACACCCCACCCTTGTTCCGCGTCCGCGCATGTGCAAACGTGTAGCCCATGCTGACACGACTGCACGACCTCCTGCGCCTGCGCACCACACCAGCGGTGTTCTTCGGCGCAGCAGGTGTGATCATCCTGTTCGTCATTGCCACGATCGCCTTCACGGAGCCGCTGTCACAGGCGACGGGGGCGGCCTCCCAGTGGCTCATGGTGAACCTGGGCTGGTTCTACATCCTGGGCGTCACCCTCTTCCTCATCTTCCTCATCTACATCGCAGCCAGCCGGTTCGGCCGTGTGAAGCTGGGTCCGGACGACGAGAAGCCAGAGCACTCCAACCTCACGTGGTTCGGCATGCTCTTCGCTGCCGGCATCGGCTCGATCCTCATGTTCTGGGGCGTCGCGGAGCCGGTGAGCCACTTCGGCGATCCGCCGCGGGCCGGTGCCCTGGGCATCGAGCCCGAGTCCGGCGCCGCCGCCGTCGACGCGCTCAACTTCGCGCTCTACCACTTCACGTTCCACACCTGGGCCATCTTCACGCTGCCCGCCCTGGGCTTCGCGTACTTCATCCACAAGCGGAACCTGCCGCCCCGCGTCTCCTCGATCTTCCAGCCCATCCTGGGCAAGCGGATCCACGGCCCCATCGGCAAGTTCATCGACATCGTCGCGATCATCGGCACCGCGTTCGGTGTGGCCGTGTCGATCGGTCTGGGCGTCCTCCAGATCAACGGCGGCCTCGAGCAGCTGTTCGGCATCCCGCAGAACGCGGGCTGGCAGCTCGTCATCATCGGCGTCGTCACCGGCATCGCGATGATCTCCGTGGGAGTGGGGCTGGAGCGCGGCATCAAGGTGCTGTCGAACGTCAACATCGTGAGCGCCATCGCGCTGCTGCTGTTCGTCCTGTTCGCCGGCGGCGCGACCCTGTTCATGCTCAAGGGCACGATCGAGTCCTTCGGCTCCTACCTCTACAACCTGCCGGAGCTGGCCTTCTGGAACGACACCTTCGCGGACACCGGCTGGCAGAACACGTGGACCGTCTTCTACTGGGCGTGGACCATCACGTGGTCGCCGTTCGTGGGCATCTTCATCGCCCGGATCTCCCGCGGCCGCACGATCCGCCAGTTCGTCACCGGCGTGCTGGCCGTCCCCTCGCTGTTCTCCGTCATCTGGTTCGGCATCTTCGGCTACGCCGCGCTCAACATCGAGCTCAACGGCGAGGGCGGACTGGTCGAGCGCGTCGTGGACGACGGAGACATCCCGGGCGCGCTCTTCGAGCTCCTGTCCCACTACCCGGCCGCCTGGATCGTGTCCGTCATCGCGATCATCGTCGTCATCATCTTCTTCATCACGTCGCTGGACTCCGCCGCTCTCGTCATCGACACGATGGCGAACGGCCACGAGGACTACAACCCGCTGGGGCAGCGCCTGTTCTGGGCGCTGGCGGTGGGCCTCATCACCGCGACCCTGCTGGTGTTCTCCGGCGAGGGCGGTCTCGAGGCGCTGCAGTCCATCAGCATCCTCATCGGCCTGCCGTTCTTCATCATCGCGTTCTTCCAGATGTACGCGCTGCACCGAGCGCTCCGTGAGGACGCCGGCGAGCTGCCGCCCATGCGCACCCGCGAGTGGCGCAAGGTGCTGCCGCCGGAGGAGACGATCCGCCGCATGCGCATCGACGACGACAAGTACGACTACGACGACCCGGCCGACACCGTCACCCGCCCGCAGCCGGCGACCGAGGTCCCGGTCCGGCGCGGGCTCTACGTGGAGCCGCCCACCGGCAAGCCTGTGGACCCCGCCCGCAAGCGGGACTCGACGCTGGCCGGCCGCACCGGCAGCCGCAGGCTGCCCCCGCGGCAGGAGGACTGATCTCACCCGTCCCGGTCCCCTGACCGTCGGGACAGGCACCCCACCGACGCCGAGGCCGCAGCTGGATCCCAGCTGCGGCCTCGGCGTCTGTGCGGGCACTCAGGTCACGACCGGGGCTGACCTCCGTCGCCGTCCTGCTCCGGACTATCCGGCGCCGCCGCACCCTCAGCGGTTCCGTCCGACGCCGGGCCGTGCGCGTCGGAGCCCTCGACCATGTCCTT
>DYUK01000318.1 GCA_020743695.1 Brevibacterium senegalense | reverse complement strand
GACAGCGAAGTCCGCTCCGGCTGCAGACCCGCATCGCCGTGCGGATCCGGGCCGGGGCGAACGGGACGCACCCGCATCACAGGTTCGCGATGACGAGGGCCAGCGCGCCGGCCGCCACGGCGGATACGAGGCTGACGATCGGGACGATGAGCGGCACGGGCAGCGGGTTCTTCCGGCGCATCGCCCGCTCGACGTTCAGCCAGCGGACCGCTGCTCCCCCGGCCAGCAGCATGCCCAGGACCAGCAGGAGGATCGCGAGGATCTGGCGGATCGCGGTGGGGAACAGGTCACCGGTGAATGCCTCGACGGCGATGCCGCCGGCGATGAAGGCGAGTGCCGTGCGGACCCAGGCGAGGAACGTCCGCTCGTTCGCCAGGGTGAACCGCGGATCCGGTTCCACCCCGTCCGGCAGCAGACGCCTGGTCAGCGCACCGCGTTCGTCGTCACTCATGACAGCAGTGTCTCCATGCTCAGGAGTCTATGCCGCCGGCTCGCATCAGACACCCGCCGCCTGTCGCGCGGCCTCCCGCTCCTGCAGGTACTCGTCGATCGCCACGCGGCTGATCGCGGACCGGCTCACGATGCCCACGACCCGACCGTCGGCGTCCACGACGGGCGCCTTCTTGAGGCGGACGTCCGACAGCGCTGCGACCGCATCCGCGATGGAGGCACCGGCGTCGATCGTGATGACGTCCTTCGTCGCCAGGCGCAGGACGTTCAGATCCGCCAGGTCCGCCATCGCCTGCTCCAGGTCGTCCGCGGCGCCCACGGCGTAGGAGTAGATCGACGTGGACGACGGGTGGGCGGCGGACAGGTAGCGCATGACATCGCCGTCGGACAGGAAGCCGGCCAGACGTCCTGCCCCGTCCCGGATCGGCGCTCCGGAGATGCCGCGTCGCACGAAGAACTGCAGCGCGTCCAGCACGGACTGGTCGGTCTGCAGGCTGTGCACGTCGGTCTTCATGATCGTGTCGACGGTGCCGACCTGAACTTCAGCACCCTCCGCCCCGGCCGCTGCCTGCACCGCCGCCCGGGCGTTCGTCGACGCCCGCTGCGCGGCGATCGCCAGGACGATGCCCACCAGCGAGGTCACGACGACGAGGGCCACCGCACCGTGGAACCCGGTCAGCAGCGCGTCATCCTCCGCGCGACCGGCGGCGATGCCGGCACCGCTGAGCGCACCGTAGACACCGGTGGCCAGCGACGTGCCCACGCAGCCGGCGATCTGGAAGCTCGTGGAGACGACCGTGACGCCGTGCGGGCTGGTCTCCCGGTCCAGGTGGGACAGCGCGAACGTCTGCGCCGGGCCGATGACGAAGGCGGTCGCCAGCACTGCGGGCACGTACAGCGCTCCGAAGAGCACGATCGAGTCGAATCCGGCGGCCACACCCACGAGCGTCACGAAGACCGCCATCGTGAGGAAGCCCAGCGGGATCGACCAGCGGCCGCCGTGGCGGTCGAAGAGGCGACCGGCGACGGGACCCAGGATGACGGTGAGGAGGATGCCCGGTGCCAGGGTGAGGGAGGCGACCAGCGGCTCCAGGCCTCGGGCGGACTGGAGGAAAAGCGGGATGACGACGTTCATGCCGAAGACGAACAGCAGACCCAGCATCGTGAGGAGCACGCCCAGCACGAACGGGGTGCTGGCGAAAGGGCGCAGGTCCAGGAGCGGGTTGTCGATCCGACCCTGCCGGCGGATGAACAGGGCGAGCGCGACAAGACCCACGACACCCGCACCCGCGGCGTACAGAGCCGCACCACCGAATGCAGCGGACACGCCGTAGAGCACTCCCACCAGACCGACGGCGACCAGGAGGAACGACGGCACGTCCAGCACGGGACGTCCCAGATCAGCGACGGTGCGCAGCACGACCGCACCGGCCAGCAGCACGAGGAAGCACAGGCCCCCGAACACCCACAGGAGGGTCGTCCACGGCACCACGGTCAGCAGCACCCCGGACAGCACGATCGCCAGTGACGGGCCCAGCGTGGTCATCGCGGCCATAATGCCCATCATGAGCCCCAGCTTCTCGCGCGGGGACACGGCCAGGGTGATGTTCATGCCCAAGGGGGTGAGGAGTCCGGTGCCCACCGCCTGGAGCAGTCGACCCAGCAGGAGGACGCCGAACGTGGGGGCGAGCGCACCCACGATCGAGCCCACGACCATGAGCGCGACGACGCTCACGAACAGGCCGCGGGTCGGGAAGCGGTGGTACAGGACGTTCGCGACCGGCACGAAGACGGCCGCGACCAGCAGGTAGCCGGTGGTGAGCCACTGGACCGTACCCACGTTCACACCGAAGTCGGCCATGATCGGGGTGAAGGCGACATTGAGGAACGTCTCGTTGAAGGTGGCGAGGAAGGCGGCGGCTGCCGCGACCGCGATCATGGGACCCACACGACCGGGGGTCTGCGGGCGGGCGTGGACGGGTGAGGACACGAATGCTCCTGACGGGTGGCGGGTGAGGTTCCAGCTGCTCGACCGTGCCGTGTCAGAAGGTCCGCGCGGGGACTTCGCGTGTCGTGTCATCGATGCGTCATGGCGGCCCGAAGGCCGCCCACCAGTCTATCGGTCCCCGTCCCCTGGCCGGCGCGTGAGGTTGCGCACGCCGCCGAAGCCCCCTGCCCTCAGCAGGGCAGGTCACCTGCTGAGGACACCCCTCGGTCAGCCCTCGGCTGGGGGCCTTGCGGTCAGCTCCCTGTCGCGCTCGCATCCCCCGACGGATCGAGCACAGCCGCCTGTGCCCACCGCTCCTGCGCCTCCGCCAGCGACGTGCCGCCGGCCACGACGGTCCGCAGCTCGACCTTGTTGACCTTGCTGATGGTGGACCGGGGCAGTTCGGTCACGAAGTGCACCTGGCGCGGGACCTTGAAATCCGCCAGCTGCGCACGGCACCCTGCAAGGATCCGCTCCGCCAGCTCGGCCGGGGCCTCCGCGTCGACGACGAAGACGACCGGGACCTCGTCGAGGGACTCGTGCGGTGCGCCCACGACGGCGACCTCCCGCGGGCCGGTCACGGTCTGGACGACGCGCTCGATCTCCGAGGCCGCCACGTTCTCCGCACCCACCCGCAGCATGTCCTTGGCCCGGTCGACGAAGGTGAGGGTGCCGTCGTCGTTGAGGCGGACCAGGTCGCCCGTGCGGAACCAGCCGTCGGCGTCGAAGGCGTCCGCCGTCGCAGACGGGTTGTCCCAGTACTCCGCGAACAGCGACAGTCCGCGCACGCCGCGCACGCTCAGTTCGCCCACCTCGCCCGGAGCGGACGCAGCACCCAGCGGGTCCCGGACGGCGATCTCGTACTCCGGTGCGCAGCGACCCATGATGCCGGTGTGCACGGATCCGCGACGGTCACCGATGATCGGGTGGGTGATGGTCTCCGTCATACCCCACCACGTGATCATGGGGACTCCGGTCCGCTCCGTCAGCAGCGGGACGTCCGCTCCCGCGCCGAACAGGCGGTACGTGTGCAGCGGCGGGACGTCCGAGGCGAGGATCGCCCGGGTGGACAGCCCCATGAGCGAGGCCCACGTGCACCCGTGGCGCTGGGAGATCTCCCAGAACCGGCTGGTCGACCACTTGGGCAGGAGGACGAAGCGGGCACCCACCCAGATGCTCGCCAGGACGGAGTAGGCCATCGCGTTCGTGTGGAACAGCGGCATGTAGACGAGGTGCACGTCCGTGTCGCGCAGATCCTCGTGCAGGGCGTTCACCCGTGCGCCCCAGAGGCCGTTCGCGTGCGTCCACAGCACGCCCTTGGGCCGCGACGTCGTCCCGGAAGTGAACTGGATGCTGAGCGGGGCGGCCGGATCCGGTGCGACCGGACGGAGCGCATCCGGCGGCAACCGGAGGCTGTCGAATCCGTCCTCCCCTGACGTCTGGATCACCGCGACCCAGTCGAGAGCGGCACCGGCACCACGGACCACGGGTTCAAGGTCCGGCTGCGTGACGGCGGCGCGGGCACCGCTGTTGCTGATGAAGTAGGCGAGCTCTCCCTGGGACGACCGGGAGTTCGTCGTGACCGCCACGGCTCCGATCGCGGCGCACGCGAACCAGGTGATGAGGAACTCCGGGCGGTTCTGCATGTGGATGATGACGCGGTCGCCGGCGGCGATGCCGCGTGCCTGCATCCCTGCGCCCACACCGGCGCACTCGTCGACGAACCGGGCGTACGTCCACGACCGAGTCCCGCCGTCGAACGGCTCCCAGGTCAGCAGCGTGCGGTCCGGGTGCTCATCGGCTCGTCCGGTCAGCATCGACCACACGTCCATCCCCAGGAACGGATGGATGTCCGGCAGTCGGATCGGGGTGCTGGTGGCTGTCACGAGTGCTCCTTGTATCTCCATCGACACGGATGCTCCGGAATCTACTCCTGGGTCGTGCCTGAGGCCGTCCACCTCCGTACTGCGAGACGCCCGTGACAGGCGCGACCACCGCACCGCGTCCCTGCGAGATGCCTCATCTCACCGACAGTCGCACCGGTTCCCCAGCCGCCGTGACAGGCGCACACTGGAGTCATGCCACGCAGAGTCGAGCACTACAGAGGACTGACCCAGGTCAGTCGCCTGCGTCTCCTGCGCGCCGTGCAGCGGAAACCCGGACGGCTCCTGCAGGAGCTGGCGGACGAGGCCCAGGTCCACCTCAACACCGCTCGCGACCACCTGCGCGTCCTCGAGGAGGAGGGCCTCATCGTGAGCGCCCCCGTGGAGACGGGCCGCCGAGGCCGTCCTCCCCTGGGCTATTCCCCCGTCCGCCGGGCGGACCAGACTCCGCAGGCCCGGCGCCGGGCGGACGAGGCGAAGCAGCGCGGGCGCATGCTGCGCACCGTCGCCCCCGACCTGGACCCCGGAGCCGACCTGGGCGACGACGCCACCCACCAGCTGGACGCTCTCTACGAGCACCTGGAGGACGCGGGACTGGAGCCGGAGATCTCCGAGGATCGCCTGACCGTGGGTCTCATGCCGTGCATGTATCAGGAGTTCATCGACGAGGACCGGCCTCTGGTGTGCTCCGTCCACGCGAAACTGGTGCGGCACCAGCTGGAGCAGGTCTCCGGACCCGTCGAGCTCCGCCGCCTCCACCCGTTCGTCGAGAAGGACCGGTGCCTCCTGGTCCTGGGCCTCGCCGGGCAGGAGCCGCGGGTCCGCCGCACCGGGGGCGTCAGCGCCGACCAGGACGAGACCGCACTGGAACGCCACGCCGTCACCGCGATGCGCTCGCACGCGGACTGAACCCGGCTACGCACCCCGGCCCCGACCTCGGCGGCCTGGCCCAGGCACTCCGACCTGGGCACACCGACGCACCCCGGCCCCGGCCTCGGCATCATCACCGAGGCCGGGGCCGGGCCTCCGTCGCGGCCGGTCGTTCTCAGCCGGCCGGCTCACTCACCCGTCGGGGTTCTGCGCCCACAGGTCCGGGCCGAAGACCTCGTAGTGGATGTTGTCGCTGGGCACGCCCTGGTCGATGAGGGTGCGGCGGGCGATCTGCATGAACGGCAGCGGTCCGCACATGAACACCTGCGCCTCCTCCGGCAGCTCGACATCCGTCAGGTCCATGAAGCCGGACCGGGCCGGGTGGAGGGTGGGAGCCTCCTCGGCACCCTCCTCGTACCAGTTCTGCGCGCGGGCGTCGGACATCGCCAGCACCTGGCGACGCAGTCCGTCGTACAGCGCGTGCGAGCTGTGCGCCTTGTCCGCGTGAAAGAGGCGGACGGTGCGGTCGGGCTGGCGACGGGACAGGTCCTCCATGATCGCTGCGACCGGGGTGATGCCGATGCCCGCGGACACGAGGACCACCGGCGAGTCGGACTCGTCCAGCACCACGTCGCCGGCCGGCTGAGACACGTCCAGGATGGTCCCGGGCTGCGCGTTCTCGTGCAGCCACCCGGAGACCTGGCCGTCCGGGGTGCCGTCGACCCCGCGGACCCGCTTGATCGTCACCCGCAGCGAGTCACCCCGCGGTCCCGAGGAGATCGTGTACTGCCGCGGCTGCCGCGTCCCACCGGGGACGTCGACCGCGATCGCCACGTACTGGCCCGTCCGGTGGCTGGGGATCTGCCCGGAGACGGGAGCCAGCAGCAGCGAGAACACCTCGTCGGACTCCTCGAAGCGCTCGACGACGCGGTACGGGCGCCACGGCTGTTCCGGATCGGTGCCGGCCTGCGCGTACAGCTTGGCCTCCTCCGCGATGAGCGCGGTGGCGAAAAGCCAGTAGACCTCGTCCCAGGCCCGCGCGACCTCCGGTGTCACCGCGTCGCCCAGCACCTTGCCGATCGCGCCCATGAGGTAGCGACCCACGATCGTGTACTCCGGGGCCTTGATGCCCAGGGACACGTGCTTGTGCGCGATCCGCTGCAGGACGGGAGTGAAGTCGGGGGCGTCCGGGTCCAGCAGCTGGACCGCGAAGGCCACGACCGAGGCCGCCAGCGCCTTGGGCTGCTCTCCCACCGCCTGGTTCGCCACGTTGAAGACATTGAGGAGCTCCGGGTGCGCCTCGAACATGTCGGGGTAGAAGACCTTCGTGATCTCCTCCGCGTGCTCGGCGACGACGCCGGCGGTCGCGGCGACGACTTCCGCGGAATCGGGTGACAGCTGCATGACGGGTTCCTCTCGTTCGACGGTGGATGCCGTGTGCCTCCACCGTCTCCCGGACCCGCCCCGTCCCGCTGGGCCTTCGACCGTGTTTATTCACCGCATCTTCGCCTGCCATCTTGCAGACGAGAACCCCCACACGGGTCGAGAGCGTGCTACGGTTGACTCTGTCAGCACGGCGGTCCGCCGCGCACAACGCGAACAGGCACCGGCTGGCGGGTTCGTCGGGGGTCCACTCCGGTCGACATGTCCATCAGTACCCGGAGACCATTCGACACAGCCGCACAGGCCCGACGAAACGATTCTTCATCAGTTCTTCCGCTCCACCCCCGCAGACGCAGTCCGGCACTGCGCGCATCGATGCGCGTCAGACAGTGCGGCCGCTGCGATTCCCCCGATTCTCCCGGCAGACCCTGTCGGGCGTCCCGCGCGTCTGCTGACGCGCACCCCCCCAGAACTCCGGACCGGTACTCGGTTCGGGCAGAACGGTCACTCAGGTGGGTGGCCCGTACACAAAGGATAAGCAGTATGGCTACAGGTACCGTCAAGTGGTTCAACGCTGAGAAGGGCTTCGGCTTCATCGAGCCCAGCGATGGATCCGCTGACGTCTTCACCCACTTCAGCGCTATCGAGGGCACGGGTTACCGCAGCCTCGAAGAGGGCCAGTCGGTGGACTTCGAGGCGGAGTCCAGCCCGAAGGGCATGCAGGCGACGAGCGTTCGCGTTCTCTGATTCTCCTGCAGAGCGGGGGTCGACGGTCCTGGACCGGCGGCCCCCGCTCTTCTTTTCCCCTACGACCCGTCGCGGCACGCACCGTGGCCCCTGTCCTCCCCCGTCACACGTCGTCCACCCGTTCGATGACGGCCCAGAAGAGAAGCGGTACGAACCATGCCTGCATCCGTCCCGTCCTCCAGCCGGTCCACGAGCCGTCGCAGCACGGACACGATCACCGGTGATCCCGTCACGGACTCTCCACCCCAAGAATCCGGTGTCATCCGGACACGTCCGTTTCCCGCGGCGGCGAAGTCGTATCTGGAGGTGTCCACGATCGTCCGCGGTGAAGGTCTGCTGTCTCGCACTCCGGTGTTCTACTCGATGGTGGGCGCGGGGCTCGCGCTGGGCCTGGCCGGCTGCGTCACGGGCTTCGTCCTGTTGGGCGACAGCTGGTTCCAGCTGCTCATCGCCGCCGCGCTGGGCATCCTCCTCACCCAGGTGGCGTTCCTCGCCCACGAGGCCGCGCATCGCACAGTCCTGTCGACCGGACCGGCGAACGATCGGCTCGCCCTGATCCTGGGGGCTGTTGTGGGCATGAGCTATTCGTGGTGGGATTCGAAACACTCCCGGCACCACGGGAACCCCAACGTCGTCGGCAGGGATCCGGACATCGCGCCGGGAGTCCTGTCGTTCGCCGCAGAGGATGCCGCCAAGTCGAAGGGGCTCCTCCGCCTGCTGCAGTCACGGCAGGGATGGTTGTTCTTCCCTCTGCTCACCCTGGAGGGCCTCAATCTCTATGTCCAGGGGTACGCCCACCTGTGCTCACGGGGAAGGGTCAAGCACCGCTGGCAGGAGCTGACCCTCCTCACCGTTCGGACGGTCCTCTTCCTGTTCCCGATCTTCTTCTTCCTGCCACTGGGCATGGCGTTCGCCTTCCTGGGCGTCCAGTTGGCCGTGTTCGGCGTGTACATGGGGGCGTCATTCGCTCCCAACCACAAGGGGATGCCGATCATCGACCGCGCCGTCACGATCGATTTCTTCTCGAAGCAGGTCCGCCTGTCCCGCAACATCCGTGGCGGCTGGTGGGCGACCTGGTTCATGGGTGGCCTGAACTACCAGATCGAACACCACCTGTTTCCCAGCATGCCGCGCCCGCACTTGGCACGGACTCGTCAGATCGTCATCGAGAAGTGCCGTGAGCTGGGTGTCCCGTACACGGAGACGAGCCTCCTGAAGTCGTACGGGATCGTCATCTCCTACTTGAATCGTGTGGGGCTGGCCGCTCGCGACCCGTTCGACTGCCCGATGGTGGCGGAGTTCCGCAGGGCCTGATCGCACGGTCGCCTTCGCTCGCGTACGCTCACCATGATGGCGGCAACGGAATCCTCAGGCGCGCGCGCCGGCTGGATGGACATGCTGCGCGGTCTGGCCGTGCTGCTGGTCGCGGTCTTCCACATCCAGTACCCGCTCATGGAGCGGGTGCCCGGCACTCCGGACGTGCTCCTGCGCGTGGGCGAATCGATGCAGCCGTTCCGGATGCCGCTCCTCTTCTTCCTGTCCGGTCTGCTGCTGCCCCGATCGCTGGCGAAGCCGCCGCGCACGTATGTCACGGGCAAGCTGCGCAGTCTGATCTGGCCGTTCGTGCTGTGGACCGTCATCGTCGCGATCACGTTCGAGGCCCTCTGGCGCGATGAGGACCGCTGGTGGCTGCTCACCGATGCGACGGCCATGCTGACCGGTTTCCAGCACCTGTGGTTCCTGTCGGTGCTCATCGTCTGCTATGCGTTCGCGCCGCTCACCCAGCTGGTCCCGGCCTGGGTCCTGCCGCTGCCCATGGCCTTCGCGTCGTCGTTCCTCACCTCGGACTCGTCGTGGGTGGAGTACGGGGAGAAGGTCCTCTGGTACGGCGCGTTCTTCTTCGCGGGTGCCGCCGTCGCGCACGTCGTGACCGGCTGGCAGCGCCTCTCACCGCTGGTGCCGGCCGGGATGCTGGCGCTCACGCTCGTGTGGGGATACCTGTCCGCACACGATCAGGAACTGCGCACGACATTGGGCTTCGCGACGTTCATCATGTCGCTCGTGGGAGTCCTGGGGATCACGTGGCTGGCGCCCCGACTCCCGCGCATCCGGTTCCTCGAGTGGGCGGGCCGGGGGTCGATCGTCATCTACCTCGTGAACCTCACGACGATCACGCTCGCCTTCGAATCCATCGATGCGCTGGGGATCGAGCAGCCATGGCTCATCACTCTCATCCTCATCGTCGCGGGGCTGGTGATCCCGGTGGCGATGGTGCCGCTGTCCCGCACCGTCCTCTTCACCTGGCCCACGCGGCGGTCTACCGCCGCAGACCGCCCGGCCGCCGTCTGATCGCCTTCTCCGCACCGCTGACCAGCAGCAGCGCCGAGGCGAACCAGATCGCCCCGCCCGGCCCCACGACCGTCGCGATCGCACCCGCCGCGACCGGCAGCGCCACCTGTCCCAGCCTGTTCCCCAGCAGCCGCACCGCCAGGGCGGTGCTGCGCCACGCGGTGGGGACGCTCTGCACGACGAGGGTCATGGTGAGCGGCTGCCCCAGCCCCAGGAAGAAGCCGCCCACCGCCATGAGGATGATCGTGACGACGGTCCACGTGAGCGTCCACGGCGTCGACACGAACATGAGACCCGCACCCAGGAGGCTGACGATGACGAGGTCGCTGCGTCGGAAGCGCGCGGAGAGCCACGGCAGGCAGATGCGGGAGGCGATGGTCGCGCCCGCGCGCACCGCCAGGAAGACGCCCACCCACATCGGGGCGACGCCGTGCTGCTCGCCCACGACCGGCAGGAACGCGATGAGCAGGTCCATCATCGTCAGCAGCGCCAGCGAGGCGACCATGTGCGATGGGATCCGCGGCAGTCGCAGGATCCGCAGCATCGTGGGCCTGCCGTCCGGCTCCGCCGCCGAGGCCGCCGCACCTGCCTCTGCCGCCGCACCGTCGTCGTCGGCCGGCTTCGCCGTGGCACTCGACGCACCTGCCTCCTGCGGTCGGGCCCTGCCGAACAGCAGTGGGGCGATGACCGGCACCGCGGCGGCCGCCACGACCATGCCCACGAGCATCGCGATCCGGATGCCGGCCGCGCGATCGTCCGCATCGCTCCCACTGCTCAGCAGGAAGCCGCCCAGCAGCGGGCCCACCAGCTGACCCACCGCGTAGCCGGCGGTGAACCAGCCGAACCCGCGGTCCAGATCGCTAGGAGGCATGTGCCGGGCGATCGCGGACTGCCCGCCAATCGTGAAGACGATGTGCGCGACGCCCAGGATGACGGACCCCACCGCCACCAGCAGGATCGTGTGAGCGAAGGACAGGAGCAGGCAGGCACCCGCGAAGATGAGGGCACCGGCCGCGATGAGCAGCGACAGGCGGGACAGGCGCTCGGCCAGGCGCCCCAGCCACATGATGAGCACCAGTGGCAGCAGAGCGTAGGCAGAGGTCACGAGACCCACGGTCGCCGCATCCGCGCCCATCCCCAGCAGCTGGTAGCTGACCGTGGGCCGCACGAGGTTGAGCGTGGTCTGGGTGAGGATCGCGCTGCCCACCAGCAACCACAGCCACGGTGTGCGCCGATCCTGCTGCGGTTCGTCCACCGTGGTCAGGCCTCCGTCAGTTCGAGTGGGCGAGGAGCTGCTGGGTGTCGGCAGCGCGCATGTACTGGGCGAACGTCTCCTGGGCCTTGTCCGCGTCGTCGTCCGCCAGCGCGCTCACGCACTCGTCCAGCAGCCGCCGCATGTCGCTCTCCCAGTGGAGGGCGGACATGCCGCCCAGGTCCAGCTCCACGATCGAGTTGAAGTCGAAGCTGTCCAGCCATTCCGCGAACTCCCGCACGACGGTGACGGGTCCGTTGGGCGGCGTGGAGTCCGCCAGCACGTCCTTCGCCCAGTCGACCCGGGCAGAGGCGGCCATGATGTCCGCTCGCAGCCGGATGCGCGTCGTGCCGTCCGCTTCCTCCTCCTCGATGACCTGGTCGACGGAGTCGTCGAACGCGAGCCACCACTGGAACGGCACCTGCCAGCGGGCGATCTGCGAGTAGATCTGGTCGCCCTTCTCCCGGCGCAGCCAGTCCATCCGGTCGATCGAGGCGACCCGGCGGACACTGCGCGGCACCAGCGGATCGAGGAGCGCCTGCGGGGTGGATTCCTCCAGCTCCTGGATCGCACCCCAGGACAGCACGTCCTGCTGGACGGGCCAGACACGGTCGATCCCGTCCCAGGTCTGTGCACCGGGCAGCACCATCCGCATGCGCGGGGTCGCCGGAGGCAGGGGTGAAGGCGGCAGGATGAGGAGGCGCTCATCCGCATCCCGGTGCAGCGACGCCTCGATCTGCTCACGGTCGCCGCCGGTGGACTCGTCCTGCCAGTTCGGGTGGGCCGCGAGCGGCTCGAAGATGCGGAGGACCAGTTCGTACGGGCGGGAGAACGACATGTCCTCCAGCTTATCCGCGAGCACGGACAGACAGTCGCAGGGCCGTCCGAACGAGCGTCCGCATCGCGATATCGACGTTCTCAGACTCCTCTCGGAGCGCTCCCCGGAATGGCTCACCACAGGCCAACGGGGTACGATACTGCGGAGAACGATGGAAGACGGACCAGGGACCTCGTGTCACCCGCCCTGGATGAGCACGGAGGGGGTCAGGCCAGTGGGTCGCGGTCGCGCCAAGGCGAAGCAGATCAAGGTCGCTCGGAAGCTCAAGTACTACAGCCCGGAGACGGACCTCACCGCACTCCAGCGAGAGCTGGGGGGAGAATCCGCAGAGTCGGACTTCGACGGTGAGAACGATTACTCCGAGTACGCGGACAAGTACGACGACTTCGATGACGAGGACGACAGCGGAACGCACCGCTGACAGTCGCACGCAGCACAGCTGAGGGGGATGGGAACCGATCGGTTCCCATCCCCCTCAGCGTTCTCGTCTCTGCGGTGGCTCCGCTCGTCAGTCGATGAGGATGGCAGCACCCGCGTCGACGCCCTTGGCGCCCTGCACGTAGGCGCCCGAGTCCCGGTGCGCACCGTCGTCGGTCAGCACCTCGCCCAGCGTCCACGAGCCGGGGTAGGCGCTCAGCACCTCGTCCGCCCGGTCCGCAGCGACGGACAGCACCATGCCCACGCCCTGGTTCCACGTGCGCTCACGGTCCAGCAGCGGGACACCGCCCAGATCGCCCAGCACATCGAAGACGGCGGGCACGGTCCACGAGGAGCGGCGCATGACGCCCACAGTCCCCTGCGGCAGGATCCGCGCGACGTTGGCGCTCAGCCCACCACCGGTCACATGCGAGATCGAGTGCACCGCGCCCGGCAGTTCGCGGATGAGCGCCAGCAGCGGTCCCGCATAGACACGCGTGGGTGTGAGGACTTCCTCGCCCAGCGACCTGCCGAACTCCGGCACCTCGCGGTCGAGGGCCCAGCCGGCGTCCGCGATGATGCGGCGCACCAGCGAATAGCCGTTCGAGTGCAGGCCGGAGGACGGGAGTCCCACCAGCACATCGCCGGCCTCGACGCGGTGCGCGCCCAGGACCTCATCCGCCTCGACGACGCCGGTCGCGGCACCGGCCACGTCGTACTCGTCGACGCCCAGGAGACCGGGGTGCTCGGCCGTCTCGCCGCCCACCAGGGCGACACCGGCGCTGGCGCAGGCCTCGGCGACCCCGCGGACGATCGCGGCGATCCGCTCCGGGACCACCTTGCCGCACGCGATGTAGTCGGTCATGAACAGCGGCTTCGCACCGATCACGACGATGTCGTCGACGACCATGCCCACGAGGTCGTGGCCGATCGTGTCGTGGATGTCCAGCTGCTGAGCCAGGGCGACCTTCGTGCCCACCCCGTCCGTGGACGTCGCCAGCTGCGGGCGACGGTAGTCCTTGAGAGCCGAGGCGTCGAAGAGGCCGGCGAATCCGCCGAAGCCGCCCACGACCTCGGGCCCGTGGGTGGTGGTGATCGCGGCCTTCATGAGTTCGACGGCGCGGTCACCGGCCTCCACGTCGACGCCGGC
>DYUK01000317.1 GCA_020743695.1 Brevibacterium senegalense | reverse complement strand
GCCCTCACCGATGCCGCGCAGATCATGATCGTCGTCATCGGCGTCCCGATCGCCTCGCTCCTGGGACTGCGCGCGGCCGGCGGCTTCGAGGGCCTGCGCGTGTTCGCCCAGACCAGCGGTGATGTGGTCGCCTCCGACTACTTCTCGCCCGTGGGCATGGGCGTGGGCGCGATGCTGGGCATCATCACCCCGGTCATCATGTACGACCTCATCGGCCAGGACTTCTACCAGCGGCTGTTCTCCGCCCGCAGCGCGGCGGTGGCGCGCGGCTCCGCGATCGGTGCGGGCCTGCTCCTGCTGGCCTTCGCGTTCTTCCCCGTGGTGGGCGGGATGAGCGCGCACGTGCTGTTCCCGGATCTGGAGAACACGTCGTCCGCGCTGCCGACCCTCATCTCCGAGGTGCTGCCAGTGGGCATCGCCGCCGTCATCGTCGCCGCGATCCTGGCCGCCGTCATGTCGACCGCTGATTCGCTGCTGATCGCCGGCAGCACGCACGTGACGAACGACTTCTACCAGGAGATCATGGGCCGCGATCCTCAGGGCGACAGCCCCCGCACGCTGCGGGTGGCGCGCGTGTGGACGCTGCTGCTGGGTATTGCCGCGCTCGTGTTCGCACTGACCGTCCCGGGCATCATCACCGTCCTGTCGCTCGCGTACACGATGTACGCTTCCGGCGTCTTCGTCCCGGTGATGGGCGGGCTGCTGTGGAAGCGGGCCACCCGCGAAGGCGCGCTGGCCGCGATCATCGCGGGGTCCGCGGGCGGACTGGCCGGCGTCTTCGGACTGCTGGACTACGGCGGCGTTCCCGAGGTCGTGGTGGGCGGTGCGTGCTCGCTTATCGCCTTCGTGATCGTGTCCCTGCTGACGCGACCGGAGCCGGCCGAGACCGTCGCCCGGCGCCTCACCCCGGACTCCGCCACCGTCTGAGGCCGCAGAGGCCGGGGAGACGCAGAGGCCGGGGAGACGCAGAGGCCCCCGCAGTGATCGCTGCGGGGGCCTCTGCGGTTGAGGACGGATCAGAGAGTCACATCATCTCCGTGACGTTGCCGGCGGTGATCGCGGCGGAGCAGCCACCGGAGATCATGCCCAGGACGATGAGGACGATGGTGACGATGCGGGTGACCTTCTTGTGCTCCTCGAAGCCGTCCAGCGGGCGGCCCTCCTTGTCCGTGGTGTTGCCGGTGAGGACGAGGATGAGGTCGATGAGGGCCCAGATGCCGAAGCCGCCGGCGGTGATGAGCTTGAGAATGCCGGTGCCGATCTTGCCCAGGTAGAAGCGGTCGATGCCGAGGGTGCCCAGGAACTGTGCGAGGGCCCAGGTGACGAGGTATGACTTGTTCATGCGGACAGCGTACGACGCTGAGGGGCGTCTGCGTATGGCCCGCATGTGTCGATTCTGCGACGATGCGGGGCTGGATTCCTGAGGGCTGCTCGTCGAGACCGTGCTGAATGGTTCGAGGGGCACCTGCACGCAGGTGCCCCTCGAACCATTCACCCTCACGTGGGCGGATGCGCCTGGCGATCCGGTGATCGGGTCACCGGGCACATCCGTCGATCAGGCCTTGCGGCGACGCGAGGCGACGAGTGCGGCGATGCCCGCACCCAGCAGGGTCACGCCCGCACCCAGACCGGCCAGGGTCGCACCGGTCCGCGGCAGCTTCCCGTCATCCGAGTCGTCGTCACGGCCGTTGTCCGAGTCGTCGTCGCGGCGGTCGTCGTCCTGGTCGTCCCGGTTGTCGTCCGAGTCGCCGTCATCGCCCGGGTCGTCCGTGGGCTCCGTCGAGGGGTCCTCGGAGGGATCGGTCGACGGGTCGTCGGTCGGGCCATCCGTAGGAGCGTCCGTCGGATCATCCGTGGGCTCGCCCGTCGGCTGATCAGTGGGCTGGTCCGTCGGGTCCCCTGTGGGGTCGTCCGTCGGATCATCCGTGGGATCATCCGTCGGCTGGTCGGTGGGGTCGTCGGTGGGCTGATCCGTGGGATCGTCGGTCGGGTCCTCCGTGGGCTCCGGCGAGGGAGCCTCAGCGACCGTGATCGTGCGGGACGCCGTCGCCGTGTTCCCGGCGACGTCCGTCGCCGAGTAAGCGAGGTCGTAGGTGCCCGGCGTCGACGTGTCGACGGTGCCCTCGACCGTGATGCCGTCCTCATTCAGCTCACCGCACGCGTCGGTCGCGTCCACGCCCTCGAGCGGATCGAACTCGGAGCCCACCTCGACGGTCGCATCGCCCGGCGTCGCGATCTCCGGCGCCGTCTTGTCCTTGACCAGTTCGACCTTGTCGATCTGCTCGCCGTTGTCCACGCGGACGGTCGTCGTCGTGATCGAGCACTCGCCCACCTTGACGTTCGAAGTGGTGGGGGTCTCCGACTGATCACGCACTGCGGCCCACGGCGTGAACAGCTCCGGCGCCATGCTGTAGTACTTGCTGCCGGACGACGAGTTCGCGGTGATGTAGAGGAGCTCGTTGCCCTCCGGGTGCAGCTGGTCGTGACCCTCGGGCGCCGTCGTCGTCTCCTCGCTGGCGACGTCCGTCCCGTCCATCAGGTGCGTGCGGGCGTACGAGTGGTCGTGGCCGGCCAGCACCATGTCGAGGTCATCGATTTCCGCCAGGATCGGCGCGAGTCCGTTCCGGATCGAGACGCTGCCGGACTGCGAGTGCGGTCCGACGCTGTAGAGCGAGCGGTGGAGGGTGAGGATCGTCCAGGTGGTCTCGTCGCCCTGCTCTGCGATCGTCTGCTCGATGAACTTCCGGTGCGACTCGAAGTCGCGGTTCTCCGTGGAGATGTTGAGGTGGAGCACGTCGTTCTGCTTGAACCAGTAGTTGCCCCCGGTGGGGTCCTCCTCCCACTGGTTGGGCAGGCTGAAGTGCTGGTTGAACAGCGCCTGCGGCTCCGAGCGGTTGTAGTCGTGGTTGCCCAGCGTCTGCGCGGACGTCTGCGTGCGCATCTGCTGCGGTCCGATGTACGCGGCGTACTCCGCGGGGTCACCCGCGTAGTCGTTGATCTGGTCGCCGGCCGACAGGAGGAAGTGGGAGTCCGGGAACATCTCGTTCGTGCGGTCGAGCGTGGTCTGCCAGCCAGCCGCGTCGCTCTCGAGGTTGCCGGACGAGCCCAGCTGCGCGTCGCCGATGAACGTGAACTCGTGCTCCAGGTCCGTGTCGTGGTTCTGGAACTGCTGGATCTCCGACCAGCCGCCCTCCTCGCTGCCCACACGGTAGGAGTAGGTGGTGCTGGGCTCGAGGCCGGTGACGGATGCGTGGACGTAGTCGTTGGTGCCGTCGGCGGAGGCGCCGCGGTCCATCGGCTCGACGGTCTGCGCGTCCGCGGGCATCGTCTCGTGTGCTCCGGCTGCGATCTGCACGGCCTCGTCCACACCGGAATCCGTGAACCAGGTGATGCGGCGCTCGCTCTGGTCGGAGCCCACGCCCAGGAGGATGGACGACTGCCCCTGGGGCTCCGGTGCCTGCTCGAGGGTCAGGTCCTCGAAGTCGAAGTACAGGTCCGAGCTGGTCGCGCGACCCTGGTGCAACTGGACGGCGATCGTGTTCTCGCCCTCGACCAGGACCTCCGGGTCCAGGGAGAAGGTGCCCTCGCGCGGTGCCGAGCTGTTCGACCCGCCGTACTGCATGTTGCGTCGCTCGCCGGTCTCCGGGTACTCGATGTCGTCGTCGTGGAAGCCCGCGACCTTCTCGCCGTTGACGAAGACCGTCGCGGCGTCGTCGTAGCGGACGGTGCCGGACAGCTGCTCGCCGTCGGCCAGCTGCTCCGCATCGACGGACACGTCCGTGCGGAAGAAGAACGCCTCGGCGTTGGTGCTGGGCTCGTCCTCCTTGTACTGAGTCAGGAGGTTGTCTGGCAGGAACCCGCCGTTGAGCTCCTCGCGCTCACCGCGGAGAGCGCCGAAGGAGCCGGCCGCCGTCTCCCACTGCGCATCGTCGAAGGAGGGAGTGGTCCAATCGGTCCGGTTTTCCAGCCCGTCGGCCGGATCCGTATCCGTGTCGAGGTAGGACCACGTCGTCTCGCCGCTCTCCACGAGCGAGACAGGATCGACGGTGTCGGAGGGGGCGGCCATGGCGGACGTGGCGACTGCGGGACTCAGCAGCGTCAGTGCGGCACTCGCGGCGAAGAGCCTGGTGAGGCGGGGCATGGGAAACCTTTCATGCGGTCGGAGCAACGCGCACGAGGCTACGGACTGACGACCTACTGAGGGTTTCCTGCGAGTGAACTGGGTGTGATGAAACCGTGCGGTTCCGACTCAGGCGGTGGGCTGCTTCTTCTTCATGCGGATGCCCAGGACGATCTCTGCGATCCCGTCGACGATCGCGAAGATGCCCAGCACCCAGGCGAGGCTCACCAGTGCGCCGGCCGGGCTCACGACGAACACGATTCCCACGAGGACGCCCACGATGCCGTTGATGAGCATCGTCCACCAGTACTTCGCGCCCATCTTCCGCAGCGAGAACGACGAGACGATCCCTGTGACGCCGGCGACCAGAGCCCAGAATCCCACGACGAGGGCCAGCGCCAGCGTCGCCGCTCCGGGCAGGACGAACGCGACGATGCCCGCGATGATCGAGAGGATGGCACCGGCCAGAGTCCACCCACTGCGGTGCTCCTTGTCCCGGGAGAAGTGGCCGATGAGCGACATGACACCGCCGGCGGCGATCCAGATGGCGAACATCATGCCGAAGACGATCGCGGTGACGCCCGGCATCGCGAGGAACAGGACGCCCATGATGATGCTGAGGACGCCCTGGATGATGAGTGCTGTCCGCGCGCCGCGTCGCAGGTCGTCGTAGCTGCGCCCGAAGACGGCGCCCGGACCGAAGGGGGCCTGGCCCGGTGGAGTCTGTCCCGGTGTCGTGGGCTGCTCGGGAGCCGAATCCCGACCCGGTGCCGGGGTTTCGGGTCCTTCGGGCGAGCCCTGCGGGGCCGGGTTCTGGGATCCGTGGGGTGGTGTGGTCATGGCTCCTCCGCATCTGCTCGTCGTCGTGCTGGCGCTGAAGGGCATGCCACGCGCTGACGAGGGGCGGTGCCCTTCACTCAGTACAAGTCCCGCGGATCACGAAGCATTCCGGGATGTGAAGAGGGCCACTATGCGGCCCGAGTGGCTCAGACCTCTTCGCCGGGGATGACGTCGTCATCCGGGCCGCGGCGCGGCGGCATGGACGGACCGCGGAACCCCGGGCCTCCGGAACCGGGTCCGCCGGATCCCGGGCCACCGAAGCCGGGGCCACCCGGCCCCGCCATCCCCGGACCGCCGAACGACGCACCGCCGAACGTCGCGCCGCCGACGGGGTCGATCGACATCGTGCCGATCTTCCAGCCCAGCACCATGATGACGGCACCGATGACGACGAGCAGGACGCCCAGCGCCCACAGCAGCCCGGTCAGGGCCGCGGCCGGATTGAAGAGTGCGAGGAAGCCGTAGCCCACCGCCAGGACGCCCGCGATGAGCGTGAGCCACCAGGCGGAGAATCCGATCCGGCGCAGACTCAGCGACAGCGCGACCGCGAGGCCTCCCACCAGCAGGGAGGCGAAGGCGACGAGGAAGACGAGCGCGGAACCGGCCGCCTCCGGGATGAAGAGCAGCAGGAGCCCCAGGATGCCCGGCACCAGCGTCCCCAGCAGACTGCCCTGCTTCCGCACGACGGACAGGATGGCGGAGAGGATAGCTGAGGCCAGCAGCCATGCGGCGAACACGAGGACGAACGCGGTCGCGGACTGGAACGGCCACACGAGGAACAGGATGCCGGCGACGATCGAGAAGCCGCCCTGCACCATGAAGGACACCCGCAGCCGCTTGAACATGCGGGTGAAGGGGTCGGGGCCGCCCGCACCGGGAAGCCCGCTGTTCACGGGGGTCTGGCTCATTCCATCTCGCTCTCTTCGTCCGCCGTCTGCTCCAGGTCCAGGAGTCGGCGTCCGACCGGGTACTCGTTCAACACGGCGGGCAGGCGTCCTGATTCCCCGGACTGGTAGACCGCGAGGATCCGACCCCGGCGGGTCGGACGCGCCGCGAGCTCATGGCCTGTGCCCGCGCCCCCGCTGACCGCCTGTCCTGCCTCGCCGCCGGCATCCGCATGGACGCGGCGCAGCGTCTGCGCGGCGACGGCGGCGGGGGAGTCGAACAGCGTGACCTCGCGGATCCCCCGGGCCTCCAGCGCCCGCACGATCCGGTCCGCGACGAGTCCGTAGTGGGTGCAGCCCAGGACCACGGAGGCGACGTCGGGCGGGGTGGCGTCCGCGGCCTCGGCGATGGCGGCCTCGATGCGGGCCGGTGAGCCGGCCTCGATCGCCTCTGCCAGGCCCGAGGCCGCGATCCGGGCGACCGGGACGTCCGCGGCGAACGCGTCGATGAGCTTGCGCTGGTAGTCGCTGGCCGTCGTCGCGTCCGTCGCCCAGACCGCGAACGGTCGGCCGGTCGCCGCGGCCGGCTTGATCGCGGGGACGGTCCCGATGATGGGGATCCGGGGCTCCAGCTCCGCCCGCAGGGTGCCCAGCGTGTGGACGCTGGCGGTGTTGCAGGCGACGACGATGGCGTCGGGCTCCCATGCGGCCAGGGCTCGGGCGGAGCGGAGCACGACCTCCGTGAGGCGGGCGGCGGTGAGCGCGCCGTAGGGCATGTTCTGCGGATCCATCGCGAGGATCAGGTCCGCGTGCGGTGCGCGCGAGGCGACGGCGTCCGCGAAGCCCACGAGGCCCAGGCCGGAGTCCAGGAGGCCGATGCGGAGGCGCGTCATGGCGTGTCCTCCGAGGCCGTGGGACTCAGCAGTCGGGCCCGCTTGGCGGCGCGTCGCTCACGCCTGTTGCGGCGGTCGAGGAACGCACGGATCTCGCGCAGCTGCGCGATCGTGAGGCCGTCGTGGAACTCCGGAGCGACCATGAGGAGCCGGTGGTCGTCGTAGTCGTGCGCGAAGCGCGCGTGCGTCGCGGGTGCGGCGAGGTCGTCGTCGACCCACACGGCGCGGCGGTCCGGATCCTCGTCCAGCCACGCCCGCATGTGCAGAGCCTTCCACCACTTGTCCGGGTCCGCCGCGTACCGGTTGAACGTGTTGTCCGGCATGGGGACGACGTCGAACGTGTGGCGGAACCCCAGCGCGGGCTCCAACTCCTCCGTGCACCGGTGCGACCAGGTGGACAGCCACACGATGTCGACGTCATGGGTCTCGACGAGGCGATCGAGGAGGCGGATGATCCGCGGCCGGTAGTGGAGCTCGAACATCCACGCCCGCGCCTTCCGCCGCCGCTCCCGGTAGTAGCGCAGGCCGCGGACGGGGAACGAGTTGAGGACGCCGTCCACGTCGAGGAACAGGGTCGCAGGCCCGTGGGACGACCGCGAGTCCCGCGGGCCCTCGCCCCGGTCCTCCGCGCGCACAGTCGTCCCACTCACGCGTGCAAGCCTACCGGCCCGGATTGGTCAGAACCGGAATCGTCAGAACAGGAGCAGCGGCGGCACGATCCAGAGGGCCAGCAGGACGATGAGCGTGATGATCATCGTCCACGGCAGTCCCACGGACTTCATCCCGTGGCGCGTGATGAGGTCGTCCAGCCGCTTCTCCTGCTCCGCCGTGGGCCACAGGACGACGATCCGCCAGATGGAGTACGCCGCAGCCACAAGTCCCAGCACCCACGCGAGCTGGAACCAGCCCGGCAGTACGAACAATAGCCGGACGGCGACGAACGCGACGACGACGGTGACGGCGGCACCCAGCAGACCGTTGCGAGTGCGGCCCCGGGCGGCTCGGGCCCGGGCGAGGGAGGCGAGGGCCGGGTCGCGGGACTCACCGACGTCCGCTTTCGCGGGACGCAGTGCCCACACGGTGGAGCCGGTCCAGTAGAGCAGGAGCAACGCGCCGATGATGGGCAGGATGAGGGTCTGGAGCATGGTCAGTCCTCCGTCTGGTCGCTGGGGCCGTCCGTCTGCCCGTCCGACTGGTCGCCGGTCTCCGCGAGGTACCCCAGGCCCGCGTCCACCCAGGTCTGGGTGTCGCTCAGGACGACGAGCGCGCGGCCGTCGGGGGTGAAGCCCGCGACACTCCGGTACCCGCCGGTGCCTCCGTTGTGCCAGGTGACGGCGGCAGCGGACGGGTCTGCGGCCTCGGCGTCCTCGCCCATCGGGGTCGTCATCCAGGCGTAGCCGATGTCGTCTCCGTCCTCCAGCTCCGTCCGCGGTTCGACCGCGTCCACACCGGGTGCGCTGCCGTCTGCGACCGCACCCATCCAGATCGCCATGTCGTGGGCGGTCGAGCGGATGGAGCCGGCCGGCGCCTCCGCCCCCAGCGTCCACGGGCCGGTGGGGACGCCGGAGTCCGTGTGGCCGGCCGGGGCGCCCGCGGGCAGGTCGGCGTAGGTCTGGGGCACGATCGTCTCGTTCATCCCCAGCGGATCCAGCAGTCGCTCCTGGACCAGCTGCGGATACGGGACGCCGGCGGCCTCCGCGACCGCGTGCCCCAGCAGGGCGAAGCCCGTGTTCGAGTACACGTACGTGCCCGGATCGGTCTCCAGCCCCGCGGTGCGCTCGAGCATCTGCGGCAGCGTCTCGACGTAGCCGTCCATCCGCAGGAAGAGCCGCCACCGCTGTCCCAGTGGGACCATGTCCGCCGACTTCGGCAGGCCCGTGTGCTGCGTCGCCAGCTGCTCCATCGTGAGATCCCCCGCCGAGGTCCCGGCCAGCTCGTCGAACACCTCACCCAGGGTGGTCCCCGCCGTGAGCTCGCCTCGTTCGATCGCATCCGCGAGGAGTGCGGCCGTGAAGGTCTTCGTGATCGAGCCGATCTCGAACTGGTCGTGCTCCTCCGCGTGCCACCCGGCGAAGCGGACGGTCCCGTCCGTCTCGACCGAGGCCGCGGAGACACTGCGGAGGTATCCGGCATCCAGGTGCGGGGCGAGGGCGGCGGCGAACTGCGCGTCTCCCGTGGGCGCGCCCGTGAGGCCGCGCTGCCAGGGGACGAAAGCGGCGCCGGCGACCAGTGTCGCTGCGGCGAGGGCGCCGGCGAGGATGCGGCGGCCTCGAGTCGTCCGGTGACGAGTCGTTCGGTCGGGGGAGGGGTGGTTCATGGTGGGGTCCGTCCCGGAGGGGTGTGCGGTCATGACGTCGCCGCCATGATGAGGGCCAGCAGCGGGATGGTGCGCTCGCCGGGGACCTCCCAGCGGCCTCGGCGGGGGGAGCGCAGCCAGCCGGCGGCGGCAAGCTGGTTCAGGTGGTGGTAGACCTGCCCGCTGGTGCCCAGGCCGGGCAGGGCGGACAGCTCCGCGGTCTGGTGGGTGCCGGCCAGCACCGCCTGCAGCAGGGTGAGGCGGACCGGGTGTGCCAGGGCGGAGAGGGCGGGAGCGCCGTCCGCGAAGTCGCCGTCCAGGATCGTCGCGGTGGGCAGCCCGTACTGCCAGCGGTAGCCACCGTCTCCGGTCGCGAACGTGCCGGCGTAGAGGACGACGTCGTCGTCGGGGTAGCGCTCGCGCATGCCGGTGAGGACCCAATAGGGATCGTCGGGGGAGTGGGGTGCGGCGGCCGCGGCGGCTCCCGTGGTTTCGGTGGTGGCTCCGCTGTTCTGGGCGTCGGTGGGTGCCTCGGAGCCGGTGGGCTCGGTGTCGACGGGTGCCTTGTCCCCGGTGCCCGTGACCGCCTCGAGGCGGTCCAGGCGCGCTTCGATCCGCGCCAGCACAGTGGCCAGCGCGTCGGGAGAGTGTCCGTCGCCGGTGGTTCCGGCATGGGCGGGAGGCGTCATGGTCATGAATGTACGGAAGTACGTAAGAGCGTGTCAAGAAGGAAATGCGCCCGGATGCGCCCGCCTCGCGACGCACTGGGTTGATGTTCGAGGGGTCCTGCCCGCGGGGGTGCGGCGAACACTCATGCGGTGCGTCGACCGTGGCGTTCGAGCGGGCGCCTCGGCGCAACGAAATCCGTCCCACCTCGGCTATGATCAAGCCGTTCCATCGATCCCGATCCTGAGGAGAGCCGCAGCGCCGGCCGTCACCCGCGGATCCCCGGCCCCTCAGAGGTCTCCATGCTCCTGTCCTCCGCTGCCCGCGCCCGATCCCTGACCGCGCTGGTCGCCGTCCTCGCGCTCGTCGCCCCGATGCTGCTGTCCGCAACGCCGGCGCAGGCGGCGGTGAAGAAGCCGCTCGACATCGTGAAGGTCTACTACAACCCGCCCGGGGCGGACCACGCGCGCAACAGCCTGCGCAACAAGGAATACATCCGGGTGAAGAACACCTCGTCCTCCACCCTCACTCTCACGGGCTACACGATCCGCGACAGCGGTCCGTGGAAGTTCACGTTCCCCAAGGGCACGAAGCTGAAGAAGGGCAAGACCCTCACGATCCGCTCCGGCACCGGGAAGAAGAGCTCGACGACGCTGTACTGGGGCAAGCCCAGCTACATCTGGAACAACACCGGAGACACCGCCCGCCTGTACAACGCGAAGGGCAAGCGCCTGGAGACCTGCAAGTACAAGGGCACCCGGAAGAAGGCCACGAAGACGTACGTCCGCTCGACGTCGACGACCGCCTACTGCTGATCGGCCGCGGGGCGAGGTCGGTAGCTCTCCGCTGGCCTCACATGAGCGGCGCGGCCCCGTCCTCGTCATCGGGGTCCTGCGCTGGCGGCTTCGTCGCCCGCAGCGCGAAGTAGTACGCGACGGACAGGGCGAGCAGCAGGATCAGCACGAACAGGATCAGGCGCAGGGGGTCCATGTCCTGCTGCATGCCCCACCCGAACGCACACGCGAGGATCACGGGGATCGCAAGACCGGACCATCGGACCCACCCCGGTCGTTTGCTTCTGGATTCCGACATACTGCTCTCCTGCTCCTGCTGTGGTGGGAGGCGGGATGGCGGGGCAATCCGGCGTCGGTCGTGGCGCCCCGGTTCCGACTGAGCCGGACGTTGGTGAGGCTCCCGTGTGCCACAGTACGGCGGGCCGCGCGGACGAGGGCCGGTCACCTGCGGACCTCGACCGATATTCACCGGCGCGCTCCCTGCGCGTCGCCTCGGCCGATCGCGGTTGGAATGACAGCGGCGAGGGCACGGGGCCGTCCCACTACGATGGCGCCATGAGCGCCCGGCCCACCAGCGACCTCGACGCCGTCATTGTGGGGTCAGGCCCCAACGGGCTGGCCGCCGCGGTCACCCTGGCACGTGCGGGCCTGCGAGTCCTCGTCCTCGAAGCGGAGTCCACCCCCGGCGGCGGCGCCCGCACCCTCGACCTGGGCCTGGCCCCCGGCCTCACCCACGACCTGTGCGCCGCCGTCCACCCACTGGCCGTCGCGAGTCCCTTCTTCCGCGCCTTCGACCTGCCCGCCCGCGGCGTCGACCTCGTCACCCCGCCCGTGTCCTACGCGCAGCCGCTGGACGACGCCCCCGCAGTACTCGCCCACCGCGACCTCGAGCGCACGGCTGCAGAACTGGGCGTTGACGGTCCCACCTGGCGCCGCCTGTTCGCTCCACTCGCCGCCGCTCCCCACGCCGTCGTCGAGCTGGCCCTGGGCGACAAGCGCTCCCTCCCGCACCTGCGCAGTCCGGCCGATCTGCACGCCGCCGCCCGCTTCGCCATCGGTGCCGCCGTCGACGGCACGCCCGCCTGGAACCTCCCCTGGCGCACCCAGGCCGCCCGCGCCCTGCTCACCGGCGTCGCGACCCACGCGATCGGCCGCCAGCCCTCACTCACGACCGCCGGCACCGGCCTCTTGCTGGCCGCGCTCGCCCACGCGGACGGCTGGCCGATCCCCGTGGGCGGCTCCCAGACGATCACCGACGCGCTGCTGGCCGACCTGCTCGCTCACGGCGGCGAGGTCCGCGCCGGCACCCGGGTGCGCTCGCTCGCGGACCTGCCCCCGGCCTCGGCGGTCCTGTTCGACACCACCGCCGAGGCCGCCGCCACCATCCTGGGCGACTCCCTTCCCAGCGGGGTCGCCCGCGGCCTGCGGCGCCTGGGCCACGGCCCCGGCGCGGCGAAGGTCGACCTCGTCCTGGACGGCCCGATCCCGTGGGCGGACCCGCGCGTGGGGCAGGCGGGCACGGTCCATGTAGGCGGGACGCGTGCGCAGATGGCCGCCGCCGAGGCCCGGGTCCGGTCCGGCCGCATGCCCACCCGACCGGTCGTGCTCGTGAGCGACCCCGGCGGGTTCGACGACTCGCGGATCGTGGGCGGCCTGCGTCCGGTCTGGGCGTACGCGCACGTCCCGGCGGACTGTCCGATCGACCCCACCCGGTTCGTGCTCGCCCAGCTCGAGCGGTTCGCGCCCGGTATCCGGGACCGCGTCGTCGCCGTCCGTGGCACGCCCGCCAGCAGGATGGCCGAGCACAACGCGAACCTGGTGGGCGGAGACATCAGCGGCGGGACGATGAACCTGGGTCGCCTGGTGGCTCGGCCGCGGTACGCGTGGAGCACGCACCGGTTGGCGGGTGCGGATGCGGGTCCCGCGCACCGGCTGTCGAGTGGGGACGCGGGGCGTGCGGGGGACGGGCCAGCGGGGACCGGCCGGGCAGGTGCAGCACTGGCCGCCTACCTCTGCTCCTCCGCGACGACGCCCGGGCCGGGGGTGCACGGGATGGCGGGCCTGTATGCGGCGCGTGCCGTGCTGGCGGACCAGTTCGGGAGTGCGGACCTGCCGGATCTGGGCCCGGAGGGGACCGCGGGGGCAGGCGTCGGTCGGGTCTCGTAGGCTGGTGTCCACGCGAGGTCGAAGGAGACGAGCATGGAGAAGCGGCTGGCCACCTGGATGACACCGGAGTCGAACCGGTGGTCGTTCACGCACGTGCGGGAGGTCATCCCCACCGCGCGGATCGCACGCGGGGAGCAGGCCCTGGACCTGGGGGAGTCCACGGACGGAGCGCTCGGTCCGCAGGCGCAGTTGCCCGAGTCCGGGACCTCGATCGAGCAGTACCTGGCGGACACGCACACGGACTCGATCGTCGTGCTGTCCGACGGTCAGGTGCGCTTCGAGCACTACCGCGAGGGCAAAGCGGCCGAGGATCTCCACATCAACTTCAGCGTCTCGAAGTCACTGACCGGTCTGGTGGCCTGGGCGCTCGCGTCTGAGGGCGCCTTCTCCTTCACCGACCGCGTGGCGGACCACGTGCCGGAGGTGGCGGGGTCCGCCTACGACGTCCAGGTCCAGTCCCTCTTCGACATGGCGGTCCCCCTCGACTTCTCTGAGGACTATGCGATGGGCGACCCGCGGATGCTCGACTACCGCCGCTCGACCGGGTGGATCCCGGGGGAGAGCGACGGGCTCCACGCGTTCTTGCCCACGCTGCAGCGCAGGGCGGACGAGGGCACCCAGTTCCACTACGCCTCACCCACGACGGACATGGCCGGCTGGTTGCTGGAGCGCGTGAGCGGACGCCGCTTGGCGGAGCTCTACTCGACGTACGTCTGGCAGCCCATCGGCGCCGCGTCGGACGCCGACCTCACCGTCGACGCCTACGGGGCGGGTCGGGCGGCCGGCGGCGTCTCCTGCACGACCCGCGATCTGGCGCGCGTCGGCCACCACCTGACGGACGGCGGTGGGGTGTTCGGGGAAGCCCTCCTCCGCGACCTGCATTCCGGTGATGCGGCACGGTGGCAGGCGTACGCGAACATCACGGATTTCCCGCGCGGCTCCTACCGGAACTTCTGGTACGTGCCGGACACGGATGCCGCGGTCCTCTACGGCGTGGGCATCCACGGGCAGGGGCTCTACATCGACGTGGAGCGGCGGATCGTCATCGCGAAGCACAGCTCCTGGCCCGTCCCCATCACGGACGCGCTGCACACCGCTCAGTACCGCGGATTCCGGGACCTCACGGCCCTCGTCAGAGACTGACGCGGTTCACCGCTTGAGCTGGGTCACCGGGTGACCAGGTGCACCGCTCGAACCAGGTCCACCGCTCGAACCAGGTCCACCGCGTGGACTCTGCTCACCGCTTGAACTCGACCTCGACGAACGAGCACTCCTCATCGCTTTCGTTCACGACATCGTGGGTGCTGCCCACGGGCCGGGTGTAGGACGCGCCCGGCGTCAGGACATTGTCGACGACGCCGTCGGCGGTATGGACCCGCAGAGTGCCGGAGCTCGTGGGGACGACGACGTAGGGCAGCTCGTGGGTGTGCATCCCCGTGCGGGTGCCGGGCGGAAAACGCCACTCCGTCACCCGAGTGCGGTCATCGTCGATCTGCACCGTCGCGATCGCCGTCGTCTGCTGCGCGTCCATGTCGCGATGCTAGCAACGCGGCAACCCCGCCCAGCTCAGCCCTGCGCGGCGGGTGCCGGGGCCGCGGTCAGGTCCAGGACGTGCGCCGGGTCGAAGGTGCCGAACTGCGAGAGGAACTCCCGGTCCGCATCCGGGATCCGGGTGGGGCGCTGCGTTGCGGGATCGAGGACCACCAGGACGTTGAGGCCGTCGAAGACGACCGCGTCGTCCTGGATGCCGCGGCAGGTGATCGTGAACGAGGAGCCGCCCACGCGACCGATCCCCAGTTCGATCGCGAGCTCCGTGCCGTAGAGGACGGGCGTGCGGTAGTTGAGCTCGACACGCGCCACCAGCTTGGGTGCGGCGATCGCCTCGCGGTCCCGCATCGTGTTGAGCCAGTCGATCCGCGCCTGTTCGACGAGCGTGAGCATGCGGGCATTGTTCACGTGTCCCAGGATGTCCAGGTCGGACCACCGGATCTGCGGGGTGGCGACGTAGGCGGGGTACTGGGTCATGGTGTCTCCTGGGGTCGAGGGCGGTGGAGCCCGCATGTCGGGGAAGCGGCGTTCGGTCGAGCGGGACCGTGTTGCCCGAGGCGCGGGTCACGTCTAGGGTCCAACTTAGCAATCGTTCGACAGTCGGGCGTGCGGAGGCCCCGCGCGCGCCGGTCACGACACAGGAGTCGTCATGTCATCTCCGTCCCCGTCAGATGCCCAGCGGCCCACCGAACAGCACGGCGCGCACACGCTCCGCGCCGCGGCAGACGGCCCGCCCCGTCCGCTGACCGGTGTGCGGATCATCGACCTGGGCGGGATCGGTCCCGGACCCTTCGCCAGCATGGTGCTGGCGGACCTGGGGGCGGAGCTCATCCGCGTCCACCGCCCGCAGGAGGCCGCGCAGGGCACCACCGGGACCGGGATGAGTCCGGTCAACCCGGTGCTTGATCGCGGCAAGCGCTCCGTCGTGCTCGACCTCAAGTCCGCCCAGGGCGTGGCCGCGGCCCGTCGCCTGGTGGCCACCGCGGACGCCGTCATCGAGGGCTTCCGCCCCGGCGTCGCCGAACGCATGGGCCTGGGACCGGCCGACCTCATGGGCGAGAACCCGCAGCTGGTCTACGGTCGCATCACCGGCTGGGGGCAGACCGGACCGGACTCGCACCGCGCGGGTCACGACATGAACTACATCGCCGGTTCCGGCGTCCTCTCGCAGCTGGGCCGTGCCGGCGAGGCCCCGCAGTTCCCCACGAACCTCGTCGCGGACTTCGGCGGAGGCGGCATGCAGCTGGCACTGGGCATCGTCGCGGCACTGCTGCGCGCGAAGACGGGCGGCCCCGGCGCGGTCGTCGACGCGACGATGGGCGACGGCGCCAACCTGCTGTGGTCGATGCAGTTCGGCATGGAGGCCCAGGGCGTCTGGAAGGAGGGGCGCGGCACCAACATGCTGGACTCCGGCGCACCGTTCTACGACGTGTACCGGACCTCCGACGACCAGTACGTGAGCGTGGGCTGCATCGAACCGCAGTTCTACGCGGAGTTCGTGGAGAAGCTGGGGCTGGCCGACGCACTGGGCGGCCTGCAGCCGGGCCATCACCTCAAGCGGGAGAACTGGGACCTCCAGCGGACCGTGTACACGGAGGCGATCGCCTCTCGCACGCAGGCGGAGATCGACGAGCTGTTCGCCGGATCGGATGCCTGCACGATCGGCATCCGCTCCTTCGAGCAGGCGGAGGCCGATCCCCACAACACCGCTCGCGAGCTCTTCTTCCGCGACGAGGCGGGTATCCGCCACCCTGCCCCGGCTCCGCGGTTCGCGGATCTGGGCGGTGCCACCTGGGCCGGTGGTCAGCAGACCGCCGCCGAGGTCGGGGCCGGCTCTGCAGGCTCCGCACCTGCCGCTGGTGCGGCTGAGGGTCCGGCGAGCGGGTCCGCCACCGCGGTGCGTGGTGGCGGCGAACCCTACGTCCAGCCCGGCGCGGCACCCCAGGTGGGCGCGGACACGGATGAACTGCTGGCCTCGGCAGGGCTGAGCGCGGACGAGATCACCGCACTGCGGGAGGCTGGCGCCGCGGTCTGAGCACGGCTGAGGAGCTGGCCTCCCCGGACCGGCTCGTGCCGGGGACCGGTTGAGCCGAGGACTGCGGCTGGACGAACCTCCGTCAGTCGCCGGGTGCCACGGTGACCCGACAGACGTGCGTGCGAGACGCGCCGACCTCCAGATGCCGGAGGTCGGCACGCTGCGCGTCCGGGGTCGTCGACCCGGTCTCCTGCGGGCGACCGGCCCACGGCTCCAGGCAGACGAAGTCCCCGCCGGGCGCGGACCAGAGGGTGAGGGTGTCGAACCCCTCCCACGCGATCCGAATGCGCGGACCGTCCCCGTCCAGTCGCCGGTAGACGATCGCCGTGTCCGCGACGTCGGGGAACAGGACCGCGTTCTCATCGAAGTGCGACCGCCGCAGCGGGACGAGTGAGCCCGCTGCTCCCAGTTCGTCGACCGTGCTGTGCGGTTGCGGCAGCAGCAGGTCATCGGTCAGCCGGTGGAAGACCTGCGGGGTGGGCGACTCGAACTCGACCACGTGCACGGGCGCGTCCTGTGCGATCGGATCCTGCGCGGTCGGGGGCGCGGTCACCGTGGCGGACGACGGCAGGCTCTCGTCCTCGGGACCCGCGGTGGCGGAGTCGCCCGCGGCGCCCGGCAGGGGCCACGCGAAGGCGGGGTGCCAGCCCAGGGCGTAGGGCATGGTCGTGCCCGCGCCGTGATCGTCGGTCGTCGTGTTCGTGACGGTGAAGCGCAGGGTGGCGGTCGCGTCCTCGAGCGCGTACTCGACGCGCAGGGTGAAGTCCCAGGGGTAGGCGGTCAGAGTCGTGGGCGAGGAGACCAGCTCGAGGACCGCGCGCGTCTCGTCATGCTCGATCACCGTGAAGCCGAGGTCGCGGGCCAGCCCGTGCTTGGGCATCGGCCAGGAGCCGGTGGTCCCGGTCGCGTCCTCCGCGCGGATCACGTCGTCCGTGTGACGACAGATCGCGGGGAAGAGCAGGCACGCGCTGCGGTTCCAGGGGTCGCCGGCCTGCCAGAGGAGTTCGCGACCGTGCGCGTCACGGAGCGAACGCGGCTCCGCGCCGTGCGACGAGACGCCCAGGGTGAGCTGCGGGGTGCTGAGGGTGATCACGCGGACTCCTGTCGGGTGGCCGGAACACCCATTCTGCCTGCACTGCCCATCACCCGGTGCGCGTCCATGTGAGGAACTGTTCCGCGGTGAGGATCGGCTTGTCCCACCGGGCGGCGTTCTTCGCCTTCGTCGATTGGGAGCCGGCCTCCGCGACGACCAGTACGTCGGTCTTCGTCTTCGTGAGGGTGGGAACCGCCACGAGCCCGCGGTCCTCCGCCAAGCGGTGAAGCTCCTCCTTTTCCCACCGGCCCAGCGACGGGGTGTCGACCGTGCCGGAGAAGCACACACGCGCACCGTGTACCAGCACGTCGTCCGCCTGTGCGGGGCCGGCGGCCTCGAAGTCGTGCGGCAGTACGGATACCCCGAAGTGCTGCTCAACGTCCCTCAGTCGCTCGACAACCTGCTGGTCGGGGGCGAGGAGGCGCTGCCAGGTGGACGCGAGCAGGTTCGCGAGGATCTGGGCGGAGTCGTCGTCGGGACTCAGGTTGCCGCCCACGACGAACGCGGTGGGTGCGGTCGTTCCCGACGGCCCGGTCGTGCGGGACAGCAGGTAGCCGTGACCCGTGACCGTCTGGCGGAATGACGTGCCGGACCCGGCCAGGGGTGTGCCTGCCGTACGCAGGCGGGCGGAGGCGTCGCGGATCGTGCGGGCGCGCTCCAGAGCCGTGGGTGCGGTGAGGCGGCGGGCCTCGTCGGGCAGCAACAAGTGGGCGGGGATGTCGATCCCCAGCGGCATCTGCTCCACCACGTCGTTGCGCTTGAGTTCGAAGTCGACGAGCGACAACTGATCGTCGATGCCCACGCCCACCGGTACGCGTCCGGCCAGCAGTCCGCTGAGGGCGGGCCATGCCTGCGCCAGCAGCGGCGCCAGCTGGACGTCCTGCGTCGTGAGGGCGAACTCCGTCCCTGCCTGGAAGAGGTCCTGCGTGGGGTTGATGACGGTGCTGACCTCATCGCCGTCGTCGGTCACGACCGCGATCTCGACGGGTCGGGGCCGATAGCGGTCACCCTCGTTGCCGACCGTCAGCACGGACACGAATGCTTCGCCCAGGGCCTCATCCGTGACGGATCCCGTCGACAGGTAGCGGCGCACGCGCTGGTCGGTTTTGAGGTCGCGGGGGATCACATCGCGCTTGAGGACGAGGCCGTCGAGGCTGGTGCATCGCGACAGCGCCACGTACAGCTGCCCGTTGGCGAACGTGCCGCCGGTCAGGTCGACGACGACCCGGTCCAGGGTCTGGCCCTGTGACTTGTGGATCGTGATCGCCCACGCGAGCTTCATCGGCAGCTGCTCGAACGTGCCGACGACATCATGGACGAGGGAGCCGCCCTCCACCCGAGGGCGCGTGATCTCCCAGACGTGGGTGCGGACGTGTTCGGTGCGCCCGCCGCGCATCTGCACGGAGACGGCACGACCGTCTTCGTCCTCCACGATCGCGGTGACCCGGCCCAGCGTTCCATTGACCCAGCGGCCCGTCTGCTCATTCGTGAGCATCATGACCTGCGCACCCACGGCGAGGCGGAGTGATTCGTCCGTGGGGAACTCGAAGCCGTCCGTGTCCCCGGTGATCGTCGCGTCGAAGGTCTCGATCGGATCGGGAAGACGTTCGAGCATCCTCCTGTTCCTGCTGCCCACGATCCGATTGGTCGTGGCGAGGGTCAGCCAGAACTCGTCGAGCGGCGGTTCGAAGTCCGGGTCGGTCCGACGATTGAGCGCCGCACGCGCGTCGGTGAGCAGCGTGCCCTCCCGGACCGCATTGAGGAGCTCGACCATCCGGTCGTCGCCCTGTTGGCGGAACACGGTCGTCAGTTCGACGAGCGGGAACGTCTCCGTGTCGAAGGAGTGGGCGGAGAAGAAGAACGGAGTGCCGAAGTTCGTCTCGATCCAACCGGCCTCCGCATCCGTCACGACGGGCGGCAGCTGATAGAGATCACCCACCAGCACCAGCTGCACGCCACCGAACGGTGTGCCCGGCCGAGGTCCGAACCGTTCGAGTGCGGCCGTGAGCGCGTCGAACAGGTCCGCCCGCACCATTGATGCCTCATCGATGATGAGGGTGTCGAGGTCACCCAGCGCCTGGGCGAAGCGCCGAGGGTAGTACGCGCCGCTGCGGACGTGTTCCACTGTGACGCCCAGGGGGAACGAGAACAGTCGGTGGATCGTGTACCCGTCCACGTTGAGAGCCGCGATTCCCGTGGGCGCGACGGTGATCGTGCTCCGGTCAGTCTGCGACAGGAAATGCCTGATCAGAGTCGACTTGCCGGTGCCGGCCCTGCCCGTGAGGAAGAGATGGTGGCCCGCGTGCAAGTGATCGAGGGCCTCCCGGAAATCCGGTGTGATCGTGATTGCTCCGGACGTGGCCGGCGACGAAGCGGGCGCGGGACACTGCGAGGGCGGAGCAGGAGAGGGTGCCGGAGCAGGCTCCGGGGGAGGTGCTGGAGCGGAGACAGCGGGTATCGGCTCTGATGGAGCGGGTGGGGCAGGGCACGGAGGAGGCGCTGGTGCCTGCAGTCCCATCGCCTCGCGGTACTGGTCGACGATCTGAGCCTTCAGCCGACCCCGTTCGCCCACGGCGATCCCGTTCTGTCGCGCCCATGCGCGGATCGCGCCGGGCGACTCATCAACGAGGCTGGAGGGAGTGGATGTGGAGTGACCTGCAGATGACGGTGCGGATGGAGCAGGAGCCGGCACAGGGACAGACATCGATGCCGGAGCAGGGGCCGGGGTGGCGGACTGCACCGGTTCTGGGGCAGGAGGTGATGCGGGTGCGGGAGCTGCGAGGTCCGGCTTCGTTCGAACTGATATCTGCGCTGGTGCGTGTACCGATGGGTGGGCTGGACCCGACGGCACAGCCTGCAGTGCGTGCGTCGCCGATCCCTTCGGTGCGTGTCCCGTGCGCTGGTCCTCCGCGAGGTACGCCTGCAGGATCTGCACGACCGCAGTCGCATCCCCCAGCGCGCTGTGCGCCTTCCTGTTCCTGATGCGCAGAGCCCGGCAGCAATCCTCGAGCTTCCGTCTCCTGAGCTGTGGCAGGTACAGGTGGCTGGCCTCGAACGTGCAGTACGCGGAGCAGCGAGGGAACGGCATGGACGCGCGAGCGAACTCGGCGCGCAGGAACGCTTCGTCGAACTCGGCATGGTGGGCGACGACGACCAGGCCGTTCAGCAATGACCCGATCGCCTGCGCGACGTGGGCGAACAGTGGAGCGTGCGCGACGTCCCGGTCCGTGATGCCGTGGACGTGCGTGGCACCCACCGGCTGCTCCGGGTTGATCCGGGTGGACCAGGAATCGACCTGCGCGCCGGTCTCGTCCGTGCGGATGATCGCGATCTCGACGATACGCTGGGTCTGCGGGTGGAGGCCCGTGGTCTCCACATCGATGACGGCGAACTGTGGGTGACGGGACGCCGCGGCCGACGCACGGTGCGTGCCCTTCGAACGGAACAGGTCGAACAGTCCCACAGCGTTCCTTCCGCACAGGTGACGAGCAGTGCTCCGATCTTCGCAGATTGCACGGACACGGCCTGGGACTGCCCGGCTGTCAGGCCGGGCGTTCGGATTGTGCGGCTCGCAGCACCTTCACCAACTGTTCTTCGGTCAGCACCGTGAAGTCGACGTCTTCGCCACCAGAATCACTGTGCGCTGCGATCGCACGACGGACCCGTTCCGAGCAGAAGGCGGCGATCGTCGGGAAGTCGGGTGCGGCCTCGGCGGTGGTGTCCTCCGCGTCCGCGGAGGCGGGCAGGCTGCGGCCGCCCGTCGACGAGTACTCCGTGCGCAACGGCTCCGGCAGCTGCGCCAGCAGGAAGCGGCGGCGGCCGCCGTCGCGCAGGTTCGACCGCAGCACGGCCTCCGCCGTCGTGCCGGACCCGGCGAAGAAGTCGAGGACCAGCGCGTCCGGATCGTCCCAGGTCTGGGACTCGATGAGGATGCGCAGCAGCTCGACGGGCTTGGGGTAGCCGAAGATCCCGCCCAGGTTCAGCCGCTCCAGGTCCGTGCTGCCATCCGCGTTCATGACCCGGATGATCGAGTAGAGCTTCGAGGTGGCGTCCCGGGCGGGGATGAGGCGGACGACCGCGTGCCTGCGCTCGCCCGTGGCGGGATCCGGCTCACCCCACGGCTGCAGGCGGTACTCGCCGGTCGCGAGCTTCGCGTCGACCTCCGCGAGCTTCGCCTCCCCGCGGACCCGGGCGATGTCCTCGTACATGAGGCGGCGCTCCTCGCCCCGCCGGTAGCGGCCGAAGCTCACCCGCAGGAAGTCGTCCTCGACGAGCATGCGCTCGCCGTCGATCACCTCGTAGCGGGCCGGCGGCTTCTTCTCCGTCACGAACGGCCCTACCTTCGCGGCGTCCTTCCCCCAGACGTGGATGTAGTCGTGCCCGCGGACGAACGTGCGCGCGTTCCCGCCGCCCTTCGCCCGCTGGTGGATGAGCGTGCCCAGGCTGTTGGCCTCGCCGAACACGTCGTGGCCCAGGATCTGCGCGTAGGCGGATTCGCGGTCGTCGATGTGGAGGAAGAGGACCCCGTCCTCGCGCAGCAGGTCGCGGGCCAGCTCCAGGCGCGGGCGCATGAAGTCCAGCCAGTCCGCGTGCCCCGCGGCGCCGCGGGTGAGTCCCGTCGTGCCGAACCGGTCGTGGTACGCGTGCGCGTTGCCCGTGTTGTAGGGGGGATCGATGTAGACGACCTTGACCGTGCCGCGCAGCCGGGGGAGCAGCGCGCGGAGGATCGGAAGGTTGTCTCCCTCGACCAGCAGGCCGGAGGGAGAGTCGGCGGACAGGAGCGGTGCGAGGGGATCGGAGGCGGAGGGGGTCAGCACCGCTCCAGTATCCCGGAACGACGGGTCCCCTCGCCCACCGCCCCGTCAGTCGGGCAGGTCTGCCGCCTCGGACGGATCGTCGCCGTCGGCGACCATCTCGTCGCCCGGTCGGTGGCCCTGCTCGGCGGCAGGCTGCAGGTCGGCCGCCAGGTCGCTCTCGCTTCCCGAGGCATCCCCGATCTCCCCGGCGTCGTCGGACGACTCGACGAGCGCGTCATCCGCGTCCTCGATCCCGGATCCCGGGGGTCCTTCCGCGCCGGGCTCGACGCTGCCCATCTGCTGGGCGATGTCGCGGTCCGCGAGCTCCTCGGCGATCAGAGGCAGGTCTCCGGCCTCCGCCGCGGCGTCCCGGATGTCCTCGGCCGTGGGGTCCAGGGTCGTCGGATCGTCGACGATGCGTTCCTCATCCGGTGTGGTCGGTACGGGATCGGTCTGGTCGCTCATGGCACCTCCTCGTCTCGTCCATCTGGTCCTCCCATCGTCGCACCCACGTCCGCTCGACGACAGGGGTGCGCCGCCGTCGTCTCCGCGCGGCAGGGTGGCACCGGACGTCTGAGACACTGGTCACATGAGAACCTCTCCGCAGCGCATCGCCGTCGTGGGCGGTGGGATCATCGGCACCGCTGTCGCCCGCGAGCTCGCCCTCCGCTTCGACGACGCCACCGTCACCCTGTTCGAGAAGGAATCGACGCTCGCCGCCCACCAGACCGGGCACAACTCCGGTGTCGTCCACGCGGGCCTCTACTACGAGCCGGGATCGCTCAAGGCGCGACTGTGCCGCGAGGGCGTCGAGAAGCTCGTCCGCTACGCCGTGGAGAACGGCATCCCCTACGACGAGTGCGGCAAGCTGGTCGTCGCCCAGGACACGGACGAGGTCGACCGTCTCGAGGCGATCTTCGAGCGTGCCAAGGCCAACGGCGTGCCCAACGTCCGGCTGCTGGACCGCCACGAGATGCGCGAGGTCGAGCCGGGCGTCCGCGGCGTCCTCGCCCTCCACTCGCCGCACACCGCGATCATCGACTACGCGACGCTCACGGAGTCCCTGGGCCGCGACCTGGAGGCCGCCGGCGGCCAGATCCGCTACAACACGGAGGTCGCCCGCCTGGACACACTGTCCTCCGAGGTCCGCGTCATGCTCGCACTCCCCGGCGCCCAGGGCTCGAAGATCACGGAGCCGGCCGGCACGTTCGACCTCGCGATCACGTGCGCGGGTCTCCAGGCGGACCGACTGGCCGTCGCCAGCGGCCTCGAGGAGGACCCGCGGATCGTTCCGTTCTACGGCGACTACTTCGTGGCCTCGGGCCCGGCCGCCCAGGTGGTCAAGGGCCTCATCTACCCCGTGCCGGACCCCGCCTACCCGTTCCTGGGCGTCCACCTGACCCGCAGCATCGACGGCTCGCTGCTGCTGGGCCCCAACGCGTTCCTGTCGCTGGGCCGCGAGAAGTACGAGCGGAAGATGGGGCCCATCGGTGGCCTGGACTTCGGCGATCTGGGTCGGACCCTGGGGTACAAGGGCTTCTGGAAGTTCGCCTCGCAGAACGTGAAGGCGGCCGCCCGCGAGGCCCGCACCGCGCTCAGCCCGCAGGCCTTCCTCGCGGAGGCGCAGAAGTTCGTGCCGGACCTCGACACGTCCGCTGTCAGCCCCGGCCCCCGCGGAGTCCGGGCCCAGGCCCTGAACCCGGACGGCACCCTGGTCGACGACTTCGTCATCACCAGCCGAGGCCGCCTCACCCAGGTGCGCAACGCACCCTCGCCCGGGGCCACCAGTTCGCTGGCGATCGCCCGCCACGTCGTCGACGAGGCGCTCGCCGCGTTGGACTGACGTGAGGGCGGCTGGTGAGAGCGCGTCTGGCGTGACGCGGGCTGACGTATTGCGGGCCGGGCGGCGCTTCCACGAACCCGTTGAGGTGCGACTGCACGCCCAGGAGCTCATTGAGGTGCGACTACACGCCTGAGATCTCGCGATTTCAGGCGTGTAGTCGCACCTCAGTGCGTGGGGGAGCGCGGGCGACCGTACTGACGGACCCCGTCCCCGCACAGACAGGACCCCCGCACGGCCTCGCACCGTCCGGGGGTCCCGCTGCACTCGCCTGACGCGGGCTGGGCTTGCCGTCAGCCCAGGTCCAGTTCGTCCTTGTCCAGGCCGGGGAACTGCAACTCGTACTTGAACAGTTCGCCCTCGTCCTGCTCGACGATGACCGATCCGTAGTACGTGCGCTCGTCCGTCTCCAGATCGCAGATCCCGGAGCCGCGGCCCTGGTACATCGACACGTCGTGGGCGCAGATGACCTCGGTGACAGGGACGTCGAACTTGTTGACGAACAGGTCCTTGATGTCCGCCTCCAGCGCCTCCGCCGGGAACGTCCCGGTGCCGTCCTCGTCCAGCTCGACGGAGGAGTCGCCGGCCAGCGATTCGGTCGAGATCCAGTCCTCCTCTTCCTCACCGGCCCCACTAGAGCTACCTGCCCCGTCCGCGCCGTCAGTCCCGCCGGACCCTTCAGCCTCGCCGGCACCACCCGTCCCGGCCTCCGTGGTCACCCCGGTCTCCGGGGAGTCGGCGGTGGGCTGGGTCGTGGGCTCGCCCGCACCCTCCGTCCCCTCTGTCGAGGGATCGACCTGCACGCAGCCGGCCTGGCCCGAGCCGCACGGTTCGTCTGTGCCCTGGCCGAAGGGCAGGAGGCCGCAGCCGCTCAGCGTGAGGGCGCCGGCGACACCGGCCGCCGCGAGGAGTCCCCGCGCGGAGCGGGCCAGTGGCATCGCTGCTGCGCGCATCGACTCACCGTTGTCCCGCGCGACGGCGGAGTGGTCGTGGTGGGGTCCCATGTCATGTCCTTCCAGTGGTCCGCGCGGGTGATGCGCGGTCCGCGCGGGGGCCGCGCGGCGGATGAGGTGGGGTCCGGTGACCGGACGATCAGAATTCGAGCTCGTAGTACACGTTCTGGCCCTCGACGCTCGTCACCTTGACGACGCCGTAGTGCTCTTCGCCGCCGGACGTGACCGTGCACGACTGCGATCCGGTGTTCCGGTAGATGCTCATGTCGCCCGAGCACTCGACGGAGCCGACCGTGGTCCCCTGCTCCGCGTACGCGTCCGCGATGTCACCTTCGAGGGTGGCCTGCGGGATCGTGCCGTTGCCGTTGTGGTCGATCGTGAAGTCCGCGGTCTGCTCCGAGGTGCCGTCGCCTCCGGTGCCGCTGTCGCCTCCGGTGCCGGTATCGGTTCCGGTGTCGCCGGTGTCGGTGCCCGCGCCGTCCCCGGTGCCCGCGTCGTCCCCCGTGCCGGTGTCCGTCCCGGTCCCCGTGTCCGTTCCGGCGTCGCCACCGGTGCCCTGGTCGGGAGCCGTCGTCTCGCCCGTCCCGCCTTCGGGGTCCTGCGGTGCCTCGCTGGCCGGTGCCTGACCGCCGTCCTCGCCGAAGTTGATGGTCACGCCGTCGCAGGCGGACAGGGACACGGCTGCGGCGAGGCCGCTCACGGCGACAGCGGTGCGGAGAAGGATCGTGGAGCGCATGGTGTGTTCCTCACGTCTGGTGTCTGAGTACGCACTCAGCCTCTCAGCGCGGAACCCCCGGCGGACGCCCGTTCGTGTACGGGTTCCGTGTCCCGTGTTGCTGTCCCGCAACACCCGGTGCACACCCCGTCACCGCGGCAGCCGCCACGCCTGCTCCACCGCCGAGGCCGCCCCCACCACCGAGGCCGCCCCACCTGCGACGACGCCCCGCCGCCCGCCGTCACTCGCCCTCGCGCGCTCCCGGCCGCCAGTACCCCATGAACGAGCACGACTTCCGGTCGAGTCCCTGCTCCTTCAGCAGCACCCGCCGCAGGCCGCGGACGGTCGTCGCGTCCGCGGCGACCCAGACGCGCAGGCCGCCGCCCTCCGCGCCCTCCTCCCAGAGGATGCCGGTCTCCGTCGTGCTCACGTTCTCGTCGTCCTCGACCGCGCCCGAGGCCCCGGTCGCCACCGCGTCCCCGCCCGCCTCCGCGGTCCAGGCCGTGGCCCAGTCGCGCAC
>DYUK01000316.1 GCA_020743695.1 Brevibacterium senegalense | reverse complement strand
ATGAGCCGGATGGTCGAGGGGCTCACGCCGATCCTCATCGGGATCAACATCCGCAACAAGGTGCATTCCGGCTTCAGGATCACGGGGCTCGACTGAGCGCTGGGACCCGACCCCTCGTGGGGACCCGGCTGCGCCTCGGAACCCGGCTGCGACGAGGGATTCCTCCTCGCGTGTCCTCGCCCGCGCGTCCCCGCCTCTGCGGGGACGCGCGCGGTAGCGTGGTGCTGTGAGCATCGAACAGTCCGAGCCCCGTCCGCAGGGGGACACGCACAGCCCGCAGGGTTCCCGACCGGCGCTCGCCCGTGCCGGCACGGAGGCGGAGGACCAAGCGCGCGCGGATGCGCTGCGCCGCATGCGGATCCTCGCGACGTCGCTGCTGGCCCTGGCCGCGGTCGTCTTCCTCCTGGTCCACCTGTTCACGGACATGACCGGTGTGTGGGGCTTCGTCGCCCGGGCGTCCGAGGCCGCGATGATCGGTGCGATCGCGGACTGGTTCGCCGTCACGGCGCTGTTCCGCCACCCGCTGGGACTGCCCATCCCGCACACCGCGATCATCCCGCGGAAGAAGGACACGCTGGGGGCCAGCCTCTCCCACTTCGTCGCGGTCAACTTCCTGCAGGCCTCGACCGTGTCCGCGAAGATCCGCAGTGCGGAGCTGACCCGGCGGGCCGGCGACTGGCTCATCGAGCCGCGCAATCAGGACGTCGTCGTGCAGCGCGCCGGCCAGGGCCTCGAGTACGTGCTGGCCCGGGTGGACGACGCCGCGGTCACAGACCTCACGCGCAACGTGCTGGTCCCCAAGCTCGTGACGACGCGGAAGTCACCGGCGCTGGGGATGCTCATCCGGGAGATCGTCGACGAGGGCGCCCACCACCACCTCGTCGACCTGGTCGTGGGCGAGGCGCACGCGTGGCTGTCGCAGAATCCGCAGGTCATCGACGACATCGTGCAGCAGAAGTCGCCGGACTGGGCTCCCCGCTTCGTGAACGACGTCGTGGCCAACCGCCTGCGCCGCGAGGTCCTCGAGTGGACGGCGGACGTGCGCGACGACCGATTCCACCGGGCCCGGCAGGCGCTCGACGCGTGGCTCGTCGAGCTGTCGACGGATCTGCGCGGGAACACCGCGCTGTCCGCGCGTGCGGAGCAGGTGCTGGACGGGCTGCTCCAGGAGGACGGCGTCGTCGATGCCGTCCTGGAGATCTGGTCGTCGCTCAAGCGCCTGCTGCGGGCCGCGGTCCTCGAGGCCGACGGTCCCGTCCACGCCCGCGTGCGGGCCCTGCTGACCGAGGCTGCGCAGAGGATGCGCACGGATCGCACCTTTGCGCAGGATATGGACGAGCGGATCGCCACCGTCGCCGGTGACCTCGTCGAGTCGTTCGGCCCGGAGATCGCCTCCGTCATCTCCGACACGATCGCCCAGTGGGACGCGAAGGAGGCGTCCGACCGGATCGAGCTGTACGTGGGCAAGGACCTCCAGTACATCCGCATCAACGGCACCGTCATCGGCGCCCTGGTGGGACTTGCGATCCACGCGCTCACGCTGGTCCTGCCGGGAGGCTGACCGGTGGAGGACACCACCCCCGCCGAGGTCGCCGCAGCGGCCGAGGAGCTCGTCGCCGCGGTCGTCCGGCCGGAGGGCCCCGGAGCCGTCGAGCTCGCGGATCTGGCTGCCGGCCTGGGGCTCCCCCCGGAGGCCGCGGGACCGCTCGCGGCGAGCCTCAGCCGCGCGCGAGACGAGGTGTCCGGCCTGCGACGACGCAGTCTCGAACTCGCGGCGGTCTCCCAGAGCGCGCGGCGCCTGGCGAACGCGACGCGGGTCGACGAGACCCTCGACCACCTGGTCCGGGCCGCGCACGGACTGGTGGTGGCGGATCTGGCCTATCTCTCCGAGTACGACCCGGACACAGCGACCTTGCGGGTGCGCGCGACCCACGGCGTCGTGACCGAGGCGTTCGCCGCGCTGCCCGTGCCCACCGGGATCGGGGTGGCCTCCCGGATCGCGCAGACTCGCAGGCCCCAGGCTGTGCTGGACTACTTCGCCGAGCCCGGGCTCGCCCGGTCGGAGGACATGGACGCCGCGGTCGGGGAGGAGGGCGTCGTCTCGCTGCTGGGGGTGCCGCTCGTCGCCAACTCGACGGTGCTGGGCGTCCTGTTCGTGGGGACCCGTTCCCAGCACGAGTACACCCCGGACGAGGTCGCGGTCCTGTCCGCGCTGGCCGACCACGCCGCGATCGCGATGCTGCGGTCCCTGCGGTTCGGGGACCTCGAGCGCAGCGGAGACGAGGCGGACGCCCGAGCCTCCGCGTGGGAGCAGTACTTCCGCGATCAGCGCAGGGTGCTCGACGTCGTCGACGAGCTCTTCGACGCGGTGCTGTCCGGTGAGGACGTCCACCGCGTCATCGCGGCGCTGGGCCAGGCGGTCGCGCGGCAGCTGGTCCTCGTCGACGAAGCGGGTGGGGTGCTCGCGTCCTCCGGCGACGCACGGCCGCAGCCCCAGCCCGATCCCGCGGAGGCCTCGGGGGTCCCGGAGACTCTGGAGGCCTCAGATACTCCGGCATCCCCTGCCTCCCCGGCACTGCCGGGAGCGGGAGTAGGCGCTCGATTCCGTGCCACGCCCGACTCCCCAGACACCGAGGCGGTCGTGGTCGTCGAGACCGGCACCGCCGGGATCCTGCGGTTGCACGTGCTGCGCCCACCGCTGGGCTCTCCGCTCCTCAGCCCGGAGACGGTCGTGCGGGGTGCGCAGGTCTGCGCGTTCGCACATCTGCTGGGCTCTGCGAGCAGGCTGCGCGAGGACCGGCACCGCGACCGGTTGCTGTCCGCACTGCTGAGTGGGACGGGGAGTTCGACTGTCGCGACGGCGAACGATCTGGCGGCCGCCGGTCTGCCGCTGGCGGACCTCGCCCACCTCGTCGTGGTGCGCGGTCCGGCCCCCGACCTCCGCAGGACCGCGGCGGCGCTCACCGACCGCGCGGCGGCGCTCACCGACCGCGCGGCGGCGGGCGCCGGCCAGCCGGGCCTCGTGTTCGGCCTCCACGCCGGTGAGCTGACGGTGCTGACGGACGCGCAGACGTTCCCCGATATCCGTGCACTCCTGGACCGTCGGACCGCGGAGGTCCCCCACCTCACCGCGATCCATACGGCCGTCGGGTCGGACTCGGAAGACGCCCGGTCGGACGAGTCTGTGCTGGCGGAGCTGAGACGCGTGCATCGTGGGGTCGTGGACCTGCTGTCACTCGTCGAGGCGCTCGCGTGGTCGGGGACTGTCATCGAGGCGGCGGAGCTCCAGCCGTACGCCCTCCTCTTCGGACCGGACCGCGGGGCACTGGACGCATTCGTCGAGTCCGTGCTGGGTCCGCTGCTCGACTCGGAGGATCTGCCGGTGCTCGAGGAGTACTTCCGGCAGGGGCGGAACCTGCGTGCGACAGCGGAGGCGACGCGGTTCCACGTCAACACGATCACTCAGCGGCTGCGGCGGGTCGACGGACAGCTGGGACCGTCCTGGCGCAGTCCGGATCGTGCCTTCCTCACGGAGGCGGCGGTGCGCCTCGTGGGCCTCGACCGGCGACTGCGCCGGCCCTAGTAGCGGGTGCCGCACCCGCACCCGCGCCCGCGTCAGAACGAGTGCTCGTCCGCGGGGAACGAGCCGCCGGCGACGTCCGCCGCGAAGGCCTGCGCGGCCTCGGTCATGGTGGTCGCGAGGTCCGCGTACTGCTTGACGAACCGCGGCATCCTGCCGGTGCGCAGCCCCATCATGTCCTGCCACACGAGTACCTGCGCGTCGCAGTGCGGGCCCGCACCGATCCCGACCGTCGGGATGGTGACTGCTTCGGTGATCCGGCGGGCGGCCTCGGCGGGGACCATCTCGAGGACGATGCCGAAGGCGCCGGCGGCCTCGAGGGCGGTGGCCTGCGCGACGAGATCGTCGGCGGCCTCGTCGCGGCCCTGCACGCGGTAGCCGCCCAGCTGGTGCTCGGACTGCGGGGTGAAGCCGATGTGCGCCATGACCGGGATCCCGTTGCGGGTGAGCTTCTCGACCTGCGGCACCATCTCGTGGCCGCCCTCCAGCTTGACCGCGTGAGCGCCCGCCTCTTTCATGAAGCGGGAGGCCGTGCGGAACGCCTGCTCCGGCGACTCCTGGTAGGAGCCGAACGGCAGGTCCGCGAGGACGAGGGAGCTCGTCACGGAACCGCTCACGGCGCGCACCAGCGGGAGGAGTTCGTCGACCGTGACAGGCAGCGACGTCGCGTGGCCGTACACGTTGTTCGCAGCGGAGTCGCCCACGAGGAGAACGGGGATGCCCGCTGCGTCGAAGATCTGCGCGGTGTACATGTCGTAGCTGGTGAGCATCGCCCAGGTCTCCCCGCGGTCCTTCATCGCCTGCAGGTGCGGGATGCGCACGCGTCGGCGCGGCGCTGCGGTCGCCCCGGCGGTCGCGGGCGAGCCCGGGGCCGCCGCCCCGGTGGTCGCGGCGCCGGATCCGTAGGGCGCGGTCTGCTCGGTCATGCTGGTCCTCCTGCCGAGTCCGATGAACCCCACCACCGTAGGCAATCCGGACAGCCGTGCCGTGAACTGTGTCACTCTCCGGACGCAGCGGCGGGGGCCGCGACTGTAGGAAACGGGCGGAGCGCGACGGGATGCGCTTCACCTGGACGACTGAGATCGGGATCCCGCGATTGAGATCGGGATCCACGTACCTATCAGGGGGTGAAATCCCGTTCCTCAATCGCCAGATCCCGATCTCAATGGGAAGGAAGCGCTTCGACTGAAAGCGAAGACGCTCGTCTGTTCCTCACCCACACGAAAGCCGCCCGACCCTGTGGCATGCACACATGGCATCCGCCACAGGAAACACTTAGTCTGACTGCACCTGCAGGACGTGCGCCCCGTGCGCCGCGCCGCCCCCAGAGCCTCGGCGACGGGGACGGCCGCGTCACACAGCGGTCCCACCGCACTCCTCCTGCGAACGAGGAAGTTCCACGACTCATCGAATGAGGTGCACTGTGACCCAGTCACGCTGGTCCGGAACCAAGGATCTGACCCCCGCGCAGCGAAGGGAGGGACTCGTCGAGCGGACGGGCCTCGACGCTGCGGACCTGGCCGCGCTCGATCCCACCCAGGGACTCTCCGTCGACGCGGCGGACGTCCTCATCGAGAACGTCATCGGTGTGCTGGGCGTGCCCGTGGGCATCGCGACGAACCTCATCGTCGACGGCGAGGGCGTCCTCGTCCCCATGGCGACCGAGGAGCCCTCCGTCGTCGCCGCCGCCAGCAACGCGGCCCGCTGGGCGCACGACGCCGGC
>DYUK01000315.1 GCA_020743695.1 Brevibacterium senegalense | reverse complement strand
AGCAGAGTCCCTCGATGTCCTGCGCCGCGCCGCCGTCCGGAGCGACCGCGTAGCCCGCACCGCCCACGACGTCCGTCGCGTTGACGGGGCTGTAGCCGTTCGCGATCTCGACGACCTCGACCTCGTCCTGGCCATTGGTCGCCTGGGCGAACTGGGCGATGGGCTTGAGGATCTCATCATCGGCCTTGACGTTCGCACCCGCGACGGTCTGCACGACGACGTCACCTTCGGCGTCGTAGCCGATCGCCGCGACCTTGTCGAGGATGTTCTCGTCTGCAGCGGCGACGGCGGAGACCGCCTCGCCTAGCGCCTTCGGGCCGTCATTCGCGGCCATCGCGGGGACCGTGAGGGCCACTCCACCCAGACCGATGGTGACCGCCGCGCTCAGCGCGACGAACCGCTTGCCTCCCTGGGGAGTCTTCATACTGCTTCCTCTGCTGTTCGGTGACATAGAGCCTGAGTTGGTCGTCGACAGACTCAGCCGCCCGGCGACACTCGGTGTGCCACTGTGCCAGAGATGCGGATCACCAGACAGTTCTGTTCATTGTGGTCACGGAATGATCACAGATGGTCACGGCATGGCAACGGTGCTCCCAGAATGAGACATTCGGACACATGAAAGGGGGGCACCCGCTTCTCAGCGGATGCCCCCTCCAGCGCCCAATCAGCGCGCGAACCCGATCAGCTCGCGAACATCAGGACCATACTCACTCAGGCCTGGCGGCGACGTGCCACGTAGACCAGCGCGCCACCCAGCGCGACCAGTCCGGCAGCACCGGCGACCAGCGGAGCGGTCGTGGAACCGGTGCGGGGAAGATCGTCCCCGTTGTCACCGTCATCCCCGTTGCCGCCGTCATCCTGACCGCCGTCACCGTCACCCGAACCGTCGACGACGCTGAACGAACCCTCGAGGGTCTCGTCCTCCGTCGTCGCCACGACCGAGTACTCACCGATGTACGCGGACGGTGCCGCAGTCGTCTCGCCCCAGACCCGCGAGGTCGCAGTGCCGTCCTCATCGGCCGTCACCGTGATCGACTTCGCCGGCTCATCATCGGAATCCGCAGCCGGAGCCGCCTCCGAGCCCGCATTGGCGGCATCGGCGTCCATGTACGTGTCGAACGTGACCTCCGAACCCGGCTCCACGTCCGTCACCGTGTAGGTGACACCGCGGTCGTCCTTGATCGCCTGCTCCTCGCCATCTGCGACGAAACGCTCCGCAGCGATCTCCTGCGGATCGATCGCCAGCGCCGGATCGAGGTCGGCATCGTCCGTCTCCGTCGCCGTGGGCGTCGGGTCGGCCGTCTCCGTCGGCTCACCGGTCTCGGTGGGCTCGGTCGTCTCGGTCGGCTCGTCCGTCGGCTCCTCGGTCGGGTCCTCCGTGGGCTCCTCGGTCGGGTCCTCCGTCGGGTCCTCCGTCGGGTCCTCCGTGGGCTCCTCAGTCGGGTCCTCCGTCGGCTCCTCCGTGGGCTCCTCGTCACTGCCGTCCGTCTTGACCTCGTAACCGGCGGGCATGTGGTTGAGCGCTTCGTCGAGCTCGGCGACCCAGGTCCAATCGCCACCGCTGCCTTCACCCTTGTAATTCGTGCCGGTGACGACGCCGACCGCCTGATCTCCCATCATCACCGAACCACCGGAATCACCCGGGATGGAGAGCATGTTTGCAGAGAACCCGTGCGCCACGACGAGCGTGCCGTCGTGATCGCGGATGACCGCGTAGCCGTCGACGATGTCGCCGATCACGGAACTGCCCTCGGCACCGACGGTGCCTTCGCGCATACCGGACGTGCGGCCCGAGCGCCAGACCGCGTCACCGACGTTGTTCATCGTCACGTCACTCACCCCGGCGACGCCGGAGGTGCCTGCGAACAGATCGTCGTCGTCCGCAGTCGTCCAATCAGTGACGAGACCGTGAGTGGTGAGCGAATCGTCCTCAACGGTGATGATGCCGAAGTCCATCGTCTCCGCAGGGGTGTACCGCTCGGGGTCCTGCCACTCCGTGTCATCCGGCTCGAGTGTGGTGTCACCCCACCATGAGTGAGTGACCGTCCCGACCTTGTCCGGCGAGAGGTACTCGGCCGTGATCTTGCCATGCGGATCATTGTTCGCGTTGGACGTGGAAGGCCGCTCGAGGTAGATGTCCGTGTCCTCCACAGCGCAGTGCCCGGCAGTGAGGATGGCGTCCTCACCGTTCGGCCCGGTCGCAGGGAATCCGAAGGAGCACACGCTGGTCTGGTTGGACGGCGCGACGGAGATGTATCCCGCGCCGCCGACGACGTCCTTCGCGCTCGCCGTGGTGTACCCGTTCGCCATCTCTGTGATGACGGGCTCGTTTCCGGTTGCCTCTGTCGCGAAGGCCGTCACCTGCTCGAGCGCCTTGTCGTCGACATCGATGTCGGTACCCTCGACCACCTGCACGGCGATGTCGCCGTTAGCGTTATAGCCGACTGCTGCGACGCCGACATCAGCGGTCAGCGCCTCCGCGGCCGCGGTCCCCAGATCGTCGGGTGCATCCGTGGATGCGAATGCGGGGACCGTCGCGGCCACTCCGCTCATGCCGATGGCGACCGCCGCGCTCAGCGCGACGAACCGCTTGCCTCCGTGGGTCGTCTTCATCCTGCTCTTCCTCTGCTGTTCGACTGTCGCGAGCCCGAGTTCCTCGCCGAGGGACGCCGTAGTCCATCGGCACTCACCGGTTCACTGTGTCAGACCTGTGAGCCACCCGACACTTCTGTTCATTCTGATCACGAATGAGTCACACTCAGCAGCGCGACCGGGCACTTCACCCCAGCAGCTCCTCCATCGTGGCGCGCAGCGCGTTCTTGTCCGGCTTCCCGATCTTCGTGACGGGGATATCCGTCACGAACTCCAGGTCCTTGGGCGTCTGCACACTGCCCTTCTCAGC
>DYUK01000314.1 GCA_020743695.1 Brevibacterium senegalense | reverse complement strand
GGATGTTCGCGCCGAACACGCCGAAGGCGGCGCGGGCGAAGACGGGGAACGGGACCTTCTCCCGCTGGCCCGCGACACCCGTGAGGTTGTTGGCCCAGTACAGGATGATCGCGCCCGCGATGAACGCGATGATCGCCTGCCAGCCGTTGAGTCCGAACGCGAAGAGGCCGATCGCCATCGTGTATCCGGCCATCGAGTGCCAGCCGGCCATCCACCAGTTGAAGAGGTTGAGCGTCTTCCACGTGTTCGTCGCGGACTCGGGCGCGAGCTCCGGGTTGTACAGGGCGGCGGAGCGATCGAGCGTGTGGGACATCGGGGCCTCTTTCCGGGGTGTGACGCGCCCCCGGTGCGCAGCGGTCCGCTGATGCGACGGTGCATCGGGAGCGTCCGGCGCTGCCCCTCCGAGGGTGATCGGAGTCACTCTCATCGTGTCGCCGGGGTCCGGGGGTGTCTAGCGGAGAGTTGTGGCCAGGCTCACAACCAGAATCGATGAGCCCGCCGCACCGGTGGCGGCGGTCCCGTCTCACTCCTCCGGCAGGTAGTGGTCCATGCAGGAGCGCACGAAGGCGCGGGCGCGGATCGTGAGCCGGGTGTGCTCCGGCCAGACGGCGATGACCTCGATGGGCGGCAGCTCGTCCCGCAGGTCGAGTGCCACCAGCTGGGCCCCGGAGTAGGTGGCGGGCGTGGGGTTCTGGTTCAGCAGCGCGTATCCGTGCCCCATCGCGGCGAACGAGCGGACGGTCTCGTAGTCGTTGAACCGGTACCGCACGTCCGGGGCGACGCCCACCAGGCGGAACAGCTGGTCGTAGTAGTCGCGCGAGTAGGGGAAGTCGAGCTGGATGAACGGCTCGTCCGCGAACTCCGCCAGGTGGACCGAGCCCCGGTCCGCCAGCGGGTGGGTGCTGGACACGAACACGTGCGGGCGGACGGTCTCCAGCACGCGCGTCTCGAAGCCGGGCCCCAGGCCGTGGGCGTACATGAGCGCGATCTCGCAGTCGCCGCCCACCAGGGACGACCGGATCTCCTCGAGGTTCCCCGCGATGAGGTCGACGTCGACGCCGGGGTGCTGCTCCTCGAACGACGTGAGGACCCGCGGGAAGCGGAACGGGGCGATGGGGGCGTACACGCCCACCGTGAGGCGACCGGTCAGCGTGCCGCCCAGCAGTGCGCCCTGCTCGCCCAGGGATTCCGCGCTGGCCAGGAACGTCCGGGTCTTCGCCGCGAACCGCCTGCCCGCCGGCGACAGGGTCACGCTCCGGTTCCGCTGCCGGATGAACAGCTGGACGTGGAGGCTGCGCTCCAGCTGGGCGATCGCGGTCGACACCGCGGACTGCGAGACGTGGAGCTCCTCCGCTGCGATCCGCATGCTCTCGTGCCGCGCGACCTCGTTGAAGTAGCGCAGCTGGTTGAGCGTGAAGGGGAAATCCATGATCCGATCCTGCCAGGTCCGGAGCTTCCTGCCTGTCAGCGGGGTCACAGTGGTATGAGTTGTCTCACAGTCGCGGTGTCGCGTAGCATCCGATCCCAGTGGGACGACCTGTCCCCGTCATTCCCGCCCGGACCGGGCGGTCAGCGGCAGTCTTCGCCGTCGGAACCGCGGTCGCGCACTTCGCACCGCTCTCCCTTCGATGTGTCGATGAGGACCCATGCGATCACTGCGCTCAGTTTCCCCGCGCCTCACCTCTCCGCGTCTCCTGTCCATGCGCCTCCCGTCCCCGCGGCCCGCCCGGCTGCGACGGGCACCGGCGCTCGCCGCCGGCCTCCTGGCCGTCGCCCTCGCGGCGACCGGCTGCGGGACCGGTTCCGCAGCGACGGAGGACTCGCCCGCGGTCCCGGCCACGGCCTCGGGCGCGGGGTTCCCCGTCGTGGTCGACAACTGCGGGACGGAGGTGGAGGTCGCGGCGCCGCCCCAGCGGATCGTCACTGTCAAGTCGACGGCGACGGAGCTGGTCCTGTCGCTGGGGCTGGGCGAGAAGCTGGTGGGCACCGCCTTCAACGACGGCCCGCTGCCCGACGCACTGGCGGATGACGGCGCGGACGTCCCGCAGATCAGCGAGGCGGTCCCGTCGCAGGAAGCCGTCCTGGAGCTGGAGCCGGACCTCGTGTTCGCCGGCTGGGAGTCCGTGTTCGCCGCCGACGGAGCCGGGGAGCGGGATTCGCTGGCCGGTTTCGGGGTGGCCAGCTACGTCGCGCCGTCGGCCTGCCAGGGCGAGGGGTACAAGCCCGCGACACTCGCGTTCGAGGACGTCTTCGACGACATCCGGGAGGCCGGTCGCCTCTTCGATGCGGAGGACGCCGCCGAGGCCCTGGTCGCCTCCCAGCAGGAGCTCCTGGACGGTGTGGATCCGGTCGAGGGCGCGCCCACCGCGCTCTGGTACTCGTCCGGGACGGACACCCCGTACGTGGGTGCCGGCAGCGGGGCGCCCGCGATGATGATGGAGCAGCTGGGGATGGAGAACATCGCCGGGGACGTGGACGACACGTGGACGAGCCTGGGCTGGGAGACCATCGTCGAGCGCGACCCGGAGGTCATCATCCTCGTCGACGCCCAGTGGAACACCGCGGAGGACAAGATCGCCCGCCTCGAGTCGAACCCCGCGACCGCCGGGATGCAGGCGGTCGAGTCCGGCGCGTACCTGCGCCTGCCGTTCGCCGCGAGCGAGGCCGGGGTGCGCAACGCGGAGGCCGTCGTGGACCTCGCGGACCAGTACGGATCGCTGGACCGATGACCGCGACGAGGCTGTCGGAAACCGCGACGGCACCGCCCGAGGCCGGCCGGGGCTTCGGGAGTGGTGTCGACAGCGGGACCGGTGGGGGCCTCGGGGGCGGTGGTCGAGGGCCGGGACCGGGCCTCGTGACGGCCGCGGTGCTGGTCGTCGTGCTGGTCGTGTCCCTGGGCGTCGCGGTGACGCTGGGGGCGGCGAGCATCGGGGTCGCGGATGTGGTCGCGAGCGTGCGCGCGCGGCTGACCGGCCAGGATGCGGGTCTGTCGCAGATGCAGGAGGGGATCATCTGGAGCCTCCGCATGCCGCGGGTGCTGACCGCCGCGGCGGTGGGTGCCGGCTTGGCCCTGTGCGGCGCGGTCATGCAGGCGACGACCCGCAACCCGCTGTCCGATCCGTATCTGCTGGGGCTGTCGTCGGGCGCGTCCGTGGGTGCGGTCCTCGCGCTGCTGGTGGGGGCGCAGGCGCTGCTGCCGCCGGCCGCGTTCGTGGGTGCGATGGCGGCGCTGCTGGCGACCGTGGGGCTGGCGCAGCTGGCGGGCGGACTCACACCGTCGCGGACGATCCTGGCCGGAGTCGCGGTGTCCGCGCTGGGCGGTGCGATCACGAGCCTGCTCATCTTCTGGAACGCGCAGGGCGACTCGTACCGCGACATCCTCAGCTGGCTCATGGGCTCCCTGAGCGGGGCCGACTGGGCCGACACCGTGCTGGTCGCCGTCGCGGTGGTCGTCATCGGCGTGCCGATCGTCGCGTCCGGGCGTCTGCTGGACGCGTTCGCGTTCGGGGACGACGCCGCCGTGGCGCTGGGCGTGCGCGTCGACCTGGTGCGGTGGCTGCTGCTCGCGGCGACCGCGGTGCTCACCGGTGTCCTCGTGTCCGTCAGCGGTGCGATCGGCTTCGTGGGGCTGGTCGTCCCGCACGCGGTGCGCCTGCTGGTGGGGCCGGGTTACCGCGCGGTCCTGCCCGTGTCCGCGCTGGGCGGGGCGGTGCTCCTGCTGTGGGCGGACACGCTGGCCCGCACCGCGTTCGACCCGCGCGAGCTGCCCGTGGGCATCGTGACCGCGATCCTGGGGGCGCCCGTCTTCGCGCTGCTGCTGACCAGGCGGAAGGGAGGTGCGTGAGGGTGCTGCGGATCGAGGACCTGACCGTCCGACTGGGCGGGAGCCGCATCGTCGACGGGGTGAGCGCGCAGCTGCCGCGCGGGACCGTGACGGGCGTCATCGGACCCAACGGCGCGGGGAAGTCGACGCTGCTGCGCGCGCTCGCGGGGCTGGTCCCGGCGACGGGGGTGGTGCGGTGGGACGGCGCAGGCCGTGGCACGGACCGTGGCGCGGGTGCGGACCGTGGCACGGGCGCGGACCTGCTGCGGATGCGCGTGCGCCAGCGGGCCCGCCTGCTCGCCCTCGTCGAGCAGAGCGCGCACACCTCCGAGCCCCTCACGGTCCGCCAGGTCGTGGAGCTGGGGCGGATGCCCCACCAGCGGGCCCTGCGGTTCGGGGGCACCGGTCGCACGGACGCGGACCGGGTGGAGGAGGCGATGTCGACGACCGGCTGCGCCGACCTGGCCGAGCGCCGGTACACGACGCTGTCCGGCGGGCAGCAGCAGCGGGTGGGGCTGGCGCGGGCGCTCGCCCAGGAGCCGGAGCTGCTCCTGCTGGACGAGCCCACCAACCACCTGGATCCGCGGGCCCAGCTGCGGACGCTGCGGCTGGTGCGCGATCTGGCGGATGCGGGTCTCACCGTGGTCGCCGCCCTCCACGACCTCACGCACGCGGCCGGAGTCTGCGACACCGTCCTGGTCCTGCGCGACGGTGCGCTGCACGCCGCCGGTGATCCCGCGCGCGTGCTGAGTCCGGACACCATCCGCGAGGTCTACGGCGTCGAGGCGGATGTGCTGGCCCATCCCCGCACGCTGGCCCCGGTGTTCGCGCTGAGCCTGCCGGACGCACCCGGCGCGCAGGGCGCGCCCCTCTCTCAGGGCATGCGCAGCGCGGGCAGCACCGACTCCCCGAACGCGGCGATGGCCGCGCGCGGATCGGCGGCGACGTGATGCAGGTAGATCCGGTCGAAGCCCAGGTCCAGGTGCTCCTGGATGTAGGCGCGGTGCGCGTCCAGGTCCGGGGAGATGAAGACGTGCCCGTCGAAGTCCTCCGCGCGGACGGTGCGGGCCAGCTGCCGGAAGTCGTACGGGGAGCGGATGTCGGACTTGCGGAACGGCATCGCCCCGTTGGGCCACAGGTCGAGCGCCTGCCGGGTGGCCTGGTCGTGGGTGCCGGCCCACGACACGTCCAGCTGGATCGCCCGGATGAGCGCGTCCGGATCCCGGCCCGCCTCGCGGGCGCCCTCGTCGAACCGTGCCAGCAGCTGCGGGACCCGGTCACCGGGCGCCCCCACCGTGATGATGCCGTCCGCGTGCCGGCCCACCCGCTTGGCCGCGACGGGGCCCGAGGCCGCCACGAGGATGTCCGGTGCGGTCGCCGGCATCGTCCACAGACGGGTCGACTCCATCGTGAAGTGCTTCCCCGTGTAGCGGACGTCGCGATTCTGCAGGGAGCCCGCGAACAGGCGCTTGATGAGGTCGACGGCCTCGAACATGCGGTCGATCCGCTCCGGCGCCTCCGGCCAGTACTGCGCGACGACGTGCTCGTTGAGCGCCTCGCCGGACCCGATCCCCAGCCAGTGCCTGCCGGGCTGCAGCGCGGCCGTCGTCGCCGAGGCCTGCGCCACCACCGCGGGATGCAGCCGGAAGCTGGGTGTCGTGACGCCCGGACCCAGGTCACCGGTGGTGTGCTCGCCGATCGCCCCCAGGACGCTCCACACGAACGGTGCCTGGCCCTGCTCGGGCGTCCAGGGCTGGAAGTGGTCCGCCGCCATGACTCCGGAGAAGCCGTGCCGCTCCGCGTGGACCGCCAGCTCCACCGCGTCGCGGGGTGCGACGTGCTCCAGTCGCAGCGACAGGCCGATCGATGCCATGGGGACTCCCTCGTTCATGCGGTGCCGGGCGGGCGAGCGGCTGCTCGTCGCGCGGTCGGTCGCCGCGCGGCACGGACACCCTCGACGGATCGGACCGGTTCAGCCGGGCCCGGCCCGGGCCGACACCACAGGAGGCATCCATGACCCTGCAGATCTTCGCACTCGATGGTATCCGTGAGGTGGTCCCCGGGGATGATCTGGCCGCTCTCATCCTCGAAGCGGCGGACGGCAGTCTGCGCGATGGCGACATCCTGGCGGTGACCTCGAAGATCGTGTCGAAGGCGGAGGACCGGTTCGTCCGCGCCGACGATCGCGAGCAGGCGATCACGGACGAGACGGTGCGCGTGGTCGCCAGTCGGGAGACCCCGGGCGGGACCGTCCGGATCGTGGAGAACCGCCTGGGCATCATCGCGGCGGCCGCGGGCGTCGACAGCAGCAGCGTGCCCGTGGGCACGGTGCTCCTGCTGCCGGAGGACCCGGACCTCTCCGCCGCGCGGATCGTCGACGCGATCCGCGAGCGGGTGGGCGTCCGGGTGGGGGTGCTCGTGACGGACACCCTGGGGCGCGCGTGGCGGATCGGGCAGACCGACGCGGCGATCGGCGTCGCGGGGATGGACGCGGTCCGGGACCTGCGCGGCACGGTCGATGAGCACGGGCAGGAGATGAGCGTGACGATCGCGGCGGTGGCCGATGAGATCGCCGGAGCCGCCGACCTCGTCAAGGGCAAGGCGCAGGGCCTGCCCGTCGCGGTGGTCCGCGGGCTGAGCGACCTCGTGCACACGGACGATCGGGCGGTGGCCGCCACCGGCGCCCGGGGTGCGGCGGCGCTGCTGCGACCGCAGGCGGAGGACATGTTCCACACGGGCGCGGCGGAGTCGCGGGCGGAGGGCTTCGCGCAGGGGTACGCCGCAGCTCTGCGCGACCACGGGATCACGCCGTGAGCGAGTCGTCGTGGGACGTCCTCATCCCGGTCAAACGCCTCGCGGCGGCGAAGAGTCGCCTGGGCGACGTGGACGACGCGCACCGCAGGCGGCTCGCCCTGTCGTTCGCGACGGACGCGGTCACGGCGGCGCTCGCCGTGACCGCGGTGGGGCGGGTCCTCGTCGTGACGGAGGATCCGATCGTCGCGGCTCAGCTGTCGGTCAGGGGTGCGGAGATCGTGGGTGAGACCCGCGGGCACGGCCTCAACGCCGCGATTGAGGCGGGCCTCGACGCGCTCGCCGCCACGGGGGACGCACAGCGGATCGCGATCATGACCGGCGACCTCCCCGCGGTGTCCCCGGACGAGATCGCGGCCGCACTCGCGGCCGCCGCCGGACTCCGGCTGGGCGTCCTCGCCGATGCCGAGGGCACGGGCACCGTCCTCCTCACCACCGACGCGACAGCGGAGGGTGGGGCCACCGCGGCAGCCCTGACGACCTCGGCGGTCCGTCCGGTGCCCCGCTTCGGACCGGACTCGTACGCCCGCCACCGGGCCGCGGGCCACGTCCCGATCCCGGGCGATTACCCGGGGCTGCGCCGCGACGTCGACACGCAGGCGGATCTGCGGGAGGCGCGGCGGCTGGGTCTGGGAGCCGCGACGTGCGCGACGACGCGCGAGCTCGTCGACTCCTGAGCGAGCCTGGTCATCCTCCCCGGTCAGCGGCGTGTGCGTGCGGCCAGGTCCAGGGCGGCCTGCGCCATGTCCGCGGTGACCTCCGGGGAGCGCATGAGCAGCGGCACCGCCGCACACGCGATCCCGGCGGCCTGGACGCGGGCGACCTGGTCCGCGTCGTGGGTGTCCACGAGCCAGCCGTCCAGCAGTCCGCCCGCGGACCGCGCGCCGTAGTGCAGTGCGACGCCGGCGGCGGAGACCTCGACGCCCACCGTCTGCAGGCACTGCGCCGCCATCCCCAGCACGTGCGAGTCCCCCAGGATGGGCGAGAGACCGATGACGGGGGCGGCCGTCTGCCGCAGTGCGTCCGCGATGCCCGGGATCCGCAGGATCGCACCGATCGACACGATCGGGTTCGAGGGGGCCAGCAGCACGACCTCCGCGTCGCGGATCGCCTCGAGGACGCCGGGGCCGGGGGCTGCCTGGTCGGCTCCCGCCTGGACGAACTCCTGGGCGGGGAGGGTGGCGCGGTGGCGGACCCACCACTCCTCGAAGTGGAGGGTGCTGTCGTCGGCGAGGCGGACGCGGGTCTCGACCGGGGCCTCGGTGGCCGGCAGCAGCGTCGCCCCCAGCTCCCAGCGGGCGGACAGCCGGTGGGTGACGGCGGCCAGGCCGTGGCCCTCGCGCAGCAGCTGCGTGCGCGCGATGTGGGTGCCCAGGTCCAGGTCGCCCAGGGTGAACCAGTCCGCCCCCACGCCGTAGGCGATGAGCTCCGCACTCACCCGCTGTGTCTCGTCCGCGCGGCCCCACCCGCGCTCGCGGTCGCCCACCCCCGCCAGCCCGTAGAGGAGCGAATCCAGGTCCGGGCACACCCGCAGCCCGTTGAGCCACATGTCGTCGCCGGTGTTGACGACGCAGGTGAGCGAGGGGACCGGGGCGCCGTGGGCCGGGGAATCCGGGCCCGAGGCCGTGGCCGGCTCTGTGGACGGGCCGGGCTCCGTAGGTGAGGTCGGGTCGAGGGGTGGGGTTGGAGTCGTGGCCGTGGCCGGCTCTGCGGCCTCCCTCTGCAGGAGACAGCGCACCCCCTGCGCGAAGCGGGAGCCGCCCACGCCGCCGGACAGCATCGTGATCCGGGCCGGCGGCGCAGGTGCGGCAGGGGCGGTCGGATCCTGCATCGAGACCTCGTTCCGGAGCCGCGCGGGGCGGGCTCATCGATTTCGGTGGTGAGTCTGGCCAGAACTGGATGTTAGACACGTCACAGTGGGGTCGCGACCATTGAATCACGACACCGGCATCGCAGGGACGAGGACGTTCCGCCGTGCCATCCGGACGGGTGGCCTGCAGCGGGCCGGCGGGAGCACGCAGTCGTGTCCGACATCCGAGGAGAAACCATGGTTCGCGTCGCAGTCACCCAGACCACCTGGACGGGCGACAAGGAGTCCATGCTCGACAAGCACGAGCAGTTCATGCACGACGCCGCAGCGCAGGGAGCCCAGGCGATCAGCTTCCAGGAGCTGTTCTACGGCCCCTACTTCGGCATCACGCAGGACAAGAAGTACTACGGGTTCGCAGAGCCGGTCGACGGTCCCGTCGTCCAGCGGTTCTCGTCGCTCGCGAAGGAGCTGGGCCTCGTCACGATCCTCCCGATCTACGAGGAGCAGATGCCGGGCCTCTACTACAACACCGCCGTCGTCGTCGACGCGGACGGCTCGAACCGTGGCATCTACCGGAAAAACCACATCCCGCACGTCCAGAACTTCTGGGAGAAGTTCTACTTCCGCCCCGGCAACCTGGGCTGGCCCGCCTTCGACACCGCGATCGGACGCGTGGGCGTCTCCATCTGCTACGACCGGCACTTCCCGGAGGGCTGGCGGATGCTGGGGCTGGCGGGCGCGGAGATCGTCTTCAACCCCAACGCCTCGAAGCCCGGCCTGTCGAACCGGCTGTGGGAGCTCGAGCAGACGGCCGCGGCCGGCGCCAACCAGTACTTCGTCGCCGTGTCGAACAGGGTGGGCCGCGAGGACAACGAGTACGGCGACGAGGCCGTCGACTTCTACGGCACCTCCTACTTCGCGGACCCCCAGGGCAACTACGTGGGCGACACCGCGTCGTCCGACCAGGAGGAGATCCTCATCCGCGATCTGGACCTGGGGCTGGTGCGCGAGGCCCGCGACAACTTCCAGTTCTACCGCGACCGCCGCCCCGACAGCTACGACGCGATCTCCGCGCCCTGACCGGAGGCCGCGACCCCCGCACCGCAGCACGCAGACCGTCGAACGCAGTACGCCGATCCCCGAATCGAAGGAGAGCCCAGCAATGGACTTCGGAGTCGTCATCCAGGCCAACCCGCCCGCAGCACGCACGATCTCACTGGCGAAGAAGGCGGAGGAGCACAAGTTCTCCCACTTCTGGACCTATGACTCCCACATCCTGTGGCAGGAGCCGTACGTCCTCTACTCGCTGATCCTCGAGCACACGAACCGGATCACCGTGGGCCCGATGGTCACGAACCCCGCGACGCGCGACCTCACGGTCACCGCCTCGACGTACGCGACGCTCAACCACCACTTCGGCAACCGCACCGTCTGCGGGATCGGCCGCGGCGATTCCGCACTGCGCGTCATGAACAAGAAGCCCGTCACCCTCGCGGAGTTCCGCGAGTCGATCGGCATCATCCAGGACCTGGCGAACTCCCGGTCCGTCGAGCTGAACGGCTCGGAGATCCGCTTCCCCTGGTCGCAGGACTCGAAACTGGACGTGTACGTCGCGGCCTACGGCCCCAAGGCGCTCGCGATCGCCGGTGAGACCGGCGACGGCTTCATCCTCCAGTGCGGCGACGTCGAGATCGCCGAGTGGATGATCAAGACGGTCCGCGACGCCGCAGCCGGGGTCGGACGGAACCCGGACGACGTGAAGTTCTGCGTCGCCGCGCCGTTCTACATCACCGACGGCACGGAGGAGAACAAGCAGCACGCGATCGAGCAGTGCCGCTGGTTCGGCGGCATGGTGGGCAACCACGTGGCGGACATCGTCAAGCGCTATGGCGGGGACGGCACCGTCCCCCGTGCGCTGACGGACTACATCGAGGGTCGCGAGGGCTACGACTACAACGACCACGGCCGGTCCGGCAACAGCCACGTCGACTTCGTGCCGGACGAGATCGTCGAGCGCTTCTGCATCATCGGCACCGCCGAGGAGCACGCGCAGAAGCTCGAGCAGTACAGGGAGCTGGGCGTCACCCAGTTCGCGGGGTACCTGGACCACGACAACAAGGAGGAGACGCTGCGGGTCTACGGCGAGACCCTCATCCCCGCATTCACGGAGCGCCTCCAGGCGAAATCCTGAGCTGAGCCGACCGGCTCCCGCCGGCGGCACCTGACACGGCCCGATGGTGTGCCGGACGAGGAGTGAGTCATGTCAGCATTCGGATGGAAACTTCACGGCGATGGGAAGAACATCGCCCCCGGACGAGCGGTCGCACCCGGTGAACGACTGAGCTGGCCGAGGACGGCGGGGCTGGGCGCCCAGCACGTCGTCGCGATGTTCGGCGCGACGTTCGTCTTCCCCATCGTCATGGGTCTCAACCCCCAGTTGGCCGTCATGATGAGCGGGTTCGCGACGATCATCTTCCTGCTCATCGTGAACGGGAAGGTGCCCAGCTACCTGGGCACCTCCGCCGCGTTCGTGGGCGGCGTCGCCGCGGTGACCGCACAGGGCGGCACCCCGCAGCAGGTCACCGGCGCCATCCTGGTCGCCGGCGTGGTGCTCGCACTCGTGGGCGTCCTCATCCACTTCCTGGGCGCGGGCATCCTCGTGAAGGTGCTGCCGCCGGTCGTGACCGGCGCGGTCGTGCTGCTCATCGGCTTCAACCTCGCGCCCGTGGTCGCCGGCGTGTACTGGCCGCAGGACCAGTGGATCGCCGTCATCGTCATGGTGGTCATCATCGTCATGTCGGTGGCGCTGCGGGGCTTCCTGGGACGGATCGCGATCCTCCTGGGACTGGCCTTCGGCTACGTGCTGTCCTGGGTCTTCGACAGCGTCTTCGGACAGATCACCTCGTACAACGCGGCCACCGATGCGGTGGACACGCACTTCCGCGTCGACTGGTCCGGCGTCATGACCGCTCCGTGGGTGGGCTTCCCGCTGGCGACGGACACGGCGGCCGGGGTGGTGGGCTGGCACCTGCCGGAGTTCAACGCCGCGTTCATCATCCTCATGCTCCCCGCCGTCATCGCGCTGGTGGCGGAGAACGTGGGACACGTGAAGGCGGTCGAGGAGATGACCGGGGACCGGCTCGATCCCTACATGGGTCGCGCGGTCGCGGCCGACGGCATCGCGACGGTCGTGGCGACGAGCATCGGCGGTTCGCCCACGACGACGTACGCGGAGAACATCGGCGTCATGGCGCAGACCCGCGTCTACTCCACTGCCGCGTACTACATCGCCGGCATCGTGGCGATCATCTTCGGCTTCTCGCCCAAGTTCGGCGCGATCATCTCCGCCACCCCCGGTGGCGTGCTGGCGGGCATCACGGTCGTCCTCTACGGCATGATCGGCCTCCTGGGCGCGAAGATCTGGAGCGAGAACAGGGTCGACTTCTCGAAGCCCATCAACATCGTTCCGATCTCCGCGGGCATCATCATCGCGATCGGCGACGTGAGCCTCGTCGTGACGGAGACGTTCACCCTGTCCGGCATCGCGTTCGGCACGATCGTCGTCCTCGTCATGTACCACCTGTGCCGGATCTTCGCGCCGGCGGAGGACGTGGCCACCGGTGAGGCGGGAGGTGCGACCATCTCCGTGGGCGGCACCGGCAGCCACAGCCTCGAGGCGCTGCGGCTGCGGGAGAACTACGGGCTGTACGGCCACCGGGTGCTGGGGCGCACACAGGACGGCTCCCTCATCGTCGAGGAGAGCCCGCGGCAGGAGCCCGGGGACCCGGCCGACGACGGAGGCCGTGCGGCCTTCGACGTCCACGCGGGCCTCGACGAGCCGGGCCGGTGAGCGATCAGTCCACCGGGTTCCCGCGACAGGGACCACCACCAGGCAGTCGAGGACCGACCACCACGCAGTCGAGGACAGGAGACGATGTGACGGAGACGAGCGGGACCCGGACCAGGACGGTCGCGATCCTGGGTGGAACGGGCAACCTGGGCCGGGGCATGGCCGTCCGGCTGGCGAAGGCCGGTCACCGGGTCGTGATCGGGTCGCGGGATGCGGACCGGGCAGCGGCCTCGGCGACGGAGGTCGCGCAGCTGACCGGTTCCACGGAGGTGACCGGAGCGGACAACGGGGACGCGGCGGCCGGCGCGGACGTCGTGCTGGTCGCGGTGCCCTTCGCCAACCAGGCGAAGACGCTCACCGGGGTGAAGGACCGGCTGAGGGAGGGGCAGATCGTCCTCGACGCGTGCGTCCCGCTGGGACCGGCGATCGGCGGGCGACCCACCCAGCTGGTGGGGGTGTGGCACGGGTCCGCGGCGCAGCAGGCGGCCGCGCTGGTCCCCGACGGGGTGGCGGTCGTGTCCGGCCTGCACACCCTCAGCGCGGACGACCTGGCGGACCCGGACCTGCCGCTCGAACAGGACACGCTCATCTGCGGCGACCGGAAGGCGGACAAGGCGGCGGTGACGGAGCTGCTGAGCTCGATCGACGGGCTGCGGGTCGTCGACGCCGGCCGACTGGAGATGAGCCGGATGGTCGAGGGGCTCACGCCGATCCTCATCGGGATCAACATCCGCAACAAGGTGCATTCCGGCTTCAGGATCACGGGGCTCGACTGAGTGTGGCGGGCCGGTCCGGAATCTGCGGCAGGGCGGCGGAGCGCATCCCGTGCGCATCCCCGCCCTGCCGCCGCTCCGTGGGGCCGACCGCGCGGTAGCGTGGTGCTGTGAGCATCGAACCATCCGCCGCCGGACCGCAGGAGACGCCCCCGCGTCAGGAGCGTCCGCCGGAGGCGCCCTCCGGACCTGTGTCGCGCCGCACCTCGCAGGACGAGCGTCCCGCGCTCGCCCGCGAGGGCAGCGAGGCGGACGACCTGGCGCGCGCCGTGGCGCTGCGCCGCATGCGGATCCTCGCGACCTCGCTGCTGGCGCTGGCGGCGGTCGTCTTCCTCCTCGTCCACCTCCTCACGGACATG
>DYUK01000313.1 GCA_020743695.1 Brevibacterium senegalense | reverse complement strand
CCCGGCGTGGGCAAGACCGCGGTCGTCGAGGGCCTCGCCCAGCGCATCGTGGGCGGTGACGTGCCGGAGTCCCTGCGGAACAAGCGGCTCATCAGCCTGGACCTGTCCGCGATGGTCGCCGGCGCGAAGTACCGAGGCGAGTTCGAGGAGCGCCTCAAGGCAGTCCTCGAGGAGATCAAGCAGGCGGACGGCGAGATCGTCACGTTCATCGACGAGATCCACACCCTCGTGGGTGCGGGCGCCGGCGGCGACTCCTCGATGGACGCGGGCAACATGCTCAAGCCCATGCTGGCCCGCGGCGAGCTGCGCATGATCGGCGCGACGACGCTGGACGAGTACCGCGAGAACATCGAGAAGGACCCCGCCCTGGAGCGCCGGTTCCAGCAGGTGTTCGTGGGCGAGCCCAGCGTCGAGGACACCGTCGCGATCCTGCGCGGCCTCAAGGAGCGCTACGAGGCGCACCACAAGGTCGCGATCGCGGACTCCGCGCTGGTGGCGGCCGCGAGCCTGTCGAACCGGTACATCGCGGACCGGCAGCTGCCGGACAAGGCGATCGACCTGGTCGACGAGGCCGCCTCCCGCCTGCGCATGGAGATCGACTCCGCGCCCATCGAGATCGATGAGCTGCAGCGCGCCGTCGACCGCCTCAAGATGGAGGAGATGGCGCTGTCGCGGGAGTCCGACGCGGCTTCGCAGGAGCGTCTGGCGGTCCTCCAGCAGGAGCTCGCGGACAAGCAGGAGGAACTGGCCGGACTCACCGCGGTGTGGGAGCGCCAGCGCGCGGGCCTCAACCGCGTGGGCGACCTCAAGAAGAAGCTCGACGAGCTGCGCAACCAGGCGGAGGTCGCCAGGCGCGACACGGACCTGGCCACCGCCTCCCGCCTGCTGTACGGGGAGATCCCGGAGGTGGAGAAGGAGATCGCCGCCGCCGAGGCCGCGGAGGCCGCCGGCGAGGAGCCCGGTCCCGCTGCGGGCACCGGCCGTCCGCTCGTGGGCGACCACGTGACCGCGGATGACATCGCCGAGGTCGTCGCCGCCTGGACCGGCATCCCCGCCGGCCGCCTGCTGCAGGGCGAGCGGGAGAAGCTGCTCCATGCGGAGGAGGAGATCGGCCGGCGCCTCATCGGGCAGGCCGAGGCCGTCCAGACGGTGTCGGATGCGATCCGCCGGTCGCGGGCCGGAGTGTCCGATCCGGACAGGCCCACGGGCTCGTTCCTGTTCCTGGGACCCACGGGCGTGGGCAAGACGGAGCTCGCGAAGTCGCTCGCGGACTTCCTCTTCGACGACGAGCGGGCGATGGTCCGCATCGACATGAGCGAGTACGGGGAGAAGCACTCCGTGTCCCGCCTGGTCGGTGCGCCTCCCGGCTACGTGGGCTACGAGTCCGGCGGTCAGCTGACCGAGGCGGTGCGCCGCCGCCCGTACTCCGTCGTCCTCCTGGATGAGGTGGAGAAGGCCCACCCGGACGTCTTCGACATCCTGCTGCAGGTACTGGACGACGGTCGCCTCACCGACGGGCAGGGGCGGACGGTCGACTTCCGGTCGACGGTCCTCATCCTCACGTCGAACCTGGGCTCGCAGTTCCTCGTCGACCAGTCGCTCAGCCGCGAGGAGCAGCGGGCGAAGGTCATGGAGGTCGTGCACATGGCGTTCAAGCCGGAGTTCCTCAACCGGCTGGATGACGTCGTCATGTTCGACGCGCTGAGCACGCAGGAGCTCTCGCGCATCGTCGATCTGCAGATCGGTGCGATGCAGCGCAGGCTGGCGGAGAAGCGGATCACGCTCACCGCGACGGACGCGGCGAAGGACTGGCTGGCGATCGAGGGGTACGACCCCGCGTTCGGCGCTCGCCCGCTGCGCCGGCTCGTCCAGCGCGAGATCGGCGATCGCCTGGCGAAGCAGATCCTGGCCGGCGAGATCCACGACGGCGACACCGTCACCGTGGACCGGCCCGCGGAGTTCGACGAGCCGGGCCTGCGCCTCACCGCGGTGCGGTGACACTGCTGGCCGGCCCCTCATGTGAGCACCTTCTGACAGCCCGACAGGGGCCGTCGGGAGGTGCTCACGTGTGTGGTGATGACGGATCAGGTCGAGACGCGCGCGTCAGTCGGATTCGTGGCGGCGGATGTGCCGTTCGCGGAGCTCGCGATAGCGCGCGTCCGCAGCGGCGCTGTCCCACGCCTGCTTGAAGATGCGCGCGCTCTCTGCCTTCACCGGATCCAGTGTTCGCTCGTTCGTCTGGCGGCCGTGTGCTCCGCTCTGTCCCAGCTTGTCCGCGGGCACTGCACCGCGGTACTTCCTGCCGCCGGGATAGTTCGCGTAGCGCCGCGCCCGGGTGAACCCCATCTGCAGGAACTTGCGGGCCATGTCAGCGCCCACGAAGTCGTCGTCCGCCAGGTATGCCTGGAACAGGTCGGTGATCTTCTCACTGGACGCGCGGGCCTGCTGGGGAGTGGCGAAGCGCCAGTGCGGAAGGATCTCGGACTTGTACGGCTCGACCTTGAGCACGCCCTGTTCTCCTCGGCCGATCCGGTAGAGCTCCGGATGCGCACGCAGATCGAGGTGCGCGTAGTCGAGCGAGTAATCGAAGGCCTTCACCGCAGGATCCTCAGGAGGGACGCGCTCGAGGCGAGGGCGGACACCGCGGCCCGTTCCGGAGCGGACCGGTACGCGAGCACCGCCATCGCCGCCTCGGACGCGGCAGCCGCCGCGAAGCTGATCACGCGCAACCCCCTCGAGGATCCGGCGCACACAGCGAATCGGCTGAGGGCCCGCCCCGTGCCGCAGACCGCGAAGAGCGCGGCCGCACTCCGGGCGCGGCGTGGGTCGTCCTCTTCGAAGGCATCCGCGATGACGAGCGCAGAAACACCGGCAGAGACGGTGGCAGCTGCCAGGTCCAGAGCCGCTGTCGCGACCGGTGACTCCTGCGCACAGCGGGTCCCCGCCGCGGCGCTGAGCAGAACTCCCAGGGCAGCGGATGCCGCACCGGCGGCCAGCGCTCCACCCAGGATGCGGCCCCATCGGCGTGGGTGCAGCTGCTCCGTGGCGGCGAGGACGGCCTCCTCGAAGGTCTGGTTGCCTCCGCTGGGTGTCCCGACGAGTGCTTCGAGGTCGCGCTCCTTCAGCACCGTCGTATTGAGAAGACTGCCGATCAGATGATGGGCGTTCTGCGTGGACATGCGGGTGACGAGTCCGATCCAGTGCGCGGCGAGGCCGGGCGTGGTGACGGGGGCCGTGAGGACGAGACGGTGCGGCAGATCCAGGGCGCGCGCGTAGGCCTGCATCATCTGGGCGTACTCCAGAGTGTCCGAACCCCCGATGTCGAAGGTGCGGTTGATGTCCGCATCGATCTCGGCGGCCGAGGCCAGATAGTGGAGGACGTCGCGCACGCCGATGGGAGTGATCCGGTTGCGGATCCACCGGGGTCCGATCGCACCGGGGAGCCGTTCGGCGAGGTCGCGCAGCATGGTGAAGGAGGCGGATCCGTCCCCCAGGATGACCCCCGCCTGCAGGACGGCGCAGGGCACCGCGCTCGCCAGCAGGATCTCGCCCACCGCCGTGCGCGAGGTCAGGTGCTCAGAGAGGTCCTCATCATCCGGGTGCAGCCCTCCCAGATACACGATCCGTGCGATCGCAGCCTGCTCGGCCGCGTGCGCGAATGTCGTCGCCATCGCGGATTCCTCAGCCACGAGGTCCGTGGCGTCCCCCAGCGAGTGGAGCAGATACCACGCACAGGTGACGTCCTTCATGGCCCGTGCGACATCAGCGGCATCGGCGGCGTCGCCCTCGCAGACATCCACCTCACCCGGGCGGGGAGCGTGGCCCGGCGGCACGATCGCTGAGGCCCACGGCATCGACTCCGCTCTGGTGCGACTGCGGGAGAGCGTGCGCACCGCCCAGCCGCGCGACAGCAACTCACTGACCAGCAGGCCGCCCACATAGCCGGTCGCCCCGGTGACGAGCGCCAGGCGGTGCGGGGCATCGCGTGACGGGCGGTGCGCGCTTCGCTGGCGGGTCTCTGTTGCTGAACCCTGAGTCATCGGGGCCTCCCTCGTGCGGCGGAACCTCTGGGCGGAGTGCGCGGCGGTCTGCGAGGAGTCTACGTCCGGACCTGCGCCATCCGAAGCAGTCGCGTGAGGGGATCGAACCCCGGATTCGAGGTCCTGCCGGATGCCTGCCGTCGGTGACGGAGCGCCCGCCTCTTGTACGATGGCGCCACGTCGAGGACGCGGCCGCGCCCGGAGGAGGAGCTCATGGCTGACACGATCGCCGGTGGCCTTCCCGGCGCTGGCACCGCGTCGACAGAGCTGTGAGTCTGAACGCGGAGAGCCGGCCCCTCGCGAGGGCTCTTCTGCGCACCCTTGTCCCGGTCGTACTCGCGGCCGCTGGTCTGACGGTGGCAGGAGCGGCGCCGCGCGGCGGTGCCGTGTTCATGATCTCGACCTGCGCGGTCGTCGTCGTCTACGTCTCCGCGTGGGTGCTCTGGGGGCAGCCGCGCGAGACGTTCCGCACGGATCGACTGGTGCGCGATGCGGTGCGCGGGCTGGTCGCAGGCCTGGTGCTCGTGGGCGTGTTCGCGGTCGGAGCACTGGTGGTCCGGGAGATCCCTCTGCTCACGGCACCGGTCGAGGAGCTGCTGGCACATGCGTCTGCGGGGCGGCTGGTGCCCGTCGCGATCCTCACATCTGTCAGCGGGATCGCCGAGGAGCTGTTCTACCGCCGCACGGCCGTGCTCACCCTGCCCGGGGGCTTCCGCACGCGCGTCGTCGTCGCGCTGCTGCTGTTCATGACGGTCTCGGCCACGATGGGGGTGCCCCTGCTGGTGGTCGCGGCTGCCGTCCTGGGCATCGTCGCCGCAGTCGAGGCGCAGCACACCCAGTCGCTCACCTCCCCGATCGTTCTGCACGTCGTGTGGTCGCTCAGCATGCTCCTGGTCCTGCCGACGCTCCTGGGAGCGGCCTGACAGGAACAGCGCTCATGACGGCGTGCGGGCAGGGGCCTCTCGCCCTCGCCCTTGACGACTCAGGCG
>DYUK01000312.1 GCA_020743695.1 Brevibacterium senegalense | reverse complement strand
CTCGCCCGCGACGTCGCGGCGGGCGACATCGTCGCGATCGTCCGCACGGCCTCGAAGGCCGCGGACCTGGCCGATCGCGGGATCACCGTCGCCGAGGCCGCCTACGAGGACACGGCCGCCCTCACCTCCGCGCTGCAGGACGTCGACAGGCTCGTCCTGGTCTCCGGCAGCGAGGTGGGCCGACGCCTCGCGCAGCACACGAGCATCCTCGATGCCGCGAAGGCGGCGGGTGTCGGGTTCATCGCGTACACGAGCCTGGTGAACGCGGACTCCTCGGAGCTGAGCCTGGCTCCCGAGCACCGCGAGACCGAGGCCCTCCTCGCCTCGAGCGGCATCGACCACGTCCTGCTGCGCAACGGCTGGTACTGGGAGAACTTCGCCTCGAACGTGGACGCGGCCCGCGCGACCGGTCACGTGTTCGGCGCGGCCGGTGAGGGCCGGGTCAACGGCGCTGCTCGTCGCGACTACGCCGAGGCCGCCGCCCTCGTCGTGACGACGGACGGCCACGCGGGGAAGACCTACGAGCTGGGCGGCCAGCCGTCGCTCACCTACCCGGAGATCGCCCAGGCGGTCGGGACAGTCATCGGCGCCGAGGTCTCCTACGTCAACCAGTCCGTCGAGGAGTACCAGCAGACGCTCGAGGGCGCGGGCCTGCCCGCCGAGGTCGCGCAGATGATCGCGGGCTGGGACGTCGCGATCGCCGGCGGTGCGCTCGAGACCGCCAGCACGGACCTCGAGGACCTCATCGGCCGCCCTGCGACCTCACTCGCCGAGGCCCTGGCCGCCTGAGGCGGACCACCTCCTCTGAGACGCGGCCCCCGCGCCAGCACGCTGACACCGTGCCAGCGCGGGGGCCGCAGTCTCTGCGCCGTGACCGCGTTTCCTCAGCCGCGGACCGCTGCGACGGCCTCGTCTGTCAGGGCGACCTCCCAGGTCCACCCCCACTGCGCAGATTCGCGCGTCAGACTGTGACGCCCCGCGTCGTTCTGTGACGCGGATGACACCGCGTGACACACCGCGTGGATACGTTCGGCTGTCGACGGTTCACCCGAGGCGCAGCTCACAGCCGCGCCAGTCCAGGAGGCGCAGCACGGATGTCGACCACTACAGAGATCGAGGCTCCCCGCCGGATCCCGGCCACCACGCCGCCCGCACTGCCCGCCGACTACGCCTCGCTGCGCGCGCACTTCCAGCCCCACTTCGACCGCATCGCCGCAGGCTCGCTGGCCCGCGAGCTCCACCGCGACCTGCCGTTCGACGAGGTCCGCGCGCTCGATTCGGCCGGCTTCGGCACCCTGCGCGTCCCCGCGGAGCACGGCGGCCCGGGCGCCTCGATCGAGACCTTCATCCGTCTCCTCGTTGACCTGGCGGAGGCCGACTCCAACATCGCCCACCTCTACCGCTCCCACGCGGGCTTCGTCGAGGCGCTGCGCTTCCAGCCGCCCCACATCCAGAATGCCTGGTACCCCCGCGTCCTCGCGGGCCAGACCGTGGGCAACGCGTCGACGGAGAAGGGCGGCAACCGCCTGGGCACGCTCAACACGATCCTCGCGCGCACCGAGGACGGCTGGCGTCTGAACGGCCAGAAGTTCTACTCGACCGCCACCATCTTCAGTGACTGGACCCGCGTGTCCGTCGCGATCGCCGGGCAGGACGGACGCGGCTTCGTCGCCGTCCCCACGGACGCCCCCGGCGTGCGCGTCGACGACGACTGGGACGGCTTCGGGCAGAAGCTCACCGGCACCGGCACGACGACGTTCGAGGACGTCGCGGTCGACGAGGACGCCGTCTTCGACCGCGTCGTCGGCACCGTCGAGGCCATCCACGAGGCCGCCTTCTTCCAGCTCATCCTCCTTGCGGTGCTAGCCGGCATCGCCCGCGCGGCCCGCCGCGACGCCGCCGCGACGATCGCCGGCCGCGCCCGCACCTTCAACACCGGACTGGGCATGCCGTTCCGCGAGGACCCGCTCATCCAGGAGGCGACCGGCCGCATCGCCGCGAAGGCCTACTCCGCGGAGGCGACGGTCCTCCACACGGCCCGCGTCCTGGACGACGGGATCAATGCCGCCATCGCCGCCGGTGCGGACGGCCACGATCACTCGGTCCCCGTTCCCGAGGCCGTTCACTACGAGGAGATCGCCGTCGAGCACGCGCAGATCACCGTCCTCGAGCTGGCCCTGGGTGCCGCCCAGGACCTCTTCCTCACCGTGGGCGCGTCCGCGACCTCGACCACGAAGGCGCTCGACCGCCACTGGCGGAACGCGCAGACGGTTGCGACCCACAACCCGATCGCCTTCCGTGCCCGCGCGATCGGCGACTGGTGGATCAACGGGACCCTCCCGCAGGGACTCAACGCGATCGGCGACGCTCCGACGAAGGCGACCACGGCCTCGGGAGCGGGGTCGTGAGCACGGCCTCCCGCAACCCCGTCAAGGGCAAGGAGCGGATCCTCGCGTCCGCGTTCGTGGGCACGACGATCGAGTGGTACGACTTCTACCTCTACGGCACGGCCGCGGCCCTCATCTTCAACGTCCAGTTCTTCCCGCTGGAGAGCGAGCTGGGCAGCCTGCTCGCATCGTTCGCGACTCTGGCCGTGGGCTTCTTCGCACGCCCGCTGGGCGGCATCATCGCAGGTCACCTGGGTGATCGCGTGGGCCGGAAGGCGCTGCTCGTCGCCTCGCTGCTGACGATGGGGATCGCGTCGACGCTCATCGGCCTCATGCCCACCTTCGAGGCGATCGGCTGGTGGGCGGCCGCTGGACTCGTCGTCCTGCGCATCTTCCAGGGCCTGTCCGCGGGCGCCGAGTGGGGCGGCTCCGCCCTCCTCTCCGTCGAGCACGCCCCCGTGGGCCGCCGCGGGCTGTTCGGCTCGTTCACGCAGATCGGGTC
>DYUK01000311.1 GCA_020743695.1 Brevibacterium senegalense | reverse complement strand
GAGGACCTGTGCGACCTCATCACCTGCACGAGCGACCAGGTCGAGCGTCAGCTCCCCACGCCCCGCCGCCCCAGCGCGAGCGCGCGCTTCGCCTCCTCGAGGGCACCCGCGAAGCCCGCGTCCGGGTCGTCCCGCAGGCGCAGAGTCGCCTGGGCGTGTGCCCGGACCGCCGCGCGCGGTGACTCGAGCGCGCGGGCGAGCGCGGTTCCGGCGGCGGTGTCCAGGACCAGCAGCGCCCGGCTGAGGCTCTTCTGCACCTCCGTGTCCCCGCGTCCCGGCGTCCAGGGCCGCCCGGAGGCGCCGGGACGGATCCATCGCGGCGAGCGCCTCCCGCAATCGGTCGTCCTGCGTTCCCATCTGTCCTCCTCCTTCCACCGCGACCACCCACCGGCCCCGGATCACCCTCCAGCGAAGACCCTCGCACCGTGTGAGGGTCAAGACCGTGCCGCGTGATCATGCGCGACCGCGTCACCTCAGCGGATCTCCAGAGCACCCCGTTAGAGTTGAGGGCATGTCACGACCCACGCCCACGCCGAGGATGCCGAAGCCGGGGCCCTTCCCGGTGCGCACCTCCACGACGGAGGAGACCTCCGCCGGCGGCGTCGTCGTCGACTTCGACACCTCCACCCTCGATGTCGCGATCATCGCCCGCATCAACCGGGCCGGCCGCCTCGAGTGGTGCCTGCCCAAGGGCCACCTGGAGGGCCGCGAGACCGCCGCCGAGGCCGCCCGCCGCGAGATCGCAGAGGAGACCGGCATCATCGGCAGCGTCATCGCACCGCTGGGCAGCGTCGACTACTGGTTCTCCGTGTCCGGCAACCGCATCCACAAGGTCGTGCACCACTTCCTGCTCCGCGCGACCGGCGGGTCGATCACCGTCGAGAACGACCCCGACTGCGAGGCGATCGACGCCGCCTGGGTCCCGCTGGACCAGCTGCCGTCGACCCTGTCCTTCGCGAATGAGCGCCGCATCGTCGCCGCCGCCCGCTCGCACATCGCCTCGCTGCAGTCGGACCCCCGCTGAGTCCGCTCGTGCCGCCCGCACCCCGCGCCTCCCGCTCGCTCGTCGCCCGCTGGGCCGCGGGCCTGGCCGCGTGCGCGCTGGCCCTGGCCGCGCCGCTCACCGGCTCAGTCCCACCGGCGACCGCCGCCGAGGCCGCCGCACCCGTCGCTGACAGCGGCACCGATGCGGGGGGAGACACCCAGGCCGCACAGGACGAGGCCCTCGCCGACTCCCCGCACGTGGTCCTCGACGAGGTCACCCCGTGGCTGGACCGCGACGGCGCGGTCACGGTGACCGGCCGCATCGTCAACCCCACGTCGTCGGACTTCGCACCCACCCGCCTGTCGGTCGTCCGATCCGCCTCCCGCATGTCGATGCGCGACGACGTGAGTCGATGGGTCGATCAGCAGACGTCCGGCCACCTCCTCGTGAGCTCCGACCAGTCCACGCAGCAGCCCACCCCGGAGCCCGACGACGCGACGGACGGGGCGGACGGCGACGAGGACGAAGGCCCCCAGCTGGAGCTCCCGCAGCTGCCGGACACCGTGGCGCCGGGGCAGCAGACGGAGTTCTCCTTCACGATCCCCGCGGACCAGGCGCTGCCCGGCGGATCCGCGGAGGGCACGTGGGGCGCCTACGGCCTGGGCGTGGCCCTGGAGGGGACCGCCCAGCAGGAGTCCGTCGTCCACACCGCCCCCGGCTTCACCGTCTGGTACCCGGATCCCGGCATCGACGAGACGCGGCTGACGACCGTCCTGCCCGTCACGCTCGACGCGATCCCCGAGGACGGCGGCCCCCTTATCCCGGCCGACGTCCTCGAGCGAGCGGCGAACCCGGAGGCGACCGGTGACCACGCCGGCTCCCTCGACCGCCTCCTCGCCAGCGCCCGCAGCCTGCCCGACTCCGTCCTGGCCGTCGATCCGCGACTGCTGGTCTCCGTCGCCGCGGCCCTCGACGTCGCACCGGACTCGCAGGCACCCACGGACGACCCCGAGGCAGTCGATCCGGAGGACGCGGACGACTCCGGCGATGAGGACCAGGGCGACGGCGACGGGGCGAACGCGGGCGCGGACACCGGCCCGCAGGACTCCGACGCGGGCGGCGACGCGGACGGCGAGGGGGAGACGGCCTCGGCGGAGCCCGATGCCACCCTGGAGCCCACCGCGCCCGGCGAGGACGCCCGTGAGGCCCACCCGCAGCTGGCCGCGTGGTACGACGACCTGATCGACCTGGCGGAGTCCCACGACACGATCGCGCTGCCGTGGGCGGACGCCCACATCACCGCGCTGTGGCACGCGGGCATGGACGACCTGGCGCAGAACTCCCTGGACGAGCGCGAGCTCATCACCGGACTCCTGGGCGCACGCAGCGACATCGTGTGGCCGGCGGCGGGCACGGTCCGCACGGAGGACCTGGGCCGGATCGCGGACGCGGACGCCGGGGCCGTCATCCTGTCCGACTCCCAGCAGCCCAGCCTCACCGCGTACACCTCCTCGGCCAATTCCGCCGTCAACGTCGACGCGCCCCGGTCCGAGGGCGGTGCCGTGGGCACCCGTCGCTCCCCGGAGCTGCCGGACAGCTCCCAGTCGCGGGTCCTGCAGTCGCTCGTCGCGGACTCCGGGCTCGCCGAGGCCGCGGCCGGCCACACGTCCGCGTCCGGTTCCACGGCCCCCGGGCAGTTCCTCGCCCTGTCCGCGGCCGTCACCGCGGAGCGCCCGTACGACTCGCGCGCCCTGCTGCTGACCCTGCCGCGCACCTCGACCGGCAGCGGGCATGCGGCCTTCGCCCGGAGCGTGGCGGACGCCCCGTGGATCGAGGACACCTCACTCGACACGCTCATGGGCACGGAGCCCGTGGCACGCGGCCAACTGGTCGATCCGGAGACGCTCGTCGACGACGGATCCGCGCAGGACGGCACGCAGCAGGACTCCTCACAGCAGGACCAGGCCGGGGTGCAGCAGCCGGACGAGGAGGGCGCCCGCGCGGATGCGGAGTCCGACCAGCAGGCCCGCAGCGCGGAATCCGTCCTGAGCGGACTGCAGGAGCAGTACACGACCGGGGAGGCGGCCTCGCACGCCTTCGTCGACTCCGACGGGGTCGAGCGGGACATGGCGCGGTCGCTGCTGGCGTGCACGGCCTCGGGCGTGGTCGACGGCGGGCGGACCGCCGACTGCGCGGACACGGCCGGCGGCTGGGTGGACGACCTGGTGGACGGCGTCAAGCCGGAGCCGGGATCGTCCGTCCTCCTGGTGACCGGCGAGCAGGCGATGATCCCCGTCCGCGTCGACAACGCAACGGACAGGACCGCCCGCGTGCGACTGCGCGTCGAATCGCCCACCCCGCAGCTCAGCACGGAGCTGTCCGACATCGTGACCCTGGGTCCGGGCGAAGCCCGCAGCGTCGACGTCCCTGTGCGGGGCCTCGCGAATGCGGACGTCCGCTCGACCGTGACCCTCCTGACCGCCGACGGCGATGCCCTGCCGCAGCGCACCGAGCTGCTGGTGCGCGTGCGCGCCGACTGGGAGAACACGGCGACGATCGCGATCGGGTCCGTCCTGGTGGTCGTGCTGGTCGTGGGTCTCGTCGCGACGATCCGCCGCGGCAGGCGTAAGATCCCGGAGAATCAGCTGGCCGCGGCGATGGCCCGCGCGCAGGACGGCTGACCGCCGCCCGGCCGACGATCAGCACCACGTCTACACGCACCACCCGACCACGTCCCGCCCCGAACACTCAGACCAGCAGCCCCCGACACTGCGGAAGGACCTCCGTGGCCTCCAGGCTCTCCTCGCTCGCCCGTTCCTCCGCGGTCATGACCGCGGGCACCCTCACCTCCCGCATCCTCGGCTTCGTCAAGGCGACGCTGCTGGCGACCGCGATCGGCGACGGTGGGCGGTGCGGCGGACGCGTTCGACGTGGCGAACAAGGTCCCCAACAACCTCTACATGCTGCTGGCCGGCGGCGTCCTCAACGCGGTGCTGGTCCCACAGATC
>DYUK01000310.1 GCA_020743695.1 Brevibacterium senegalense | reverse complement strand
GACGAGCTCAAGCGCCAGGTGACGGAGCTGGGCAAGGTCTTCGACAAGGAGGACGAGGCGCAGGCGATGGTCGACGAGTACGACGAGGCCAAGTCCCGCGTCGAGGCCGCCTACGACTCCGAGGACTCCGTCATGGGCGTCATCACCTCCGGCGGCGACATCAACTACGCCGCACCCGGCACCGGCCGCACCCTGGGCCCGGCCTTCGACGAGCTGGGCCTCACCCCCGCGCTCGAGGTCGAGGACGCGTCCGAGGACCACCAGGGCGACGACATCTCCGTCGAGGCCATCGCGGACTCGAACCCGGACTGGATCCTCGTCATGGACCGCGACGCGGGCGTCAACGCGAACTCCGGCGAGGAGTACACCCCGGCGAACGAGCTCATCGCGGACTCGCCCGCGCTGCAGAACGTCACCGCCGTCTCCGAGGGCAACATCGTCTACATGCCGGAGTACACCTACCTGGACGAGGGCCTCGCGACGTACACCGAGTTCTACAACTCGATCGCCGACGCGATGGAGCAGGGCAACTGAGCGCAGACCCCGCACCGCAGAGCGCGGCGGCGGGCCCCACACCGGACATCGCGTCCGGGGTGGGGTCGGCCGACCGCGCTCCGCGGCGTTCCCGACTCTTCACCTGGCCCATGGTCGTGGGCCTCCTGGTCGTGGGCGGACTCGTCCTCGCCAGCCTCTTCGTGGGCCAGTACGACATCTTCGGCGCGGAGGACGGCGCGCAGATGTTCGCGATCACCCGCATCCCCCGCACGATCGCGCTGGTCCTGGCCGGGGCCGCGATGGCGATGTGCGGCCTCGTCATGCAGATGATCACGCAGAACAGGTTCGTCGAGCCCACGACCACGGGCACGACGGAGTGGGCCGGCCTGGGACTGCTCCTCGTCATGATCGTGGCGCCCGACTCCCCGCTGGTCGTCAAGATGATCGTCGCGGTCATCACCGCGTTCATCGGCACGTCGATCTTCTTCGCGTTCCTGCAGCGCATCACGCTGCGCTCGTCCGTCATCGTCCCGATCGTCGGCATCATGCTGGGCGCCGTCGTGGGCGCGGTCTCCACCTTCATCGCCCTGCAGACGGACATGCTCCAGAGCCTGGGCATCTGGTTCGCGGGCTCCTTCACCGGCATCATCCAGGGGAAGTACGAGCCGCTGCTGGTCGTCATCGTCGTGGTCGTCGCGGTGTTCGTCGCCGCGGACCGCTTCACCGCGGCCGGTCTGGGCGAGGAGTTCTCCACGAACATCGGGCTCGACTACCGCGCCGTGGTCCTGCTGGGCACCGGCCTCATCGCCATCGCGACCGGCATCGTCACCGTGGTGGTGGGCAACCTGCCGTTCCTGGGCCTCATCGTCCCCAACATCGTGTCGATGTTCCGCGGCGACGACCTGCGCTCGAACCTGCCGTGGGTCGCCCTCACCGGCATCGCGCTCGTGACGATCTGCGACCTGCTGGGCCGCACCATCATCGCGCCGTTCGAAGTTCCGGTCTCCCTCATCCTCGCCCTCGTGGGCGCCGTCGTCTTCATCGCCCTCATCGTGCGGCGGAGCTGAACCGCACCCGCGGCAGGCACCCCTCACCTGCACCGTCCCTCACGGAAGAATCCCCCATGTCAGCCATCACCCGCCAGGAGACCTCCGGTCCGCACCAGGACCGGCGGCACGACCCCGTCGCCTCCCGCGGCGGGCTGTTCGCGGAGGCGGACGCCCACCGCCGCTCCGGCGCCCTGCCCTCACTGCGCGCCGCGCTGCGCTACTGGATCGTCCTGGCCGTCCTCGCGGTGCTGGCCGCGGCGTCCGTCCTGGGCACCCTGGCGTACGACAACCCCATGGAGTTCGGCTCGCGCGGATTCTGGCTCATCGCGCAGATGCGGGTGGAGAGCATCATCGTCATCGTCGTGGTGGCGTTCTGCCAGGCGATCGCGACGATCGCGTTCCAGACCATCACGAACAACCGGATCCTCACGCCGTCCGTCATGGGCTTCGAGTCCCTCTACCGCCTGGTGCAGACCTCCGCCGTCTACTTCCTGGGCGCCGCGGGGATCACGTTCCTCACCGGAGTGGGGCAGTTCCTGCTCCAGATCGCCCTCATGGTGGGCTTCGCAGCGCTCCTCTACGGCTGGCTGCTGGCCCGGCGGGGCGGGAACCTGCAGATCACCCTGCTGGTGGGCATCGTGCTGGGCGGCGGCCTGGGCGCCGCGGCGACGTTCATGCAGCGGTTGCTCACCCCCAGCGAGTTCGACATCCTCACCGCCCGCCTCATCGGTTCGATCGCGAACGCGGATACGGACTACCTGGGCTGGGCGATCGGGCTGGCCGGCGTCACCGGGATCCTCCTGTGGGCACAGGCTGGGCGCCTCAACGTCATGGCGCTGGGCCGGGACACGGCCATCAACCTGGGCATGGCCCACCGGCGGCAGATGATCGTCGTCCTGCTGCTGGTCTCCGTCCTCATGGCGGTGTCGACCGCACTCGTGGGTCCCCTGACCTTCCTGGGCTTCCTCGTCGCGATGCTCGCCTACCAGCTGGGCGACACGTACGACCACCGCCTGCTCTTCCCCCTGGCCTGGCTCATCGGCGTCGTCGTGCTGGCTGGCTCCTACTTCATCCTCAAGCACGTCTTCTACGCCGAGGGCTCCGTGGGCATCATCATCGAGGTCGTGGGCGGCACCTTCTTCCTCATCTACATCCTCCGAAAGGGCCGCCTGTGATCACCCTCAGCTCCGTTCTGCGCCGCTACACCTCCGAGATCGCGATCGGCCCCGTCGACCTGGAGATCCAGCAGGGCGGCATCACCGCGCTCGTGGGACCCAACGGCGCGGGGAAGTCGACGCTGCTCACGATGATCGGGCGGCTCATGGGGATGGACGCGGGCTCCATCACGGTCGCGGGGCTGGATGTATCGAAGACCCCGTCGAAGGAGCTGGCCAAGACGATCTCGATCCTGCGCCAGGAGAACCACTTCGTCACGCGGCTGACGGTGCGCCAGCTGGTGGGCTTCGGCCGCTTCCCGCACTCCGGCGGCCGGCTCACGGTCGAGGACGAGCGGATCATCAGCCAGGCGATCGACTTCCTGCACCTGGGCGAGCTGGAGTCCCGCTACCTGGACGAGCTGTCCGGCGGGCAGCGGCAGCGCGCATACGTCGCGATGGTGCTGGCGCAGGACACGGACTACGTGCTGCTGGACGAGCCGCTCAACAACCTGGACATGCAGCATTCCGTCCAGATGATGCAGCACCTCAAGCGCGCCGCCACGGAGCTGGGGAAGACGATCGTCATCGTGCTCCACGACATCAACTTCGCCGGTCACTACGCGGATCACATCTGCGCGCTCAAGCACGGCGAGGTCGTCGCACTGGGGACGCCGGAGGAGATCATGGTGCCGGAGACGCTGTCCGCGATCTTCAACACCCCGATCGACGTGATCGACGGCCCGCGCGGCCTCCTGGCCTGCTACTTCTGAGGAGCAGCCGCCGGCCCCTCAGCCGCGGGCCAGCAGCAGCTCGAACCGCTCGCGGGTGTCGGCCACGACCGTGAGCTCGGGTGAGGACACAGCGTTCCCCACCCCGGCCTCGGGCGCGCTCCCGACCGCACCCCCGGCGTGCAGCCCGGCCTCGACGTCGTCCCCCGCCGTTCCCCCTGCCGCTGTTCCTGCTGCTTCCTCGTCCGGCACCGCGATCGTCGCCCCCGTGTCCGCGCGCAGGAACGAGTCCGCCCGGCGGTGGACGAAGCGTCCCGCGCACTGGGCGATGTAGGCGCCGCCCGCGTAGTCGTACACGCCCAGGCCGCGCTCGTA
>DYUK01000309.1 GCA_020743695.1 Brevibacterium senegalense | reverse complement strand
CGCTGCGGAAGGCGGACCGCGCCCGCATCGACGACCTCATCGACGCGGTGGGCGCACGCGAGTACGCGGATTCGCCCGTGGGACTGCTGTCCGGCGGCGAGCAGCAGCGCCTGCGGGTCGCGCAGGCGCTCATCGGGCAGCCGCGGATCCTCCTGTGCGACGAGCCATTGCTGTCGCTCGACCTGCACCACCAGCGCCGTGTCGCCGCGCTCATCGACCAGATGCGCCGCACCCGCGACACCGCGGTCGTGTTCGTCACGCACGAGATCAACCCGATCCTGCCGTACGTCGACCGGGTGCTCTACCTGGCCGGCGGCCACCACCTCATCGGTCCGCCGCGTGAGGTCATGACGACCCAGTCGCTCAGCCGCCTCTTCGGTGCGCACATCGAGGTCGTCGAGGTGGGCGGACGCCTCGTCATCGTGGGCGGTGAGGACCATCCGCACCACCACCCGCACGAAGACGACGTGGACGCGGACCGTCTGGACGCCTATCTGCCGGACGGGAGGAGCGCCTGATGGATGCACTCACCGGTCTCCTCACCTTCGAGGACTACGGCGCGCTCGTGTCGCTGCTGCTCAACTCGATCCTCGCCGCGGCCCTGCTGGGGGTCGTGGGCGGGCTCGTATCCGTCTTCGTCATGACCCGCGACATCGCGTTCGCCGTCCACGGCATCGCGGAGCTGTCCTTCGCGGGCGCGGCGTTCTTCCTGCTCGTGGGCATGGACGTGGTCCTGGGCAGTTTCGTGGGGTCCCTCCTCGCTGCGGTCATCATCGCGGTGGGCGGGGTCCGTGATTCGGAGAAGAACGCGATCATCGGTGTCCTCATGCCCTTCGGCCTGGGGCTGGGCATCCTGTTCCTGGCGCTCTACGACGGGCGTGCGGCGAACAAGTTCGGTCTGCTGACCGGGCAGATCGTCGCGATCAGCGACGACCAGCTGCGCCTGCTCGTCATCTGCGCGATCCTCGTGCTCGTGACCCTGGCGGTCATCTGGCGCCCGCTCATGTTCGCGAGCCTCGACCCGCAGGTCGCCCTGGCCCGTGGGGTGCGGGTGGGGACACTCCACCTCATCTTCATGGTGGCCCTGGGCCTGGCGGTCGCACTGTCCGTCCAGGTCGTGGGTGTGCTGCTGGTGCTCGCGCTGCTCGTGACGCCGGCGGCCGCCGCCACCCAGGTGACCGCGTCTCCGATCCTCACCCCGATCCTGTCGGTGATCTTCGCCGTCGTGTCCTCCGTGGGCGGAGTGCTCATCGCACTGGGGTCGCCCGTCGTCCCCATCAGCCCGTTCGTCACGACCATCAGCTTCGCGATCTACGCGGTGTGCCGGCTCATCGGCCGCCGGCGCATGGCACGGCACGTGCGGGCGCGGACGCAGCGCGAGTCGGACCTGGACCGGCACCCCTCCCTGCGCTGATCCTCTCGATCCGCGCTGGCATACTGGCCCGATGATTCCTTCCCTGCCCTCCCGCCGTGTCCGCCGCACCCTGGGCGCGTGCGCCGCCCTGGGCGCAGTGGGTGCCGCAGGTCTCGCGTACTCGGCGTTCGTCGAGCCGCGCCTGTTCCGCGTCCGCCGCGAGCGGCTCGCGCTGCTGCCGCCGGGATCCTCCCCCCTGCGGATCCTCCACGTGTCGGACCTGCACCTGGCGCAGGGGCAGGAGTTCCGTTCGCGGTTCGTCCGATCGCTCGTCGATCTGCAGCCGGACCTCGTCATCAACACCGGCGACAACTTCGGCGGCGACACCCTGCCGCTGGTCCTCGAGGCGTTCGACCCGTTGCTGGACGTCCCGGGTGTCTTCGTCTTCGGCTCGAACGACGTCTGGGGTCCCACGCGGAAGAATCCGGTGCGCTACCTCACTCGACGGACGACCTACGCGGAGCACCGGGAGAAGGACCCCACACTCCCCACGGGCGAGCTCCAGGCGGCGTTCGAGGCGCGCGGCTGGACGTACCTCGACAACCGCGCAGCGACGCTGACTGCGAAGGGGACGACAGTTGCGTTCGCCGGCCTGGGCGACGCGCACATGGACGCGGACCGGATCACGGACACGCATCCCGCCTTCGACGACGCGGATGTGCGGATCGGTGTCACCCACGCTCCCTATTCCCGGACACTCGAGGCGTTCGATGAGGCGGGCGCCCAGTTGGTCTTCGCAGGACACACGCACGGCGGACAGATCCGGGTGCCGTTCTGGGGTGCCCCGGTCACCAACTGCGACCTGGACCGGACGCGCGCACGCGGGCTCTTCCCGTACCGCCGGATGCGGGTGCACGTCTCCGCCGGTCTGGGATACTCGCCGTACTCGCCCGTCCGCTTCGCCTGCCCGCCGGAGGTCACCCTCCTCACCCTGGTGGAGGCGGATCGCTGAGGCCGGGACTCAGCGGTCTGTGAGCAGACTCCACGGGAACTGAGACCTGCTCGTTGACGGTGGCGATAGAATCGCGCCCATGGTGTCCTCTGCCAAGAAGCCGACCAAGGTCAGCGCTCTCATCCAGTTCATCGCCGTCAGCTGCATCGCCGGGATCGTGTCCGCCGGACTCGCGATCCCGTCCGTGGGCATGGCGGCGGCCGCCGGCGACGGCGCCGTCGAGGTGTTCAAGGCGCTCCCGGCGGAGCTCGACGAGCGGCCGCTGGCCCAGCAGTCGCGCATGCTCGCTGCCGATGGGTCGCTCATCGCGAACTTCTACTGGCAGAACCGCAAGGAGGTCGAGTTCGAGGACATCTCCCAGGAGATGAAGGACGCGACCGTCGCGGTCGAGGACTATCGCTTCTACGAGCATTCCGGCGTGGACCTCCAGGGCATCGCCCGTGCTGTCGTGCACAACCTGCTGTCGGATTCCACCCAGGGCGGATCGACCCTCACCCAGCAGTACGTGAAGAACGTGCTCGCGGAGAATGCTCACGCGGTGGAGGACATCGAGGGCGTCGAGGCGGCGAAGGAGTCGGACGGCGCCTCGGGCTACGCCCGTAAGCTGCGCGAGGCGAAGCTGGCGCTGGCGGTGGAGAACAAGTACGGCAAGGACGAGATCCTCCACCGATATCTCAACATCAACAACTACTCCGGTTCGCCCAACGTCTACGGCGTCGAGGCCGCGGCCCAGAAGTACTGGGGCATTCCCGCCTCCGAACTCAACATCCAGCAGTCCGCGATGCTGGCGGGCATCGTCCAGAACCCGTCCGCCAACAACCCGGAGCGCTTCCCGGAGCAGACGCTCAAGCGCCGCAACGTCGTCCTGAGCCTCATGCACACGCACGGGTACATCGATGATGCGGAGTACGAGGAGGCGAAGAACTCCGATCTGGACCTGGACATCCACGCGACGCCCAACGGCTGCGCGACGGCCGGCAACATGGCGTACTTCTGCGACTACGTCCAGCGCGTCATCGAGAACAACCCGGCGTTCGGCGAGACGAAGGAGGAGCGCCTGCAGTTCCTGCAGCGCGGTGGCCTCACGATCGAGACGACGATCAACCCGGACATCCAGGCCGAAGCGGACGAGGCCGTCAAGGATCGGGTGCCCGTGGGCGACCCGTCCGGCGCCGGGCACTCCGCCGTGACGGTGGAGCCGGGCACCGGCGACGTCATCGCGATGGCGCAGAACCGCAACTACACGGTGGCGGAGGGCGACAAGAACTCCGACACGCAGATCAACTACAACGTCGACCGCGCGCACAACGGAGCGAACGGCTTCCAGGTGGGTTCGACGTGGAAGCCCATCGTCCTGACCGAGTGGCTGGACGAGGGCAAGGGGCTGGGCACCGTCGTGAACGCGACGCGACGCGAGTACCCGGCCAACTCCTGGACGTACAACGGATGCCCCAACATGGGTGGTGCGTGGAATCCCCGGAACGCCGGCGACGGCAACGGGAGCCCGTCGATGACCGCCCTGCAGGCGACCAAGCAGTCGCTCAACACCGCCTACGCGGCGATGGGCAACCAGCTCAACATGTGCGGCATCCTCGAGACTGCGGGGAAGCTGGGCATCAAGTACGGCAGCGGCGACCCCCTGGACACCGAGGACAGCAACGGATACATCCCCGCGCTCGGCCCCGCCTCCATCCTGGGCACCGTCCAGGTCGCGCCGATCGACATGGCCTCGGCCTTCGCGACGTTCGCCGCGGACGGCGAGTACTGCAAGCCGACCCCCATTTCGTCGATGACAGACGCGGATGGCGAGGAGATCGAGGTGCCCAGTGCCGACTGCGAGCAGGTGCTGGACGAGGACGTCGCGAAGGGCGTCGCCTATGCGATGAGCCAGACCTTCAACGGCGGCACGACCAGCAGCCTGGGGATCGGCGTGCCGGCCGCGGCCAAGACGGGTACGACGAACTTCGAGGTCGGCTCGACCTCGCTCATCGGATTCACGCGCACGCTGTCGACCTTCGTGTGGACGGGTGATCCCAACCGCAACCGCGACTGGCGCACGAACTCCGAGGGCGCGGTCCGCGGCACGGTCTACGGTGCGACGATCTCCGGTGCCACGTGGCAGGCCTACATGCGCGAGGCCGTCAAGGAGACCGACGGCAACACCGGCTTCCCGCGTCCCGGCGGCAGCGCCGGTGGTTCGCAGGGCAGCGACCGCTCCGGCGGCGGCTCGACCGGCGGAGGCGGCGGAGGCGCCAACCGCGGCGGAG
>DYUK01000308.1 GCA_020743695.1 Brevibacterium senegalense | reverse complement strand
CGGTCGCGCGCGTACGTGATGGTGGAGTAGCCGTGCGGCAGCGGCGACCCGTCCTCGGCCAGTGCCACGAACACGATCCTGTCGATCGAGAGGATCGTGTCCCCCGTGATGATGTTGCGCACCTCGCACCGCATCGTGAGTGAGGTGCGTCCGAAGTGGACGGCCTGCAGGCCGATCTCCAGGATGTCGCCCTGCGTAGCGGACGACACGAACTCGATCTCTGAGATGTACTTCGTGACGATCCGCTGGTTGCCCAGCTGGATCATCGCGTAGACGACCGCCTCGTCGTCGATCCAGCGCAGGAGGCTGCCGCCGAACAGTGTCCCGTTCGCGTTGAGGTCCTCGGGTCGCACCCACTTGCGGGTGTGGAAGTTCATCGCGTCGAAGCGGTCCTCGCCGTGCGGGCCCTGGATCGCCTCGTCGTGGTGGTGGCGTTCGGTCATGCGTCGTGCTCCTCCTTCTGCGCGCGATCCGTGGAGAGTCGCGGCCTCATGCGAGGTCCTGCCGCAGCTCCTGCGCGATCCGCAGTGCGCGCACCGTCTGCTGATCGGTGGCCCCGTATTCCGGCAGGCAGTCGGTCAGGAGGACGACCACCTGATCCGCCAGCACCCGATCGCCCAGATCCGGGACCGGCCGGCCGTGCGCTCCCACGTCCGACAGCCGCCGCAGCGCCGTCCGGATGTGGGTCCGCCGGCCGTCGTCCAACTGCGGCGTCGTCAGCGCCGTCACCCGAATGCGAAGGCGGCGGACCTCCTCGTGGAGTTCCGCCGCCCGCGCCGTGGTGACCATGCCGTGTCCCGGTGATCCCGTCAGTTCTGCCGGAAGTAGGACAGCAGGCGCAGGATCTCGATGTAGAGCCAGATGAGCGTGACCATGAGCGAGAACGCGCAGACCCACGAGTACTTCTCCGGGATCCGGTGGCGCACGCCCTCTTCGATCATCTGGAAGTCCGCGACGAGCGTGAGCGCCGCGAGGATCACAGCGACACCGGAGATGAGGACACCCAGCGGCATCGTGATGCCCAGCAGGGTGATCTCCATGTTGCGCGCGTTCATCTCACCGCCGGAGAACATCGCGAAGGCGAAGTTCACCAGCGAGAAGACCGCGTACCCGCCCACGGCGAGCATGAGGAACTTCATGAAGCCGGAGCTCATCCGGACGATCTTGAACTTGAACAGCGCGAACATGACGAGGAAGACGCTGAGCGTGCCCAGCACCGCCTGCATGACGATCCCGTCGTAGGCCGTCTCGAACGTGCGCGAGATGCCGCCCAGGAACACGCCCTCGATCGCGGAGTACGTGAGGATGAGTCCCTTGCTGGGCTCCTTCTTGAACGCGATGACCAGACCGATCACCAGCGCGACGATCGCCGCCGGCAGTGCGAGCATCGGCATGATCCAGCCGATGACGGCACCGGCCAGCAGGACGGCGAAGCAGATCGCCGTCTTCATGAGGACGTCGTCGTAGGTCATCGACCGATCTGCGTCCGGCTGCTGGTACGACGGTGCGTCGTACATCTCCTGCAGCTGCGCATCGGACGGGGCGGGGATGCGGTTCTGCTGCTGACCGGCCTTGATTCCGTCATTCAGACCGCGGCGCACCAGCGGGTTGCTCATGTGGTCCCTCCCAGGGGGCGTCGTGGTGTTCGTACGTCCATTCTATGGATGAACCTTGGAACAGCGCTCAGCATTCCCGCGATGCGGATCGATCGTGACGCCGCCGTGACCCTGCGCTCGACACCGGGACTCAGTAGGTGACGCTGGTGCCGGGGCCGAACGGGATGCCCAGAGCCCACCAGGCGAAGAAGAACGCCGTCCAGCACAGCCACATCACGATGCTCAGCGGGATCGTCATCGACAGGAGTGTGCCGATGCCCGCGTCCTTCTTGTAGCGCTGGACGAAGCCCAGGATCATGACGAAGTACGGACTCATGGGCGACACGATGTTGAAGGTGGAGTCGCCGATGCGGTACATCGCCTGAGTCGTCTCCGGGGAGATGCCCAGCAGCATGAGCATGGGGACGAGGATGACGCTCAACAGCGTCCAGAGGCCGGTGCCGGAGGTGATGAAGAGCGCGCCCGCCCCGACCAGCAGGGAGGCGCCCAGCAGGATCACGAACGGCCCGGCGTCGACCTGCTCGAAGAACTCCGCGCCCTTGATCGCGAAGATCTCACCCAGCGAGGATGCGCTGAAGACCGCGAGGAACTGGGCGGCGGCGAAGAACAGCACCATCACCTGGACGAACGGGCGCACGCCCTCGGCCATCATGTTCGGGATCGTGTCCCAGGAGCGGATCGAGCCCGTCACGACTCCGTAGGCGATGCCGATGACGAAGAAGCCGAATCCGACGATCGCCGCGATACCCGCCATGAGGCCGGACTCGGGCCCGAATCCGCCCTCCGCGTCACGCAGGAAGGAAGCCTCCGGCAGTGCCAGGACGATCACCAGGGCGATCCCCAGCACCATCGTGATGAGTGCGGCGATCATGCCGCGCTTCTCCGTCGCGGTCGCTCCGCGGGCGAACTCCGCGTGGTCGTCCACGCCGTCGTCCGAGTCCGCATCGACCGCCAGCTGCTCGCCGCGCTTGTTGAGGACGAGCTCGGTCACGAGGGTCACGGCGAAGGCCACGACGAACATCGACGCGAAGTTGAAGTAGACGTTCGCCACCGGGGTGACGACGTATTCCGGATCGATGATCTGAGCCGCTGACGTCGAGAGTCCACCCAGGATCGCATCGAGCGAGTTCACGAAGGGTGCAGCCGAGTAACCGCCGGACGTCGCCGCATACGCGACGGCGCAGCCGATGATCGGGTTGCGGCCCACCGCTTTGAACGCGATTCCGCCCAGTGGGATGACGATCATGTAGGCGGCGTCGGACGCCATGGAGGCGCCGGATCCCACCAGCGCGACGATGACGGTCACCCAGCGCGGTGAGGCCGAGCGCAGCGCGGCCTTCATGAGTGCGGGAATGAGTCCCGACTGCTCCGCGACCGCGACGCCGAACAGCACCACCAGCACCAGGCCCAGGGCGGGGAACGACACGTAGTTGTCGACCGCACCGGCCACGAGCGCCCGCAGAGCCTCGGCGCTGAACAGATTGGTGACGGTGACATCCTCACCCGTGGCCGGGTTGAGGGCGGACAGTCCGGTTGCGGAGAAGATCGCCGACAGGACCATGACGATCCCCGCGAGGCCGAGGAACAGCCAGAACGGGTGTGGCAGCTTGTTGCCGGCCTTCTCGATGACGATGAGGGCCCGCATGATCGGACCCAGGCGCTCCCCCGCGCCGGTCGAAGGAGTGGGGGTCGGGCTCGCGGCCGTGGAACCGGACACGGTTCCTCCTCAGGGCAGTCGGAGACGGGGTTCTCAGCCGCCGCCGGGTGCCCCAGAGCACTCGCGAGAAGCGACCGAGGACACTGTAGTGCCTGAGCGGCGCGATGCGCACTCCCGACCGCACGACCGGAGTGCGCTCACCCGCCGAGCGGGCAGGGGTCGACTCAGCTGTCGATGTCGCCGCGGATGAATGCCTCGACGGCGGCGTGCGCCGCATCGTCGTCCTGCTGGTGCGGCGGGGACTTCATGAAGTACGACGAGGCACTCAGCAGCGCTCCGCCGACCCCGCGATCCAGTCCGATCTTCGCCGCGCGCACCGCGTCGATGATGACGCCGGCGCTGTTGGGCGAGTCCCAGACCTCCAGCTTGTACTCGAGCGACACGGGAGCATCGCCGAAGTTGCGGCCCTCCAGACGGACGAACGCCCACTTGCGGTCGTCCAGCCACTCGACGTAGTCGGAGGGGCCGATATGGACGTCGCGCGCGGCCAGATCGACGCTCGTGTTGGACGTGACGGCCTGCGTCTTCGAGATCTTCTTCGACTCGAGGCGCTCGCGCTCCAGCATGTTCTTGAAGTCCATGTTGCCGCCCACGTTCAGCTGGTACGTGCGGTCCAGCACGACGCCGCGGTCCTCGAACAGCTTCGCCATGACCCGGTGGGTGATGGTCGCGCCGATCTGGCTCTTGATGTCGTCGCCCACGATCGGGACGCCGGCGGCGCGGAACTTCTCATCCCACTCCTTGGTGCCGGCGATGAAGACGGGCAGCGCGTTCACGAACGCGACCTTCGCGTCCAGCGCAGCCTGCGCGTAGTACTCCGTCGCCTGCTGCGAGCCCACGGGCAGGTAGCAGACCAGCACGTCCGCGCGGGCGTCCCGCAGCGCCTGCGCGACGTCGACCGGTTCCGCGTCGGACTCGACGATCGTGTCCCGGTAGTAGACGCCCATCCCGTCCAGGGTGGGTCCGCGCTGCACCGTCACCCCCGTGGGCGGCACGTCCGCGAGCTTGAGCGTGTTGTTCTCGCTCACGTAGATGGCCTCGGAGATGTCCTGGCCGACCTTCTTGCCGTCGACGTCGAAGGCTGCGACGAACTGGAGGTCGTTCACGTGGTAGTCGCCGAACTGCACGTGCATGAGCCCCGGCACCTTCTGCGCGGGGTCCGCCTCGCGGTAGTACTCCACTCCCTGGATCAGGGAACTCGCGCAGTTGCCCAGGCCAGCGATGGCGACCCGGATCGGATTCTCAGCCACAGTCTCGTACTCTCCTCGCGGTCTTCACGGTGCCCGGGCGTGCATGCGTGCACGCACGACGGTTCACGGTTTCCACGCATGGTGTTCACCGGATGTCCGTACGGGCGCCCGCTCATCTTAGTCCTCCGCGAACCGGACGGGCGACTCGGAGGTGCGTGCCGCTCTTCACAGTGGGACGCGGGCTAGCTGACGACCAGCGGCTCCAGGACGAGATCCGGGTGCTGGCGCTCGACGCCCTGCAGTCGCCACCGGTCGGAGAACAGAGCCAGCAGCTCGCCGTCGGACCGGGACAGGACCTCGACGTTCCGCTCGCGCGCCAGGGTGGGCACGGACTCGGGAACGGTCCGCCGCGCGATCGAGAAGTTGAGCCGCTCCAGTTCGCAGGGGGCGTTGAACTCGTGGACCATCCGGTCCTCGGCGACCTCGAACTGCATGGGACCCACTGCGCCCAGCACGGGTGCCTGGTCGCCGCGCAGGTCGCTGCGCAGCACCTGGATGACGCCTTCGTGGTCCAGCTGCTCGATACCGCGGCGGAACTGCTTGTACTTCGAGGAGTCCTTCGCGCGGATGACCATGAAGTGCTCCGGCGAGAAGGTGGGGATCCCCGGGAACGCGACCTTCCGGTCGAGGTACAGCGAGTCGCCCACCCGCAGCGCGGATGCGTTCACCAGACCCACGACGTCGCCGGGGAACGCCTCGTCGACGACCTCCCGATCGCGACCGAACACCTGCTGCGCGTACTTGGTCGCGAAGGGCTTGCCCGTGGACGCGTGCGTGACGACCATGCCGCGCTCGAACACGCCGGAGCACACGCGCACGTACGCCAGCCGGTCGCGGTGGTTCTGGTCCATCCCCGCCTGCACCTTGAACACGAAGCCGGAGAACGGCGCGTCGACCGGGCGCGGCTCGCCGTCGACGTCCGGGCGGGGCTCCGCGGCCGGCGCGATCGACACGAGCGTGTCGAGCAGTTTGTGGACGCCGAAGTTCAGGACCGCGGAAGCGAACAGCACGGGCGTCGTGCGACCGGCCAGGTACGCCTCCTGATCGTGGTTCTGGTCCTCGAGCTCCAGCAGGTCCGCCTCGTCCACCGCGGTCGTCCACGCGTCGCCCTCGAGCTCCTCCGCCGCCGCCGGGTCGAACGTCTCCTCGCCCGCGATGCTGGCGCCGCCGGCCGCGCGCGTGTACTTCGTGTAATCGCCGGACTGCCGATCGAGCACCCCGCGGAAGTCGCCGGACTGCCCCACCGGCCACGTGAGCGGGGTGGGCAGCATGCCGGTGCGCTCGTGGATCTCGTCCATGAGGGCGAGCGCGTCCATGCCGGCCCGGTCCCACTTGTTGATGACGGTGACGATGGGGATGCCGCGGTGGGCGCACACCTCGAAGAGCTTCATCGTCTGGACCTCGAGGCCCTTCGCCGCATCGACGAGCATGACGGCGCTGTCGACGGCGGAGAGGACGCGGTACGTGTCCTCGGAGAAGTCCGCGTGCCCGGGGGTGTCGAGAAGGTTGAAGACGACGTCGTCGTACTCGAACTGGAGGGCCGCGGACGTGATCGAGATGCCGCGCTCCTGCTCCATCGTCATCCAGTCGGAGACCGTCGAGCGGCGCCCCGCCTTCCCGTGGACGGCTCCCGCGGTGCCGATCGCACGGGCGTGGAGGGCGAGCGCCTCCGTGAGCGTCGACTTGCCGGAGTCGGGGTGGGAGATGACCGCGAAGGTGCGCCTGCGCTTCGCCTGCGCGCGGACGTCTGCGGGACTGATCGTGGAGGAGGAGGGGCCGGAGTTCACCGCACCAGTGTAGGCAGGTGCCGTCCAGCCGGGACATCTAGGCTGGGCACGTGAGCAGACGAGGCAGAGGATCCCAGCCGCAGCCGCGCCGCGAGGACGAGGTCACGACCGTCGCCCGCGACCCCGGACGGTCCGGTCGTCGACTGCGCATCCTCCCCCTCGTGCTCGCCGCCCTGCTGAGCGTCCCGCTCCTGTGGCTGGCGATCGCGTTCTCGCTGGAGGTCTCGCAGATCGCCGTCTACATCCTGCAGCTGGGTGCCGGCGGGTGGGCCCAGTTCGGCGTGGGCCTCATGTCCGTGGGCGGGTTCATCTGCCTCGTCGCGACACTGGCCTGCCTCTTCATCGGCTGGCGTCGCGACACGTGGACGTGGCGGTGGAGCTGGGCGGGTGCGACGGTGCTGGCCGCGGGCCTCATGCCGCTGCTGTGGCTGGTCACCGGCGTCTTCTGGGTCTGAGCCGCCTCACAGCGCGGCCAGCGCCTTCGCGATCCGCTGCTCCGACACCTTCCCCACGGTCCCCAGGGCGGGCGCGTAGAGGCTGATGCGCAGCTCCTCCTGCTGGAACAGGACGGCGTGCCAGCCCTCGCCCGGTCCCCGCGGGGGCGCCCCGGCCTCCACGACCGCACCCAACCGGGCCGCCCGACCCAGCCCCGCGACCTCCGGCCGGGCGCTCTGCAGCTTCTTCTCGATCCCGGCCTCGGCGGTCCGCACCCGGTCCATGAGCTGACGGTCCCGAGGCGGCTGATCCACCATCGCGTCGACACGGGCGACAGCGGCCTCGACCCACCGCGGCAGCCGCAGGAGGGCCGCCTCGCTGAGCCCGGCGATCGCGGCGGGCTCGCCCATCTGCTCGCGCCAATCCTTCACATCCGCCAGGTTCGACAGGATCACCAGCGACGACGAGGCCGTCACCTTCTTGTCCAGCGCCGTGAATGCCGTGAGCGCGCTCACGAGCGCCGGCAGCAGCTGGTCGACCCGCTGGGCCAGTCCGCCCTGCGCGGCCCGC
>DYUK01000307.1 GCA_020743695.1 Brevibacterium senegalense | reverse complement strand
GGCGGCCTCGGCGGTGGGGGTGCACAGACCGGTCGTCCCGGCGACGCGCGGCTGGGTCCTGGCCGGCGTCCACAGCGGACGTCCACTGGTGCGACGCGACTGCTGCGGCGGTCCGCTGCGTGGGGACGGGTGTTCCGCGCCGGGCTGCGCGGCGGGCACCAGCAGGTGGACGCGCTGCGCCAGTGGACGGCGGAGAGTGACCGGGTGACGGCGGCGCGGCCGGTCGCGGCCCACCTGGACAGGGAGGGCGTGGGGAACGTGCTCTCCGCGCGACTGCGGGTGTCCGCCGGTGCGCTGCCGGTCGTCGTGCCCGCCGCATGGTGAGAACCCTTCCCACCTGCAGGAATGTGCGCGACGTGACGTGGGGCACGTCCTAGACTGGGAGGGACCGAGCACGAGGGAGCAGGTCCGCGCCCGGTCGTGCGGGCACGGCGGTGCGCAGCGACGCGAGCGATCGCCAGCGAGATCTCGTTGAAGGGGTCGCCGGGCGGCTCGAGGTCCACGTACTCGTCGACGATGTCCGCGCCCCAGTCCTCGAGAGCGAGGGCGTAGGAGAACGGCTTGGAGATCGAGTGGATCGAGAACGGCCGGTCCGCGTCGCCCGCCGTGTCGACATGCCCGTCGACGGTCGCGAGGCAGATGCCGAACGCGTCCGGGTCCGGCTCGCGACCGGCCGGGTGGACCAGGTAGGGCGTGCCCTCGGTGAGCCGGCTGACGTCGGTCAGCAGCTCATCGAGGTACTGCTGGACGGGGATTCCATGGACTGGATCGTACGGTGTGCGAGCCCTGCGCGGCGGACGAGTGCACGGACGGGCCCGGCGGCCGCCTCAGCGCCGGCGGCGGCCCGTCCCGAAGAGGCCGCGCGCGATCTCGCGTGCCGCCGTCCGCGTGAACTGCTTGAACGCCGGTGAGCTCACGACCTTGTCGAACGCGGACTTCTCCTGGCGTGCGGAGCCACGGGACGAGCCCGATCCGCGTCCCGCGCCACCGCCCGCGCCCCGGCCGCCTCCCTGGGGCGACGGGGCCGGGATCCGGCCCGGGGCCTCGGCGGCGGTGTCGTCGGCCGGCTGGGAGGCGGACTCCTGCGGGGATCCGGCATCGGCCTCGGCGGCTTCGGAACCGGCCTCCATGCGGGCGGTGAGGATCTCGCGGGCGGACTCGCGGTCGATGCGCTCGCCGTATTTCGGAGTCAGCGGGGACGCTGCGACGGCGGCGTCCAGGTCCGCGGCCGGGACGGGGCCGATCTGCGACTCCGGCGCGCGCATGCGGGTGGCGGCGACCGGGGTGGGCGCGCCGTCCGGGTCCATGACGGTGACGACGGCCTCGCCGGTGCGCAGCGTGGTGAGGACCTCCTCCAGGTCGTAGGCGCTGGTGGGGAACGTCTGGACAGTCGCGCGCAGCGCCTTCTGGTCGTTGGGGGTGTGGGCGCGCAGCTGGTGCTGGACGCGGGACCCCAGCTGGGCGAGGACATCCTCGGGGACATCCTTGGGGGTCTGGGTCACGAAGAAGATGCCCACGCCCTTCGAACGGATGAGACGGACCGTCCGCGTGACGGAGTCGAGGAACGCCTTCGACGCGTCCGCGAAGAGCAGGTGCGCCTCGTCGAAGAAGAACACGAGCGAGGGCTTGTCCGGATCGCCCACCTCCGGCAGGTCCTGGAACAGGTCGGCCAGCAGCCACATGAGGAACGTGGAGAACAGGGCCGGCCGGTCCTGCAATTGGGACAGGCCCAGCAGGGTGATGACCCCCTGCCCGTCGTCCGTGGTGCGCAACAGGTCCGCGGTGTCGAAGGCGGGCTCGCCGAAGAAGTCCTCGCCGCCGGCGGCCTCCAGCTGCGCGACCTGGCGGAGGATGACGCCCAGCGTCGCGGCGGACGCACCGCCCAGGGAGCGGAAGTCCTCCTTGCCCTCCGGGGAGTCGAGGTGGTTGAGGACCGCGCGCAGATCGGACAGGTCCAGCAGCGCCAGACCCGCCTGATCCGCGAAGTGGAAGATGAGCGAGAGGACGGATTCCTGCGTGTCGTTGAGCTCCAGCACCTTCGACAGGAGCAGCGGGCCGAAGTCCGTCACGGTCGCCCGCAGCGGGACGCCCGCGCCGATCCCGCCCAGCGACGCGAACTCGACCGGGCATCCGCGGCCGGACCAGTCCTGGCCGATCGCGTGCGTGCGCTCCGCGAGCTTGGGGTTGTCCTGGCCGGCGGCGCTGAGGCCGGACAGGTCGCCCTTGATGTCCGAGGCGAACACCGGGACGCCGGCGCGGGACAGCTGCTCCGCCAGCACCTGCAGGGTGACCGTCTTGCCCGTGCCGGTCGCTCCCGCGATGAGCCCGTGGCGGTTCATCATGCCCAGCGGGAGGCGGATGGGCGCGGTGGGGTCGGGGGTCGTGGGGGAGGCGGCTGCGTTCGCGGACCCGGCGGCCGCGGCGTCCGAGGCGTCTGCGGCGGGGGCCAGCGCGACTCCCACGTCGAGGGCGGGCTCCTCGAACGAGTAACCGGCGCGGATGGCATCGAGGGCGTCTGCGGGGTTCGCGGGGGTTGCGCTCATACACCTCATTCTGGCACGTGAGCCGGTGTGCCGACCTGGGTTCTGCTGCTGGATTCTGCACCCGGTTCCGCATCGTACGCTGTGGGCATGAGCGAGACCCCGGCCTCCGGCCCCTCTGATGACACCTCCGGCGCGTACCACCGCGCGTGCCGTGACGAGCACCATGACGAGCCCCGCGACCCCGTCTTCTCCCCGCAGGACGTGACGCGGTTCGCGAGCCTCTTCACCGAGTTCATGTCCGCGATGCAGACGCACGCGGACAGCCACGGCGGCCGGGAGATCGCGACGGCCGTCGACGCCCACCTGGGCGGGCCGGCGGCGCAGCGGGAGCCGGTCGGCTCGACATACCCGCGCTGGCGCTGGGCGGACGTCGACCAGGCGCTGGATGCGCTGCTGCCGGGGGACGTGGCGGGAGTCGGCGGATCGCACTCCGAGGGCCTCGCCGAGCTCATCGGCGACGAGTTCGGCAACTACAGCCTGGGTGCGGTCGAGCGCAGCACGTTCCCCACGGGCCATGACAGCGTCCGCTACGTCGCGATGAACGCGCTGCGGTTCGCGACGTATGAAGGAGTGCCCGTCATCGCGTACGCGCACGTGAGCGAGACGATGGGCGAGGAGCACCACGTCCAGGTCGAGGTGCTGGCCCAGGAGCACGCCTTCGCCCGGACCGTGCTGGCGGCGCTGGATGAGGCGATCGTGCGCGGATCCGGTCTGCGCGGGCAGATCGTGAGCCTCGCAGCACCCTCGATGCACAGCCCCGAGCCGCAGACCACCCTCGTCTTCCACGAGCAGCCCGCACTGACGGACGAGGACGTCATCCTCCCGGCCGGCCGCCTCGAGCGGATCCGGGCGACGGTGCTGGGGATGAGTGAGCGGGCGCACGAGCTGCGGGCGGCCGGCCAGCACCTGTCGCGCGGGGTGCTGCTGTACGGCCCGCCCGGCACCGGCAAGACGCACACGGTCCGCTACCTCCTGTCGCAGGCGCCGCAGACCACCGCATTCATCCTGCAGGGCTCGTCGCTGGGGCTCATCCGAGAGGCCGCGGAGACGGCCCGGCAGCTGCAGCCGGCGATCATCGTGCTGGAGGACGCGGACCTCGTCGCCGCGGACCGGGACTTCTCCGAGGGCGAGCGACCCGTCCTCTTCGAAGTCCTCGACGTCATGGACGGCCTGGACGACGATGCGGACGTCGCCTTCGTCCTCACGACCAACCGGGTCGACGTGCTGGAGGAGGCTCTGGCACTGCGGCCGGGCCGCATCGACCTGGCGGTCCCGATCCCGCTGCCCACCGCGGAACTGCGGGCGCGACTGTTCGCCCGGTCGGCTCGTGCCCTGCCCCTCACCGCCGCTGGATGCGAGGCCGCCGCCGAGGCCGCAGCCGGCACCACCGGTTCGTTCCCCAAGGAGGCGGTCCGGAGGGCGGTGCTCGACGCGATGGCGGACGGAGCGGACGTCGACGACGCGCGTCTGCTGGCGGCCGTGACCGCCCTGCGCGCCGAGGGAGAGGAACTGCGCGCCGCGATGACAGAGGATGCGGAGGCCGACGGGGACGAGTGGGACGACGCGGAGTGGGAAGACGGTGAGGTGGACGACGACGCGCTCGACGAGGATTCAGATGACGAGGATCCGGACGGCGCGTCGGGAGCACATGCCGGCGATTCCGCCCCGATCGTGACTCCGCACGCACCTGTCCGTGCCGGCGGTGCGCGGGGAATGGGCGGTGCGGGCGGTCTGTTGTCCGGGGCGGAGTCCGACGACTCCGACGCCCAGGACGTGTGGTCGGATCCGACCGGCAGGGCCCGCACCGGTGACGGGACCGGTCAGCGTGACGACGACCTCGGCGGCGGGGTCCTGGACGACGAACTGCTGGAGGACGGGTTGTCGGGGGAGGATCTGCTGGATCTGGACCTCGAGGATGACTGAGGAGTCGCGCGGGTGAGACTCGATGTGGTCGTCATCGGGATGGGGCAGGCGGGGCTCTCGGCTGCGTATCACCTGATGAGGCGCGGGTATGAGCCCGGCGAGCGGATGCTGCTGCTCGATGCGAACGCCGGGCCGGGCGGTGCGTGGCAGCACCGGTGGCCCAGCCTCACGCTCAAGACCGCGAACGGGGTCGCGGATCTGCCCGGCTGGGGGCTGCGGGAGGCTATCGACGTCGACGATGAGGTGCCGGCGGCCACGACCGTCGCGCGGTACTACGCGGCGTACGAGGAGCGAATGGGGCTGGGCGTGCTGCGGCCGGTCACGGTCGACCGCGTCGAGCAGCCGGATGGCGTGGGCACGGACTTCGTGCTGACGCTGTCCGGTGACGGGCGGCCGGCGGACACCGTGCGGGCGCGGGCGATCGTGAACGCGACGGGCACCTGGGATCGGCCGCGGATCCCGTACTACCCGGGGATCGCGAGCTTCGAGGGGCGGCAGCTGCACACGCGCGACTACACGCGGGCGGAGGATTTCGCAGGCTCGCACGTGCTGGTCGTGGGCGCGGGGATCTCTGCAGTGCAGCACCTGGGGGAGTTGGCGCAGGTCACGCGGACGTCATGGGTGTCGCGGTCGCGGCCGGACATCCGCGATGCCGAGTTCACCCCCGAAGTGGGCACGGACGTCGTCGCCCGCGTGGCCGAGCGTGTGCGGCAGGGGCTGCCGCCCGGGTCCGTCGTGTCGAACACGGGGCTGCCGATCGCGGCGGTGAGCTCGGACGCGCTGCCGCGGTGCCGGCCGATGTTCGACCGGATCGATCGGGCGGGCGTCGTGTGGGACCCGGAGGTGCCGCGGGCCTGGGGCGCGGTGCCGGAGGACGGACGGCTGGACGTCGACGTGTTTCTGTGGGCGACCGGGTTCATCCACCGGCTCGATCACCTGGCGCCTCTGGACCTGCGCACGCCGGAGGGCGGTCTGCTGGTGGACGGGCGCGCGACGACCCGGGCGGTCGAGAACCACGGCGTGCACCTGCCGGGCTACGGGCCCAGCGCCTCGACGATCGGGGCGAACCGCGCGGGCCGGGCGATCGCACGGGAGCTGGACGACTACCTGGCGGGG
>DYUK01000306.1 GCA_020743695.1 Brevibacterium senegalense | reverse complement strand
CTTTTGGCATTGGGCCCTCGGCGCTGACGGAGGCCATGGGCATGCTCAACCACCATTTCGCAGCAGCCGCCTGATCGGCGCAGAGCGACAGCCTACCTCTGACTGCCGCCAATCTTTGCAACAGAGCCCGTTCCACTAGTGTGATTGCCATGACCCACCTGCTGAGCGCCCGCGACGTCCGCGAGCTGGCCGACGCCCTGGGGCTGCGGCCCACGAAGCAGCGCGGCCAGAACTTCGTCATCGACCCCAATACGGTGCGGATGATTGTGGGGGCTGCGCAGCTGGAGGGTCCGCAGACGGTCGTGGAGATCGGTCCGGGCCTGGGCTCGCTCACGCTGGGTCTCCTCGACGAGGGCCACCGCGTCATCGCCGTGGAGATCGACCAACTGCTGGCCTCCCGCCTCCCGGACACGGTCCAGCGGTTCGCCGAGGACACGTTCGCGCAGGCGGAGCAGGCCGGCGCCCCCCAGCCCTTCGCCCTCGTCCACGCGGACGCGATGAAGGTGACGGAGCTGCCCGCTCACCTGGGCGAACCCACCGCGCTCGTCGCGAACCTCCCGTACAACGTCGCCGTCCCCGTGCTGCTGCACTTCCTCGCGACGTTCCCCTCGATCCGGCAGGTGCTCGTCATGGTGCAGGCGGAGGTCGCGGATCGGCTGGCCGCACCCCCCGGCTCCCGCACCTACGGCGTCCCCAGCGTCAAGGGCCAGTGGTACGGCGAGGTCACCCGCGCCGCGGACATCGGCAAGAACGTCTTCTGGCCGGCCCCCAACGTGGGCTCCGGGCTGGTGCGCATCACCCGGCGCGACACCCCGCGCACCGGCGACCGGCAGGCCGTGTTCGCCGTCGTGGACGCTGCCTTCGCCCAGCGCCGCAAGACCCTGCGGTCCGCCCTGGCGGGCTGGGCCGGCTCCGCCACCGCCGCCGAAGCCGCCCTCACCCGCGCGGGCCTCGACCCCCGTGCGCGCGGGGAGACGCTCACGGTGGACGACTTCGCAGCGCTCGTCGCCGCCCACGCGGCGAACCTCGCGGAGGGGACCACGGCCTCGGGCCCGGCCGGTCACGATGATCCCGAGGCCGCCGTGGGTCCCAGCACCGGCCCGGAGGCCGCACCATGACCGGGCTGCGTGCCCTGCCCACTCCGGTGACCGCGCGGGCGCACGGGAAGATCAACCTGCACCTGGGTGTGGGCGACGCGGGCGCGGACGGCTACCACGAGCTCGTGACCGTGTTCGAGGCCCTGGGCACACCCGAGACCGTCACGCTCACCCCGGCGGACGAGGACTCCGTCGAGGTCGTGGGGAAGTACGCCGCCGCCGGCATCCCCGTCGACGAGCGGAACCTGGCGCTCGCCGCCGTCATCGCCTTCCGCGCACGCACCGGCTGGGACGGGCGTGTCGCGATCACGATCGACAAGAACGTCCCGGTGGCAGGCGGCATGGGCGGCGGTTCCGCGGATGCGGCGGCCGCGCTTGTGGCCGCCGCGTCGCTTGCGGGCGTCGACGACAACGCGGTCCTCACAGAGATCGCGGCAGGCCTGGGCGCGGACGTTCCGTTCGCGCTGCTGGGCGGGATCGCCCTGGGCCGAGGTCGGGGAGACGACCTCAGCCGGGTCCTGTCCCGGGGGAACCATCACTGGGTGCTGGCGACCTCGACGGGGGAGCTGCCCACGGCCTCGGTGTACGGCCGCATGGACGAGCTGCGGCAGGCGGGGGACGGTGCGGACGCCGCCCGCCTGGCCGAGCCCCAGGGGGTGCTGACCGCACTGGCCGCGGGCGACGTGGAGAAGCTCGCCGCGCACGTGCACAACGATATGACGGAGGCTGCGGTCTCGCTCATGCCGGACATCGCCCGGGTCATGGAGGAGGGCCGGCGGGCCGGCGCGCACGCGGTGCTGCTGTCCGGATCCGGACCCACCGTGGGCTTCCTAGCGCAGAATGCGAAGCACGCGCTGGAGTTGGCGGTGCTGCTGGAGGCCTCGCGCGGGGTGCGCGAAGTGGTCCGCACAACGGGACCGGCCCCGGGCGCCCATATCGTCGAGTGATCTGATCGACGACTGATCCGGCTCTGGGTCATCGAGGCCGGGTTCGTCCTGGTGCTGCCTCGATCCGTTGCAGGCCCGTCTGTTCCTTTCGGGTCGTTCCCGGTGCCGTGCGCACCGAATCCGAAACCGGGGAATCTTGACTGTTTCCGCCCCCTCGCGCAGAATTGAGGCTGATGTCACATTATGGCGCGGATGCGCGGCCGCTGCTGTCCCGGCGGTGCGAAGGCGCACGGGCGATGCCGCCGGTGCGTGCGAGTCTCGAGGAGGAGACCCCAATGAGCTGGAATTTCTCGACCGACCCGGAGTTCGAGGCGAAGCTGGAGTGGATGCGGGGCTTCGTCCGCGATGAGATCCTGCCGCTGGAGGTCGCGGGCCTCTCGCCGGAGGCCTACGCCCAGCACACGGCCGGTCTCAAGCAGCAGGTCAGGGACCAGGGGCTGTGGGCCGCGCACCTGGAGCCGGAGCTGGGCGGGGGCGGCTTCGGTCAGCTCAAGCTGGGCCTCATGCACGAGATCCTGGGTCGTTCCGCGCTGGCCCCGTCCATCTTCGGCAACAACGCGCCGGACTCCGGCAATGCGGAGCTGCTGGCGATCGGCGGCGACGACTTCCAGAAGCAGCGGTGGATGAAGCCGCTGCTGGCCGGTGATATCCGCTCGTGCTTCTCGATGACCGAGCCCGGTGCGGGCGCAGACCCCACGAAGCTGACGACGCGTGCGGTGCGCGAGGGTGACGAGTACGTCATCAACGGCCACAAGTGGTTCTCGTCCAACGGCTCGCACGCGGACTTCTTCATCGTCATGGTCGTGACGGACCCGGATGCGGAGCCCCATCGCCGCGCATCGATGATCCTCGTCGATCGCGACACCCCGGGCGTCAACGTCCTGCGCGACATCCCCGTCATGGGCCACACCGCCGCCGCGGGCGACAAAGGGCATGCGGAGATCCGGTACGAGAACGTCCGCGTGCCGGCCTCCCACCTGGTCGGCGAGGAGGGCGACGGGTTCATGCTCGCCCAGAAGCGTCT
>DYUK01000305.1 GCA_020743695.1 Brevibacterium senegalense | reverse complement strand
GAGGACGAGTTCAACGGCGTCTTCTCCTTCACGCCCGACGGCGGCCCCATGCTGGGCCCCTCGGCCCGACTGGACGGATTCTGGGCGGCGCAGGCGATCTGGGTGACGGCCTCGGCGGGGTGTGCCCAGGTGCTGGCCGACTGGATGCTGACCGGCGACCCCGGGGTCGCGACCCAGGAACTGGACTTCGCGCGCTTCGACCCCGTGCTGCTGGGCGACCGGTGGATCCGGGAGCGGGCGGCGGAGGCGTACGACGAGGTCTACGACGTGTCGTTCTCGCACCAGGCGACCACCGTCATGCGGGGCCTCAAGACCAGCCCGTTCCACACCCGCATCCAGGACGCTGGCGGTGTCTTCGACGAGGCGAACGGCTGGGAGCGGGCGCTGTGGCACCAGCAGAACGCGGCGCTCTTCACCGATCCGGAGTTCTGCTCGCGACCGGTCAAGGCGTTCGGCGCTGCGGCCCGCGCGTCGACGGTGCTGCCGGATCCGGCGCTCGAGGAGCAGCCGGACCTCGACGCGTCCGTCCCGGTCGCCGTGCCCCGCCGCGACGCGTGGGACCAGGTGAATTGGTCGCCCATCGCGGCGGCCGAGGCCTGGGCCACCCGCAACCGCGTCGCCGCCTACGACATGACCTCGCTGACCCGCTACCGTGTGCGCGGGGCCGGTGCCACGGAGTGGCTGGAGCGGCTCAATTCGAACAAGGTGGGCAAGCTGCCGGGCGCCGTCACCTACTCGCTCATGCTCGATGAGACCGGCGGCATCCTCTCCGACGTGACCGTCACGAGCCTGGGCGGCGAGGAGTACCTCATCGGTGCGAACGGGCCGCTCGACCTGGACCGGCTCACCCGGTCGCTCCCGGAGTCCGGGACCGTCGTGCTGGACGACATCACAACATCCACGTGCTGCGTGGGGCTGTGGGGTCCACGGGCGCGCGACGTCCTCGAGCCGATCACGGAAGGCGACATCAGCCACGATGGTCTGAGGTACTTCCGCGCCGCACGCATCCGCGTGGCCGGGGTCCCGGTCCTCGCGCTGCGCGTCAGCTATGTGGGCGAACTGGGCTGGGAGCTCTACACGGAGGCCGCCCACGGTCTGCGCCTGTGGGATTCGATCATGGCCGCGGGTGCTCCGCACGGCATCATCGCCGGTGGCCGCGCCGCGTTCTCCAGCCTGCGCCTGGAGAAGGGGTACCGGGCGTGGGGCTCGGACGTGACGCGGGAGGACACGCCGGAGGACGCTGGGCTGGGCTTCGCGGTCCGCATGCTGAAGGACGGCGGCTTCGTGGGGCGCGAGGCGCTCGAGGCGCAGCCGACCCGCGGTCGCCGGCTCGTCGCCTTCGGCATGCGGATGGACGCGGGCAGGCCCGAGGCCGGTGCGCCCGTGTTCGCCACCGCCTCCGTCGCCGGGGCCGGGGACGGCTCCGCCTTCGTCTCGACCGAGGCCGCGGTTGCGGAATCCTCGACCGGCCAGGCCGCGGACTCCGAGGCCGTGGGCTGGGTGACCAGCGCCGACTTCGGCTACGTGACCGGTCAGGTGATCGGCCTGGCCTGGGTGCCGGTTGAGCACGCTGTGCTGGGGACGCGCCTGGGCATCATGCGGTTCGGCCGGGTGCTGGACGCCGAGGTGCTGGCCGAGCCCGTCTACGACTCGGGAATGGCGCGGATCCGGCGGTGACTGCGGGGCTCGTGGAGCCCGGATCGGCGCGGAAGCGCTGCCGTGCACAGGTCGCGTGCGCGGGTCGGTCAGTGACTGACGCGCTGTGACGCACAGTGAGCACCTCCCCACCTGCATCGATGAGCAGGTGAGGAGGTGCTCTTCTGCCTGCCGTCAGAAGCGTGAAGAATTCCGAACCGGAATCGTCAGATCTCTGGCGTGAGCGTGCTTGTTCGATTAAACTGTTCTATAACGCATTCGATCACTCGGTGATCGGGATCGTGAGCCGCAGTGGTCCAGGCTGCGGGATGTCGCAACGGAGCGGACAGTCGAAGGGGGTGGCCATGGCGATCGCACAGCAACCGGATGGATCGGTCGAGGACCAGGCCTACGCGCTGCCGTTCTCCGATGCGGATCGTGAGACGCTCATCGGTCGTGCGGCAGACATCGTCCAGCTCATGGATCAGGCCACCGATGTGAGCAGTGGGACCAGTGCGTGCGGGTCCTTGGGACCGCGAGAGGTGCTCGCGGCGCTGCGGGCTCTCGAGGTCGCCCGCCGCTGTGTGGAGAAGGCCGGCACGGATCTGCTGGCCGCCTACGACAGGCTGGGCGACAGCGCGGCGCACGGGTACCGTACGACGGCGGCGCTGCTGGCAGGCGAGTTCCGGATCCCCACCGGCGAGGTGCGCAAGCGGCTGCACCTGAGCCAGAGGCTCACGGGCCGGATCGCGGAGTCGGGCGAGAAGCTCGAACCGGTGAGGCCGGAGATCGCGCGGGAGTTCGCGGACGGCCACATCAGTGCCGATGAGGCGCGCACGCTCTGCGACGCGGTCGAGTCGCTGCCTCCGTCGATGGCCGGCGCCTACCAGGATCGCGTCGAGAAGACGCTGGTGGAGCTGGCGCCCACGGTGCGGCCCAAGGACATCCCGGCACTGTGCAACAGGATCATCCAGCATGTGGATCCGGACGGTGCCCTGCCCGTGTTCGAGCCGGAGCCCCACAAGTACAACGTGACCCTGGCGCAGCAGCGCAACGGCGACTGGCGTCTGCGGGGGCTGCTGAGCGGCCAGACCGGCACGACTCTCCACGCACTGCTGTACGGCAGGATGAAGGACGTGGATGTCCCCGTCACGGTGAAGCCGCACACGGGGTGCCGGGACGACAAGGCTGCTGCCGGTGAGGCGCCCGGGGTGTCCGATTCGTCAGCGACCGACCGCGCGACCGAGCACGCCCGTAGTCGCACAGCTGGTCACGCCGCCGGAGGGGCCGAACAGGGTGCATCCGCCGAGGACGCGATTGGTCGTCGTGCCGATGAGGCTGCACAGTGTGGTTCCACGCAGGATGCGATAGGTCGCACGACGGGTCGCGGTGCCAGTGATGCCGGGTTCCGTGGTGAACACGAAGACGCGACGTCCGCTGAGGACTACACCGGCACCACCGAAAGCGACGACGATGTGGAAGCGTCCGGGATCCCGCTCGAGGCGGTCTGGGAGAGCACGGAGGTAAAGGTCTTCACGGAAGGACGCGTGGAGATCGAGGGGACGTCGTGGACTCTCGACGAGGATGAGTTGCCGTTCGTCTACGGGCCTGACGGGTGGTTCCAGGTGCTCCCGGAGCGGATGCTCGCGGAGGTGCGGCGCCTGCTGCCACAGGCTCGTGCCAGTGAGACCGGCATGGCGGAATCCGTGATCTGGGCGAAGATCCCGGGCCGGCTGCCCACCGG
>DYUK01000304.1 GCA_020743695.1 Brevibacterium senegalense | reverse complement strand
CCGGTCTGGGAGACGCCCACCCAGCCGGTCGCCGCGAGCAGAGACCCCACGACGACCGCGGCGACCGCGATGCCCGTCGCGAGTCCCAGCATCGTGCGGGTGCGCTTCCATTCGTGTGTGAGGAGTGCGGTGATCATCAGAACATCCCCCTGACGATGTGGTCGAGGCCGGCCCCGTGCTCCTCGCGCAGGGCATCCGTCTGGCCGGTGAGGACGACGCGCCCGCGGTCCATGACGACCACCTCGTCGAGCATCTGCTCCAGGTCGTGCACCAGGTGCGTCGCGATGAGCATGAGCGAGTCGTCGTCGAAGCCCCGCAGGATCCCATCGATGATGACCTGACGGGCCGCCGGGTCGACTCCGGAGATCGGCTCGTCGAGGACGTGGACGCGCGCCCGCCGGGACAGGGCGAGTGCGATGTGGACCTTCTCCCGCATGCCCTTGGACATGTGCCGCAGACGCATTGTCATCTCGAGGTTGAAGAACCCCAGCATCTCCCGGGCCTTCGCCTCGTCGAAGTCCGCGAAGAAGTCGCGGTACAGCGCAAGGCACGCCTCCACCGTGGATCCGCCGGGCAGCGTTCCGGAATCGGGGAGGTAGGAGACCAGCGCCTTCGACTCCGGTCCCGGCTCGCGCCCTGCGATGCGCACCCGACCGTCGTACCCCTGCAGCACTCCGGCCAGGATCTTCATGAGGGTCGTCTTCCCGCACCCGTTGGGGCCCAGGAGGCCGACGATGCGACCGGGGGCCAGGTCGAGGTCGACGCCGTCCAGGGCGCGGACCCCGCCGTAGCGCAGCGCGACTCCTCTCGTGCTGACCAGGGCGCCCTGCTCTGCATGGTCGCCCTGCAACGTGAGGTCGTGCTGCTCTGCGCGGTCGTGATGCTCTCCGCTGTCGTGCCGCGGAGTTGTGTCTTCCGCCGGTGCTCCGCTCATGTCACTCCCCTCCCGCCTCGGTGGTGTGGTCGTCGTCCCGGTCTGCGCCGTCGTCATGGTCGCTCCATCTCTGCACGAGGAGGTCCTGCGCGTGTGCCCTACCCATCCCCAGGCCGCGGGCTCGACGGATGTAGTCGTCGGCCGCGTCCTGGACCAGGGCCGCGCGCACGCGGTCGATCCTCTGCCTGTCATCGGTGACGAAGCGCCCGGCCGTGCGCTCCGACCGGCACAGCCCCTCCCGCTCCATCTCTGCGAGCGCTCGCTGCACGGTGTTGGGATTGACTCCCACATCTACTGCGATCTCCCGCACCCCGGGGATGCGGCCACCTGCCGGCCACTCCCCCGTGACGATGCGACGGGAGAAGTCGTCGACCAGCTGCACCCAGATCGGGGATGAGGTGTCGAACTCCATTCCTGCACCCCTTGTCTCACTGTACTAAGTAATTAATACAGTAAGACAGGCGAGATGCCCCGTCAAGACCTCTGCGCATCGCTGCGTTCACGTCGCGCATCGTCGCGTTCATGTCCTGTTCGCCTGGGACTCTCCCCGTCTGTGGATTCCCTGGGTAGCGTGTGCACGTCCGCCCAGAAACGCCTCCCCCCGAACGAGGACCCATGCGACTCCACACTCCCGTGCCCGTCCGCGCGGCACTGGCGACCGCGGTGACAGCCGCCGTCGCCGTCACGCCCGCACTCCTGCCGATCTCCGCCCAGGCGGCGGACACGGCGGAGATCTCCGAGATCGCCTACGCCGGCGGAAACGACACCGACTTCGTCGAGATCGTCGCGGAGCCCGGCACCGACGTCTCCGGCTGGACCGTCGGCACCGTCACCCGCGGCGGCTCCCCGCAGTCCGGTGAGCACGTGACGACGCTGGACGACGGGACGACGGTCCCGGATTCCGGCGCGCTGGCCGTCGAGGTTCCCATCACCAACTCGGTGAACTCGGGCGACCGCGCGGACGGCTCGTACGGCTCCTCCGCCTTCGTCGTCGACGCGGACGGCGCGCTGGTCGACTTCGACCAGATCGGCGGCGTGGTGGGCGGACAGGGTGTCGTCGCCACGACCTCGGGCCTCATGCCCGAGGCCGTGCACGGCCAGGAGGCCACCCCCACCGGTGCGACCGCACCCGCAGGTCAGTCGATCCAGCTGATCGACGGTGCGTGGGTCGCCGGGGAGCCGACCCCGGGCGAGCGTCCCGACGGCTCGGGCGAGCCCACGGAGGATCCGACCGAGGATCCGACCGACGACCCCACCGATCCCCCGGAGCCGGGCGAGGTGACTCCGATCGCGGACATCCAGGGCACCGGAGCCGAGTCGCCACTGGTGGGCGAGACCGTCACGACGGAGGGCGTCGTCACCGCCGTCTGGTCCGAGGGCGGGCTGAACGGCTTCGCGATCCAGACCGGAGGCTCCGGCGGTGAGGCGAAGGCCGCCGGCGAGGCGTCCGACGGCCTGTTCGTCTACGCGCCGAACGCCGCGTCGTCCGTGGCGACCGGCGATTCCGTGCAGGTGTCCGGGCGGGTCTCCGAGTACTACGGACAGACGCAGATCACCGTCGACTCCCAGGGTCCGGTCCAGCTGGACGAGGCGCTCGAGGCGCCCACCCCGATCGAGGGCGTGTTCCCGGAGGGCGACGACGTCCGCGAGGCGCACGAGTCGATGCTCGTCCTGCCCACCGGCGACATCACGGTGACGGACAACTACGGCACGAACCGTTACGGCGAGATCAGCCTGGTCAACGGCACGGAGCCCCTGTTCCAGGCGACGGACGTCGTCGCCCCGGGCGAGCCCGCGCAGGAGTACGAGGCGGAGAACCTGCAGCGCGAGGTCGTCCTGGACGACGGCGGCAGCGTCGACTACACCGGCAGCGCCTCCGACGTGCCCGTCCCCTACCTGTCGACGGACGAGCCGGTGCGCGTGGGTGCTGCGACGACCTTCACGGACCCGGTCGTCGTGGGCTACGGCTTCGACAAGTGGCGCCTGCAGCCCACCACATGGCTGACGGGCGAGAACGCCGCGGACGAGCAGCCGGTCGAGTTCGCGGACACCCGCGAGGCCGCCCCGCAGGAGGTGGGCGGCGACATCACCGTCTCCAGCTTCAACGTGCTCAACTACTTCACGACCACCGGCGAGCAGCTGGACGGGTGCACGTACTACGAGGACCGCGAGGGCAACCCCACGACGGTGCGCGGCGGCTGCGATGCGCGCGGCGCGTACGACGCGGCGAACCTGGAGCGCCAGCAGGCGAAGATCGTCGATGCGATCAACACCCTGGACGCGAGCGTCGTGTCGCTCGAGGAGATCGAGAACTCGGACGCGTTCGGCAAGGACCGCGACGAGTCGCTGTCGATCCTGGTCGACGCCCTCAACGCGGAGGCCGGCGGCGAGCGCTGGGCGTTCGCCCAGTCGCCGGACTCTCTGCCCGCGGACGAGGACGTCATCCGCACCGCCTTCATCTACCAGCCGGACGAGGTCCAGCCGGTGGGCGATTCCGCCGTTCTGACGGACAGCGACGCGTTCGGGAACGCGCGCGAGCCGCTGGCCCAGGCCTTCACCACCGGTGAGGACGAGGAGCCGTTCGTCGCGATCGTCAACCACTTCAAGTCGAAGGGCTCCGGTTCGGGCGACGGCAACGTGGACAACGGCGACGGCCAGGGCAACTCGAACGCGGACCGCGTGGCGCAGGCGCAGGCGCTCGTCGACTTCGCGAACGAGCAGAAGGAGGCCGCGAGCACGGACGACGTCGTGCTGCTGGGCGACTTCAACTCGTACACGGAGGAGGACCCCATGCAGGTCTTCTACGAGGCGGGGTACACCAATGTCGGCAAGGAGTTCACGGACGAGCAGACCTACCTGTTCGGCGCGCGCGTGGGCAGCCTCGATCACGTGCTGACCTCGGAGTCGCTCGTCGAGGACGTCGCAGGGGCGGACATCTGGAACATCAACTCCGTCGAGTCGATCGGTCTCGAGTACAGCCGCTACAACGGCAATGTCACGAACCTGTACGCGGAGGGACCGTTCCGCTCCTCCGACCACGACCCGCTCATCATGGGTCTGAACCGCGCGGCGGACGATGACGGCGAGCCCACCGAGGAGCCGACGCAGGACCCGACGGATCAGCCGACCGAGGACCCCACGGGCGAGCCGACCGACGATCCCTCGCAGGATCCGACGGACGACCCGACCGGTCAGCCCACGGACGACCCGTCTACGGACCCCACGGCGGATCCGACGGACGACGGCCGTGACGACGACCAGGGCCAGGATGATGACGACCAGGGTGAGGACAACGACGACCAGGGCGACAACGGCCAGGGCGGCGATGACCAGGGCGACAACGGCGACCTCCCCCGCACGGGTACCGGCCTCACCGCGCTCGTGGTGGGCGGCGGACTCCTGGTGGTCGGTGCGATCGCGCTCCTCGCAGCACGACGCCGCGCCCTCTGAGGGACGCACGCGGGTGACGCCCACTCCGTGAGGAGGCGCTCCCCGTGAGGCAGGGCCGGTCCGCATCGAGCGGACCGGCCCTTCCGCATCTCCGGGGCACCCGTCACACCTAGCCCATCGCCTCCGGACGAGACGGATCAGCCGTCCACCTGCGCCTTCGCTCGCGTTATGCCACAAAGCATTCCCGTACATCGCAAGAATCGTTTCCCCGGATCGGGAACCGCCAACCACCTACGCCTTCTCTCGCGTTGTACGGCAAAGAATTCTCGTAGTTCGCGAGAATCGTTCAGATAGGGCGAGTGGAGAGGGACCCACGGCGACGGGGGACGCGGAAGGACGGGATGGTGTCGCCGGTCCTTCCTCACCCCTTCGCGGGTGTCCTCACCCGTGGGGCTTCGAAGGGAACGTCGACGTCCCCGCCCGCATGCGCGCGCCCGTGTCCGTGATCGGCAGCGCGCCGGTGAGCGGTGCCAGGTCGATGCTGATCGCGCGGGCGATCTCGTCGCAGTCCTCCGCGCTCAGCCCCGTACCCAGGACCGCGTTCCAGTAGTGCACGGTCTCCCCGTGGTAGCTGTGGCCGCGCCCGCCGGGCAGCTCGACAGACCGCGGCATGTCCGCCGTCAACTGCCAGAACGTCGCGAACGGCCGCCAGCGCACACCGGGCGACACGTCCGTCGCACGTGGTTCGCGCAGCCAGTCGGGGCGCTGCAGCAGCACGGACGGATCCCACCAGACCACGGGATCCGAGCCGTGCTGCGCGAAGACGACCCGCGGCGATGCCCAGCGCCCGTACGTGAAGCCGGGCGGGGCCTCGGTCAGATCCTCCGGGCGCGTCACGAACCGGACGTGCCGACCGGTGCCGTAGACGGGACGCACCTCGCCGCTCCCGTGCCGCCGCTCCTCGAGGATCCTGCTGAGCACGCGCGCGCTGCGCGGCGCCCCGGTCCAGAGCGCCCCGTCCACGACGCGCAGCATCGTGCCGGGCGACACGAAGGCGCCCAGGCCGCCGTAGGCACCCAGCGACTCCCCCGCCGCGTACAGACGGGGACGCTGCTCGGACGGGATCCGCCGCAGCCGCCGCCGGACCGCGCGCATCACCTCCCGAGCGACCTCCTTCGCCGCACGACGGTGGATGAGGAACGCCAGCCACGACCCGGCGAAGCTGTACTGCGCGGACACGACGGCGCAGTCGCCGCCGTGCAGGTACTCGAAGGCGCTCGTCGACCAGGGCGGCACCCAGCCGGACCCGGTCCCGATCGCCACGAGGATCGCACTGCGGGAGAACGCTCCGGTGCGCTCGAGCTCCGCGACGACGGCGGCCGCAGCATCCCGCGGGTCCGGGTGGCCCAGCCTGCCCGCGAACACGCGGATCGGCTCCGTCGTGCCACGACCGCGTGCGGCCGTGTCCCGCGCGCCCGGCGACAGCGACCCCCACACCTCCTGGATCCGCGAACCGCGCGGCCCTCCCGTCACGAAGGCGCGTCCGTGCAGGCCCATCGTCGCGAACGGCTCGTACGACTCCCGCGCCCCGGACCGGACCCGCTCCGCCGGGCCCGCCCCCACGCCCAGCTGCGCGAACGACTGGATGACCGCGTTCTGGTCCGCCCGCGCCAGCACTCCGGCCAGCATCCAGCCGTAGAACCGGATCACCAGGAGCGCTGCGGCAGAGGCCACGAGCGCGGGCGGCACGATCGGCAGCGACCGCTCCAGGCGGGCGACGAGCCTGCGCCGCAGTCCCCGCGACAGCCGACCCGCACCGTGCAGCACGGCCCAGCCGCCCAGCCCCACCGCGTACCCAGCCAGGTGGTGGACGGGCGAGGCCTCGCGCACACCGGTCCGCCGCGCCACGTCCACCTGCCAGCGCACCGAGTCCCGCAGCGACACCGCGACTCCCGCGGCCGCCGCGACCACAGCGGCCCGGCGCAGGGTGCGCAGCGGTTCCGCGGCCTCGGCGTCGGCCGCCCCTCCCGGTCGCCGCAGCAGGGCGGCGACGCCGTGCGGCAGCCGGCCACGGCCTCGGTGCCGGTTCCGTCCCAGCATCCGCACCGCCGCCCCCGTCACCTGGACGACCCCGGACGCCGCCGCCGAGGCCGTGGCCACCGAGACGCCCGTCATCCACCACCTGCGCGGGACGAGACTGGGGGTGAGCGCGGCCCAGGAGGCGAGGATGCCCGCCGCCAGCGGTGTCGGCTCCACGTCAGCGATCCCCCTCCACGTCGGCCGTCCCCTGTCAGCCCTGGGCGGGGACGGCGATCTCGTAGCCGCCTTCGGAGTGGACGGTTGCCCAGTCGCCGCCGAACCGCTCCTCCGCCCACGGCTCGATCGGGGAGTCGACGTCGTCCGGCCGCAGGAGCACGGCGTCGGGCACCGCGTCGTCGATGCTGCCGTACCAGTACGTCTGGGTGTGGGGTGCCAGGTAGGCGAGCATGCGGATGTCCGTGGCGACGGAGTCGTACTCCTGGGCCGCCTCGATCGAGGAGGCGGCGTCGACGGCATACCCCTGGGAGTCCCAGAGCAGATCGATCCGCGTCTGGCTCAGCAGGGCGATGGAGGCGACGGCGGCCACGAGCGGCGCCAGCGACCGGTGCGCGCGCCCGGCCCCGTCGATGAGGCTGACGGCGGCGATCGGCATGAGGACGGCGGAGTAGTGGAAGCTCGTGTCCCAGTAGCCCTCGACGTCACCGGTGAAGCGCCACGCGAGCGTGGGCAGCATGAGGAGCATGAAGGGCGAGCGCAGACCGATCGCACCGGCCGCCAGTGCGAGGAAACCCACGGTCCCGATCTTGATCGTGAGTCCCTGGGTCAGCGTCTGGGTGAGCGCGACGTTGTCCGTGTAGTCGTAGCCGCCCTCCGGGTTGAAGAGCGGGAGGAACAGCAGCACCGCGTACGCCATCCAGCCCACACCCCACACGATGAGGGACAGCGCCAGCTTCGTCTCCGACCGGTCGCGCAGCCAGATGACGACGCCGAACGCGGCGACCGTCATCCCCAGGTCCTCCTTGACGAAGACGAGGAGCGCGATCGCGATGATCGCGGGGATCCGCTTCCCACGGATCCACCAGACCAGTCCGAACGCCAGGAACGGGACGGCGAACGCGATCTCGTGGAACTGCGAGTGCACCGCATTCAGCAGTCCCCAGGACAGGACGTACGACAGGGTCAGGAGCCACGCACCGCGGGTGGTGAGCCGTTCGAAGGCCAGCGAGACGACGGGCCAGACGGACGCGGCGAACAGGGCGGCCTGCGCCAGCATGAGGGTGAGGCCGGACGGCGCGATCCAGAAGAGCGGCGTCAGGACGATGAGGATCGGGTGGAAGTGGTCGCCCAGCAGGTTGAAGCCGGGCCCCTTGATGTCGACGATCGGCGCGTTGCCCGCCGCGTACTGGGACAGCATCTGCGTGAAGATGCCCAGGTCCCAGGACGGCGAGTAGTAGCTGCGCCACATGACGATCGCCAGCGAGCTGTACAGGACGAAGGCGACTGCGGATGCGAGAGCGGGCGCCCAGCGGTGCAGGCGGTCGGGGAATGGGGAGCTCACGACAACACACTATCGAGCATCACGCCCCTGCGGTCGCACACCTCCCGATGCGGATCGCAGTGCCGTCCTCATCCGGTGACCAATGACTTGATCCGGGTCAAGGCCTTCCCGCACAGCCGTTCCTATTCTGATTCAGACAAGTCGGGAAGATCTCCCGACCACCCCGATCCCGGGGAGACGAGAGAGGACTCATCATGAGCAGCACGACCGACACCACCCGAACCCTCCTCCGCGCCGAGGGGTTCTCCTGCCCCTCGTGCGTCGGCAAGATCGAGAAGCAGGTCGGGCGCCTGGACGGCGTCGAGAACGTCACGGTCCATTTCGCGTCCGGACGCATCGAGATCGACCACGACGCGGACACAGCGCCGGTCGACCAGTTGATCGCCGCAGTGGACAAGGCCGGGTACAAGTCCGCGGTCTCCGCATTCTGATATCCGCTCGACCGAGTTGAAAGGAGGAGTCGTGTCCGCAGTCCGCACGTGGGTGCGCGGCAACTGGTTCGTCCCCGCTGTGTCGGGGATCCTGATCCTCGCCTCGTTCGGCGTCGAGCGCCTGGCCGGCGGGGCGTGGAACGCCACCCTGGGCCCGCAGTGGTGGGTCGACGCGGGCGAGCACGCCCACGGGTCGGGGCACGTCTTCACGCTCGCCGACGGACTCATGCTCGTGGCGGCGATCGTCGCGGGCTACGGCATCGTGGTGAAGGCGGTCCGCGCGCTGCTGGCGAAGTTCATCAGCATCGATCTGCTCGTGTCCATCGCGGCGATGGGGGCCACCGTCATCGGCAACTTCTGGGAGGCCGCCGCCGTCACCTTCCTGTTCGCCGTCGGCCACGCGCTGGAGGCCGGCACGATGAATCGGACGCGGTCCGCGCTCGCGGCCCTCGTGGCAGTGGCACCCGACACCGCGGTGGTGCTGCGCGACGGCGACCAGATCGAGGTCCCGGCGAACCAGGTGCGCATGGGCGAGATCGTGCTGGTGAAGAACGGCGCGAAGGTCCCCGTGGACGGGCAGGTGGTGGCGGGCGCCGGAGCGATCGACGAGGCCTCGATCACCGGCGAGTCCATCCCTGTGGAGAAGTCACGGTCCGATCACGTGTTCGCCGGCACGATCGCGCGCAGCGGCCTCCTGCAGGTGCTGGCGACCGGGATCGGCGCGGATACGACCCTCGCGCGGATCATCCACCGGGTCGAAGAGGCGCAGGATGCGAAGGCGAGGACCCAGGCGTTCATCGACCGCTTCTCGAAGTGGTACACGCCCGCCGTCATGGTGCTCGCGCTGGCCGCGGGCCTCCTCACCGGAGACATCGTGCTCGCGCTGACCCTGCTGGTGATCGGCTGCCCGGGCGCTCTGGTCATCTCGATCCCAGTCGCGATCGTGGCGGGGATCGGTCGTTCCGCCCGCAACGGCATCCTCATCAAGGGCGGCGAATACCTCGAGACCTCCGCGAAGATCTCCGCCGTGGCGGTCGACAAGACCGGCACCCTCACGGAGGGCAGGCCGGCGCTCACCGACATCGTCGTGATCGATCCCGCCCTGGCCCGCGCGGACGTGCTGCGGTGGGCCGCCGCCGCGGAGGCCGGGTCCGAGCATCCGCTGGCCCGTCCGATCCTCGACACGGCACGCGAGGAGGGTGTCGCTCCACAGGGCATCCCGGGCGATGTCACCCCGGTGGTAGGCAAGGGGATCGCCGCGGATGTCGACGGCACTCGGGTGCTCGTCGGCAACGCCGCGCTCCTCGAGCAGTACGGCATCACCGACGACGCGGGGTCCGCGGCGGTCGCGGACGAGCTCGCAGCGGACGGACGGTCCCCCATGATCGTCGCCGTCGGCGGCGCCGTCATCGGTGTCATCGGAGTGGCCGACACCATCCGGGAGGACGCGCCGGAGATGATCAGGCGGCTGCACGCGGCGGGTGTGGAGCAGGTCGTCATGCTCACCGGCGACACTCGCCGCGTGGCGGAGGCCATCGGCCGCGCCGTCGGCATCGACGAGATCCAGGCGTCGCTGCTGCCGGAGGACAAGCTGGACGCCGTGGCACGCCTGCAGCGTGAGGGTCACACCGTCGCGATGGTCGGCGATGGCGTGAATGATGCGCCCGCGCTCGCGGCGGCGGACATCGGGGTCGCGATGGGAGCCGCCGGTTCCGCTGTCGCGGTCGAGACGGCGGACATCGCCCTCATGGGCGACGACCTCCTCAAGCTCCCGGAGGCGATCCGGCTCGCGAAGCGGACCGTGAGCGTGATGCGGCAGAACATCGCCATCGCGCTGGCCACGGTGGTCCTCCTCCTGGTCGGGGTGTTCGGCGGAGGCGTGACCATGGCGCTGGGAATGCTCGTGCACGAAGGCTCCGTGCTCATCGTAATCCTCAATGCCATGCGGCTACTGCGCCAGACGCGCGGCCCCAGGGCGACGGCGCAGTCCGCTCCCGCAGCCCGTTGGGCGACCGCATCCGCGGCTGCGGCGAGCTGAGCGGAACCAGCCCCGCGCACTGCAGGGGCGCGTAGCATGAGGAGTCACCGCTGCCGGCGCCCCGGTCGGCCCCGCCGACCGGGGCGCCGCTTGACGTAGAGGAGGGGGAGATCGTGTCCCGCATGCTGCCGATCACCGACGTGTCCCACTCCGACGAGCTCTGCGTTACGCGCGTCCCGCTGTTCCAGGGGCTCACGCTCGAGCAGCAGCGCGAGGTGGCGGGGGCGGCGCGCCCCACCCTGCTCGACCGCGCCGAACGCGTGTACAACGCGGGGGACGACATGTCGCAGCTGATGGTGGTGCACACCGGGCGGGTGAAGATCTCCCGGGTGAGTCCGGAGGGGCACGAGCAGATCATCCGCGTCCTGGGCTCCGGTGATTTCATCGGGGAATCCGCTTTCATCAGCGGAGACCGACCCGACCACGAGGCGACGGCGCTGGAGTCCGCCCAGCTGTGCGTGTTCGACCACGCCGACCTGGGTCGCCTCGTGGAGAGGCACCCGAGCATCGGGCTGCGCATGCTGGAGAGCGTGAGCCGGCGTCTGAGCGAGACCGAGGCGCGGCTGGCGTCGGTCATCTCGGAGGACGTCACTGCACGACTGGCCCGCTACCTGCTGGCGCTGCCCGTGCGACGACGCACCGGACACAGTCCCGAGATCGTGCTGCCGCTGGCCAAGAAGGACATCGCCTCACTGCTCGACACCACCCCGGAGTCCCTCAGCCGCCAGCTGCGCCGCCTCAGCGATTCCGGGGTGATCCGGCAGGGAGCGCACGGCACGATCACGATCACCGATGCAGACGCGCTCAGCGCGCTGTCCTCCGAATGACTCCGCCTTCCGAGTGATCTCGGTGCGGGCGTGAATGACATCGGGCCGCATCCCCGGTGAGGATGCGGCCCGATCTGCGGTGCGCCACGAGGGATTCGAACCCCCAACCTTCTGATCCGTAGTCAGATGCTCTATCCGTTGAGCTAGTGGCGCGCTGTCTCAGCGACCAGAACTACTATACAGATGGCCCTGGGCGTCGACAACTCGGGAGAGTGAGTCTCGCGTCACTCCTGCGAGACCGGAAACGGACTGGCGAGTCGGGGAGTCTGCACAGCCTCTCGGCGACCACGGAACAGCCCCTCGGCACCCACGGGAGACCGAATGGCCAGATCAGTCACTCGTTTGGCAGAAGGCGTCATCCGCGTGACACGAAAACGTCAATCGTGATCCTTCTGTGATCCACTGCACAGCCGCAGCCCCGCGGACCGGCGTTCCCGTCCGCCCTCCGACCGTAGCGTGGAGGCAACCCCGATGCCCGGGGCCGCCCGACCCAGGAGATGTAGATCATGACCGTCATCGACCGTGGCTCAGTCGAAGACCTGCTTGTGAATGCGCCGACGGAGAATCCCCGGATCCTCGACTTCGTCCGCTCCATCGCAGAGCGCACCACCCCGGACTCCATCGAGTGGATCACCGGCGACGAGGACCAGCGCCAGGCGCTCCTTGCGAAGGCGATCGACGCCGGCACCATCGTCAAGCTGACGACGCCGGCGGACTCCTACTACGCGGCGTCGGACCCCGACGACGTCGCCCGCGTCGAGGACCGCACATTCATCTGCTCCCAGAAGCAGGAGGACGCCGGCCCGCTCAACAACTGGATGGCGCCCGCGCAGATGAAGGGCATCCTCGAGGACGTCTTCGCCGGCTCGATGCGCGGACGCACGATGTACGTCATCCCCTTCGTCATGGGTCACGTGAACGCGCAGCAGCCCATGTTCGGCATCGAGGTCACGGACTCCCCCTACGTCGTCCTCTCGATGGGCGTCATGGCCCGCGCCGGCCGCGAGTCGCTCGAGGCGATCGACCGCCTCGACGCGGACTTCGTCGAGTGCGTGCACTCCGTGGGTGCTCCCCTGGAACCCGGCCAGGACGACGTCGCCTGGCCCTGCAATACGACGAAGTACATCACGCACTTCCCGGAGGAGCGGTCGATCTGGTCGTACGGCTCCGGCTACGGCGGAAACGCGCTGCTGGGCAAGAAGTGCTACGCGCTGCGCATCGCCTCCGCCGTCGCGCACGACGAGGGCTGGCTGGCCGAGCACATGCTCATCCTCAAGCTCACGAACCCGGAGGGCGAGTCGAAGTTCATCGCCGCCGCGTTCCCCAGCGCCTGCGGCAAGACGAACCTCGCGATGATCGAGCCCAACATCCCGGGCTGGAAGGCGGAGACGCTGGGCGACGACATCGCCTGGATGCGCTTCGGCGCGGACGGCCAGCTGTACGCGGTCAACCCGGAGTTCGGCCTCTTCGGCGTCGCTCCGGGCACCGGCTACACCACGAACCCCACCGCGATGACCGCGATCGAGGCTGGCGGCAACATCTTCACGAACGTCGCCCGCACGGATGACGGCGGCGTGTGGTGGGAGGGCATGACCGACGAGGCCCCCGACCACCTCATCGACTGGCGCGGCAACGACTGGACCCCGGAGTCCGGCACGCCCGCCGCGCACCCCAACTCGCGCTTCTGCACCCCGATCTCGAACGTGCCCACGCTCGCACCGGAGTGGCAGAACCCGGACGGCGTCCCGATCTCCGCGATCCTGTTCGGCGGTCGCCGCAAGACGACCATGCCGCTCGTGACGCAGACGAAGGACTGGAACCACGGCGTCTTCATGGGTTCGGTCCTCTCCTCGGAGACGACCGCTGCCGCGGTGGGCCAGGTGGGCATCGTCCGCCGCGATCCCATGGCGATGCGCCCGTTCATCGGCTACAACGTGGGCGACTACCTGCAGCACTGGATCTCCGTGGGCCAGACCCCGGGCGCGCAGCTGCCGCAGATCTTCTACGTCAACTGGTTCCGCCGCGGGGAGGACAACTCCTTCCTGTGGCCGGGCTTCACGGAGAACGCCCGCGTCCTCAAGTGGGTCTTCGAGCGCGTCGCCGGCACGACCGAGGCCGTCGAGACCCCGCTGGGCTACGCCCCCGCTCCCGGTGCGCTCGACATCGACGGGCTGGACATCTCCGAGGACCAGCTCCAGCAGGCGCTGGCGGTCCATCCGGACGAGTGGGCGGCCGAGCTCGCCTCGATCGACGAGTGGTACGACGAGCTGGGCGACCACGTCCCCGCCGAGCTGCGCACGCAGGTCGAGGAGCTGCGCACCCGCCTGGGCGTGAAGTGATCGACGGGTCGCGCGTCCGCGCGTGACCCCGGCCGGACGACCGGCCACCGGACTCGAGTGCCCCACCGTCATGAGCCGGACGGTGGGGCACTCGTCCATTCACATCCGGCACGGATGCACCCGGCGCACCGCTGTGCTCGGACGTGCTGCGACGTCTCAGCCTCGCGCGTCCCGGAACCGGATGCGGTCGCCGGGCACCACCTGTCCCAGCAGGTCGAGGTCGTCTGCGACGACCGTCGCGATCGCGGGGTACCCGCCGGTGACGGGCCGGTCCCGGCCGAACACGACGGGCAGACCGTGCGCGGGCACCTGCACCGTCCCGGTCACCGTGCCCTCGCTGGCCAGCTCGCCCGATCGCGCGCGGGTCAGCGGCGCAGAGCCCTCGGGCGCCTCGAGGCGGAGACCCACCCGGTTGGACTGCGGGCCCACCACCCAGGCGGTCTCGAGGAACCGTCGCCGCTCGGATTCCGTGAACCAGTCGTCCCGCGGGCCGGGGACTACGTGGAGGACGACGAAGCCGTCCTCCATCGCCCGTGCCCGAGCCTCGCGCGCGGGGTCGGGTTCGCTGTATCCCACAGATCCAGCGGGGAGGCTCACGGGGACCGCCAGCGCCTGCCCCACGCCCACCGGCCCCGGTCCCAGCCCGGACAGCACGTCCGCCGAGGCCGACCCGACCTCCGCTGCCTGCACCAGTCCCCCGCGGACGGCGAGGTAGGTGCGGGCCAGGTCCGCCTCCGGGGAAAGGTCGACGGAGTCCCCGGCTCGCAGGAGCTGCGGGACGATCGTGTCGCCACCGGCGGAGCCGGCCACGGCGACGACCACGTCCGCGCGGCAGGTGACGCGCGCGGCACCCACGACTTCGAGGAGTGCCGCTCCCGGATCGTTGCCCACGACCCTGTTGGCGGCCTCGGCCGATGCTGCATCCGCGAAGCCCGACGGGGAGACACCCACGTCACCCCACCCGGGTCTGCCGCGGTCCTGCACGAGGGTGAGCATTCCGGGATCCTCGACCGAGAGGACCGTCCGCCCGGCAGAGCCGTCGGGGACGTCCGGCGGTTCGTCCGCCGCGGCCGCCCGGGCCGTGTCACGGACGGCGCGGTACGTCAGGAGATCACCGGGCGCCAGCAGTGCCGGGGGTGTGCGTTCCGTCGACCAGAGCACATCACCCGAGCGACCGATGAGCCTCCACCCGCCGGGACTGCTGCGCGGGTAGACACCGGAGTACTCGCCGGCCAGTCCCACGGCTCCGGCCGGCACGGCGGTGCGCGGGGTGTCGAGCCGCGGCACATCCCACAGCGGCTCTCCGGACACGGGCACGCAGTACGCGAAGCCGGGGGCGAACCCGCCGAACGCAGCCATCCATTCCGTGCCGGTGTGTCGCTCGATGAGCCGGTCGCGGCTGAGGCCCAGAAGCCGCGCCGTCGCGTCCAGGTCCTCCCCGTCGTAGACGACGTCGAGGATGTGCCGCCGGGCGGTCCCCGCCGTCTGTGCAGCGGGAGGTGGGGTGCGCAGGGAGGTGCGGGCGGCCTCGGCGGCGGTGTCCGATTCGAAGCGGAGCAGGACGGTCCGCGCGGCGGCGACGGCTTCGATCTGCCCCGGCAGGGGATCGCGGGTGAGCGAGCGGTGCCAGGCCATCGCGGCCGGCAGCCCGTCGACCTCGATGAGCAGCGCCCGGTCGCCCACCGCCCGGAGATCGGGGGTGCGGGCGACCGGGCGCTGTGCGACGTCCTCGTCGTGGGTCATGCCTGCGGTCCGGACTCAGACGTCGTCGTCGTACGCAGGGCCGCCCTCGTCCTCCCACGTCTCGATGCGCCGGACCTTCTCCGTCGTGAACTTGAGGCGCACACCCGCACCGTCGCCGGCACCGGGATGCTCGCCGTCTGCGATGAAGACGGCCCCCAGCTGCTCGAGCGCGTGGATGAGGGCGGTCTTCTGCCCATCGGTGAGGTCGATGTGTCCGCGCTCGAAGTCGCGGACCTGCGCCCGCGTGAGGTTCGCGTACTGCCCCGTTGTGGTCGCCGAGGTCTCCACGAGTGCACGCGCCGCGCGTGCCAGATAGCCGGTGAGGTTGAAACCGGGTCCAGACATGATCTGCTCCGATCCGTTCGACTGCTGAGTGTGCCTTGCTCCAGTATGCGCGAGGGGTCGGACACATGCACGGGCCGATCAGCCGTCGGACCGGCAGGTGAGACTGGCGAGAGGAGTGCACATGTATATGAGTCGCATCACGTTCGGCGAGCGCGGTGGTCCACCGGGGCCGCACCACTGTCGGATACACGGACGCATACCGTCCCCGCATGCGAAAAACCTCCCTGACCCGCATGTTTCAGCAGGTCAGAGAGGTTCTCACATGAGCGGAGCCGGTGGGATTTGAACCCACGGTCCCCCTAACGAAGGACTCCACCTTAGCAGGGTGGTGCTTTAGGCCGCTCAGCCACGACTCCATCGGCCGCTGCGCTGTCCCGATGGGCGCACAGCCTCTCCAGAGTACACAACAGGGAAGGCGGCCCGCAAAAGATGGTCGGTGTCACCAAAAGCTCAAGATGTTTCCCTACGATGTCCCGGAAGACATCCGACCTCACAGCCGGCAGACGCCGGTTGCGCCCCGGTCCCAGGGAGATCAGCCTCGGCTCCCGGACCGGAGCATGCCCTTCCGAGGAGACTCACCTGTGGCCCCAGCCGACGACCGTCGCGGGCGGGAGCGCCCCGGCAGCGACCCTGCCGACAACGAGCGTCCCATCCGCGCATCCCAGCGCGCTCGGCTGCGCGGATCGGACGGAGTGAGGCGGGACGACTTCTACGGCTCCGTCCCGCAGGGATCCGGGCCTGCACCGCAGGGTTCCGGGCCCGCGTCCGCGAGGCCGGGCGCCGGCGGCTCCGGCACCGCCCCCTCGCACACCGACGCGCAGGCGGACGCTCCGCGCGTGTCCGCTCCGCAGCAGTCATCGGACCCCGCCTCACCGCGGCATGCCGCCCGCCAGTCCGCACCCGCCCAGTCCGCGTCCGCCGAGTCCGGTCCCGCCGACGAAGTGACACAGGGCTTCCCCTCCCGCCGTGCGCGCCGGGAAGCCGTGGCCCGCCAGCAGGAGCAGGAAGCCCCCGCAACCTCCGCCGCTGCAGACGGGGATCAGCGGCCCACCCGCCGCTCCCGGCGCGATCGCTCCGCGGCGAGCGCCGGGCCCACGTTCCGATCATCCGATGGGCGCTCCGCAGGTGCAGGCGCTGCAGCCGGCGCCGCCGCCGGAGCTGCAGCCGCCGGCACCACCGCAGAATCCGGCACCGCAGCAACCGGCACAGCGACAGCCCCCACCCGTGGACGCGCCCACACCGCCGCATCCGAAGGAAACGAGGGCTCCGCGCCCCGTCACTCCCGCCGTGAGGGCGATGAGTTCCCCTCGATCGTCCGGTGGACCACCCTGGGCACCCTGCTGCCCGGACTGGGCATGATCCACGGCCGCAGCAAGGCCGGCTGGATCCTCCTGCTGGGCTTCCTCGCCGGCATCCTCGCGATCCTCGCGTGGATCGTCTGGCGCTCCCCGGTCAAGGCGATCGCACGGGTCGCGGGCTCCCCCACGATCCTCTACGCGATCGCCGTGGTCCTGCTGGTGGGCATCCTCATCTGGGCCTTCACGATCCTGCGGTCCTACTCCGTCCTCAAGCGCGGCAAGAGGCTCACCGACGTCCAGAAATGGCTGGGCTGGGGACTGGTCGTCTCCCTCATCCTGTGCGTGGGCATCCCGCTGGGTGTGGGCGCCGCGTACACGAAGGTGCAGGGCGACACGGTCATCCAGGTGTTCGGACGCGACGGCAAGACGGGCGTCGACGTCGAGACGCTCTGGGGCGACACCGAGCGCATCAACGTCTTCCTCATCGGCCGCGACAACGGCGACAGCCGCGAGGGCACCCGCCCGGACACGATGCTCGTCGCCTCCATCAAGCCGGGCACCGGTGACACGACCCTCATCAGCGTGCCCCGCAACCTCAACCGGGCGCAGTTCCCGGAGGGCTCCCAGCTGGCGGAGCGCTTCCCCTACGGCTTCGACGGGTTCGGACCGCAGGAGAGCATGATCAACGCCGTGTGGACCTGGGCCGAGGAGTACCCGGACGAGGTGGGCGACGTCCCGGAGGGCCTGGAGACCGGCATGGAGGCCACCATGCAGGCGGTCGAGGGATCGCTGGGGCTGAGCCTCGACTACTACGCGAGCGTCGACATGCAGGGCTTCGAGGACGTCGTCGACGCGATCGGCGGCGTCAAGATCGACGTCGAGCGCCCCATCCCCATGGGCGGCGGCACCAACCTCACCACGGGGCTCAAGAACCCCATCTACGGCTGGATCGACCCCGGCGAGCAGAAGCTCACCGGCCAGAAGGCCCTCTGGTACGTCCGCTCGCGCGACGGCGCGGACAACTACGACCGCATGTGCCGGCAGCAGCGCATGATCAAGCTGACCCTCGACCAGGTGAATCCGCAGGAGCTGGCGATCGCCTACCCCAAGCTCGCGGGCTCCGCCGGCCGCAACATCGCGACCGACATCCCGCAGTCCGAGGTGAGCGCCTTCGTGGAGCTGGCCGTCGCGATGCAGGGCGCGGAGATCAAGTCCGCGCAGATCACCAACGACGTCACCTCGACCTCGAACCCGGACTACGACGTGCTCCACGAGTGGGTCGACGAGCAGCTCAACCCGGCCGAGCCCAGCCAGGCGGAGGAGCAGGCCGCAGACACGCCGGAGGAGACGGAAGAGCCCACCGAGGAGCCCACGGAGGAGCCCAAGTCCGGCATCGAGGATGACGAGGGCAAGTGCTACCCGCAGGGCTACGAACCCGGCAGCGGCTGGCCCGGCTGGCCGGGGCCGGAGGGCGAGGAGGCCTGACCGTGCCGCTGCCCCTCCGGGTGGGCATCGTGGGTGCCGGCCCGCGCGGTCTGACCGTGCTGGAGCGATTGGTCGCCCACGCTGCTGCCGTCACCGCAGGTCCCGAGGACGGCGGCCTGCCGCCTCCCGCAAGGGTGGCTGCCCGCCCCGTCCGCATCCACGTCCTGGACCCGCATCCGCCGGGTCCCGGTCGCGTGTGGCGGACGACGCAGTCGCCGCACCTGCTCATGAACACCGTCGTCGACGAGCAGACGGTGTTCCCCGACGAGTCGTGCCGGGTCGCGCACATCCGCGCCGGCAGGTCGATGGCGGACTGGGCGGCGCAGGCGACGGTGGACGATCCCCGCCCCGCACCGACCACCGGGACCTTCGCCCCGCGCCGCGACTACGGTCGGTACCTCGCGTGGAGCTGGGAGCGGATCGTCGACGACGCACCCGACCACATCCGGATCGTCCACGAGCCCTGCAGCGTCTGGGCCGTGCACGACACCCCCGCGGACGCCGCACGGACCGGCGGGCACGCCCAGTCCCTCACTCTGTCCGACGGCCGCACGCTCGAGGTCGACGCCGTCGTCCTGTGCGTGGGCCACATCCCGGCGGCCCTGAGCGATGAGCGCGCGGAGTGGCGGCGCTTCGCCCGCGGCGCCGGCCTCACGTATCTGCCTCCCGATCTGCCGGCGGAGACCCCGGTCGATCAGCTGGCCGCGGGCGACCCCGTCCTCATCCGCGGCTTCGGCCTCAACTACTTCGACCTGCAGTCGTTGCTGAGCCACGGACGGGGTGGCACGTTCGAGCACGGGGACGACGGTCTGCACTACACGCCCAGCGGCGAGGAGCCGATCCTCGTCCCCGGATCCCGGCGTGGGGTCCCCTACCGCTCGAAGCCCATCACCGCGCAGCACCCTCTCCCCGTCGGGCCGGACACCGCGCTGCGCCACTTCACGCCGGAGATCGTCGACCGCCTGCCCGTCCGCGGCGACGGCCTGCGCTTCGACGAGCAGCTCTGGCCGCTCATCCTCGCGGACCTCCGCAGCAGCTGGTACACGGTCCTGGCGCGCACGCGCCCCGATGCCTTCCGCGCCGATCCGGTCCTGCTCCAGCACGCGCTGGGCCTGTCCGTCGACCGCGTGCTGCGCGACATCCCGGTCCGGGAGTCCGAGCGCTGGCGCGGGCAGGAGCAGAAGGTCCTCTCCCCCACCGTCCTCGAGCGGGAGCCGGACCTCGCGTTCGACCTGCGCAGCCTGCTGCGGCCCCTGGGCGATCGGTCGTTCTCCTCGCGGGAGGAACTCGACTCCGTTCTGCTGGAGTTCCTCCGCAGCGACCTCGCCGCCGCGCTGGCGGGCCCGGAGTCCTCACCCCTCAAGTCCCTGTTCCCCGTCCTGTGGCAGGCCCGGGCCTTCCTCAAGGACCTCGTCGCCCAGGGACGGATCTCCCCGGACAGCTTCGTCCGCGAGGTGCGCGGCTGGTTCGAGGACTTCGTGTCCGGGCTGTGCGACGGTCCGCCCCCGCAGCGGTTCGCCGAGCTCATCGCGCTGAGTCGCGCGGGCCTCGTGCGGTTCGCCGGTCCGCAGGTGCGGATCACCCCGTCGCGCTTCGGCGAATCCGCCGCGTTCGTCGCGACCAGCCCCGCAGTGCCCGGGGAGATCCGTGCCCGGAGCCTCGTGGACGCCGGCTCCCCCGCGAACCGCGTGGGTCAGGCGGACGACGTCCTGCTCCGCGGCATGCTGGAGCGCGGCCAGCTGACGGTCGCGACCCACGATCTGGACGACGGGACGACCGTGACGTCCTCCGGCCTCGCGGTCACGGAGGCGCCGTATCGGACCGTCGACGCCCGCGGCCGCGTCCACCCCGCGCGCTTCTGCCTCTCGATCCAGCTGTCGTCCGTCCAGCTGGGCCTGGCCATCGCAGCGAACCCGCACACGGACGCGCAGACCCTGCGCGACGCGGACGCCGTCGCCCGCGCGGTCCTGAACGTCGGCTGAGACCCGCGCTCCCCACCGCACCCACACGTGAGGCCGGGTCACCCCGCGGGTGACCCGGCCTCATCGATCTCCTGGCTTCCGAACCTCGCCTGATCAGGCTCCGCTGCGGGACAGTCGCGCCAGCCCGCGGCTGCCGGCCATCCGGCTGCGGACCACCGCCGCGTAGGAGGCGGCCAGACCCAGCACCAGCCAGCCCAGCAGGCCGCCCACCGCGGCTCCCACGCCCGGGGCGCCGGCCGCGAAGGCGGCGACGCCGTTCATCGCGGGGGTGAGCGGCAGCATCGGCGCGATCGAGTCGAACCACGCCGGCACCGCGCTCATCGCGCGTCCGGCGACGGCCGCGACCACCAGAGCGACTCCGATGATCCGTCCGACTCCGCCCAGCCACGCGGTGAGCGCGAAGTTCACCGCCGCGAACGTGATCGCCGCGAACAGCAGGAGCGCCAGGAGCGGTGCGAAGTCGAAGATCGGCAGATCCAGCACCAGGTGTGCGAGGACCGCCAGCACGACCGCCTGCACGGCGCCCACGATCAGGCCCGGGGTGAGTCCCCGCAGGAGGACCCGCCACGACGGCGTCCGCGCGGTCAGCGCCTGCGCCGGCACCGCGCGCACGATCGTGTACGTCACGAGCGCGCCGATCCACATCGCCATGATGAGGAGGAGCGCGACGGTCGACCCCTGCGTGAGGCCGGACATCCCGGCCTGTCCGCCGCCGATCGCCTGCGAGATCGTCTCGCCCAGGTGGTCCCGCTCCTGTTCCGAGTAGCTGGGCACCTCCTCGGCGCCCTCCTCGATGCCGTCCGCGAACTCACCGGTGCCGTCCGCCAGCTGCTCCGTGCCGTCCTGCAGCTGCGTGGTCCCGTCGGCCAGCTGCACGACTCCGTCCGTGTACTCGCCCAGGCCCACCGTGAACTGGTCCATGCCAGTGCCCAACTGCCCGGCGCCGGAGGCCAGCTGCCCGGCTCCGTCGGACAGTTCGCCGGCTCCGTCGGACAGCTGTCCCACGCCGTCGGCGAACTCGTCCGCGCCGTCGGCCAGCTGTCCGGCCCCTTCGCTCGACGCCTCGATCCCGTCGGCCAGCGGGACCATGCCGTCCGCCAGCTGGCCCACTCCGTCGGCGAACTCACCGGTGCCGTCGGCCAGCTCGGAGCCTCCGTCGCGCAGCTGCTCCGAGGCGTCCAGCAGTGCCGGCGCGTTGTCCTCGAGCTCGCCCATCCCGTCGGCCAGCTGACGGACTCCGTCCGCGGCCTGATCGACGCCGTCGGACAGCTCGCCCGCACCGTCGGCCACGCCCTGCGCACCGTCCATGAGAGACATGCCGGTCTCCGGATCCTGGGTGTCCAGGCCCGAGGCCGCACCGCCCAGTCCGCCGGCCAGACCGGACGCGAAGCCGCGCAGGAACAGGTCCTCGCAGGACGCCGCGTCGGCGCTCGCCGCACACATCTGGTCCAGCTGCCCCTGCAGCTGCGCCGCCTCGTCCGC
>DYUK01000303.1 GCA_020743695.1 Brevibacterium senegalense | reverse complement strand
CGCGGGGCCCGGTGCCCCGCCCGGGAGGCTGGGCTCGTTCCTGGGCGCGCGCCCTGCCTGGTTCCTCCCGGCCGCCTGGGGGCCGTCCCTGGGGATGCGCCCCTATCGCCTGGCCGCCGGCCTGGCGCTGGGCTGCGCGATGGGCGTCAAGTGGTCCGGCCTCTACGCGCTGGCCGTGTTCGGCCTGCTGACGGTCGCGTGGGACTGGGGCCACCGGCGCCGTATGGGCGTGAAGAAGCCGTGGCTGGCCGCCCTGCTCAAGGACGCCCCACCCGCATTCGTGTCCCTGGTCCCCGTCGCGCTCGTCGTCTACGTGGCCTCGTGGACGGGATGGATCGTCACCCGCGGCGGCTACTACCGCGACTGGGCGGAGACGAACTCCGGCTGGTGGGACTTCCTGCCGGACTGGATCCCCAGCCTGGCGAAGTACCACCGGGCGGCCTACGACTTCCACGTGGGCCTGGCCTCCGAGCACACGTACATGTCGAACCCGTGGGGCTGGATCGTCCAGTGGCGACCCACCAGCTTCTACTACCAGACCGCGGAGCAGGGCCAGCACGGCTGCGCGGTCGAGCAGTGCTCCGCCGCGATCACGTCCGTGGGCAACCCCGTCATCTGGGGCCTGGCGCCCGTCGCCGTCCTGCTGCTCGTGTTCGCGTGGGCACTGCGCCGCGACTGGCGGGCGGGCGCCCTGCTGGCCGCGCTGATCGCGACGTGGGGTCCGTGGTTCACGTACCAGGAGCGGACGATCTTCACCTTCTACACGATCGTCATGGTCCCCTTCGTCGTCCTGGCGCTCACGTACGGGCTGGGGCTCGTGTGGGGCCGAGCAGGTCAGGGGCCGGCGCTGCGCGCCCGCCGTGTGGGCGTGGGTGTCGTCCTTGCGCTCGCGGTCCTCGCCTTCGCCTTCTTCTGGCCGGTCTGGACGGCCACCTACATCCCGCGCGACGCGTGGCAGCTGCGGATGTGGAACCCCACCTGGATCTGATGACGACCGGCCGCGGCCGGCGTCACGCGCATCAGCCTGGGTGAGGAGTAGACGATCGGCTCGCTGCGCACGTGACCGCGGCCGCGGCGGAGATCCTCAGCGGATGAGGAACTCCGGGCGGCGGGTGCCCAGCACCGCCTGGTCGACCTGCTCGTCCGTGAGCGTCTTGTTGTGGGACCGGCGCGCGGCGAAGAAGACGGCGCCGATGACGATCCACGCGCCCATCGCCAGGAACGACGGGACGGACAGCTGCGCCGGGGAACCGGGGACCAGCAGCAGGAGGATGAAGGCGATCGCGATGACGACGCCCGCTGCGGCGGCGAGCTTGCGCCAGGTCGAGGCAGAGCCCTCGATGCCGGCGCGGTCGCCCTGACCGGACCAGCGCAGCATCCGGTAGGCGCACGCGCTCGTGTAGAGGAACGCGAACGTGAAGCCGATCGAGGCCATGTCGACGATCCAGCTGAGCGCCGTCCGGCCGAACCAGGGGGCGATGAACGAGACGAGCATGACGAAGAGGATGCCGTAGTGCGGCGTCCCGAAGCGCGGGTGCACGCGCTGGAAGACGCGCGGGATCATCTGGGCGCGGCCCAGGGCCAGGAGCACGCGGGAGCCCGCGACGTAGAACCCGTTGAGGCCCGTCACGATCCCCATGAGCGCGGCGATGACGAGAAGGGCCAGGCCCACGCCGCCCAGGGAGCCGGTGATCGCGTCCGCCGTCGCCCACACGCGGTCCTCGCCCATGAGCTCCTGCCAGGGTGCGGCGGAGGCGGTCGCGAGGATCATCGCGCAGTACAGCGCGGCGGCGACGATGAGCGACCAGAAGATGAGGCGGAAGGCCTTGTGGGCGGGGAAGTCGAACTCCTCGGCGGCCTGGGGGATGTTGTCGAAGCCGATGTAGGCCCACGGGGCGATCGCGACGATGACGGTGATGCCCACCAGCGGGTTCACCGTGCCGTCCGTCAGCGGGGTGACGTTCGAGAAGCTGCCGGTGGGCGAGGCGAGGACGCCCACGACCAGGGCGACGACCGCCAGGATCATGACGAGGCAGAAGATGAACTGGGTCCGGCCGGACAGGCTGGCGCCGCGTGCGTTCACGACGGCGAAGAGCACCAGTGCCAGGGTCGCGACGGCGATCTCGCCCAGGTACACGTCCCAGCCGGCGACGGAGTAGAGGTGGCCCAGTTCGATGATCTGCGGCACCGTGTGCTTGCCCAGGAGGGCGAGCGCGGAGGCGTTGAGGGCGACGATCGAGGTGTAGCCCAGGGTCATGAACCACGCGCAGATGAAGGCGTGCGTGCGGCCGAAGCCCACGAGCGTGTAGGCGAAGGCGCCGCCGGACACGGGGAACACCCGGGCGAGATACCCGTAGGAGACGCCGATGACGATCATGAGGACGCCGCCGATCGCCAGGCCCAGCATGGCGGCCAGCGGACCGCCGCCGTCGCGCATCCAGTCGGCGGGCAGGATGAACGCGCCCCAGCCGATCGCGGAGCCCAGCGCGATGGCCCAGACCCAGTGCGGCTTGAGGTTCTTCCCCAGCCGGACGACGTCGTCGGTCGCGGGTGCGGCGGTGCCCGGGTCTCCGTGCGACATGCGAGTGCCCTCCTCGTGGAATGCTGACTCGTGGAATGCTGAGCGACCGGTCATCCGGCGCCCACGTCGCCACGCTACTATCGATCGTCACCTCTCGCGGTACCCGCGCGGCCGCAGTGCACCGATCTGGCGGAGGGAGAATCCGTGTCCGATTCCACCGAGGGACGTCGACCGATCGACCCGGCGACGCACAGCTCGACACCCGCGGCCTCCGTGGTCGAGGTCCACCCACGGTTCCTCGATGAGTCCGGGCTGAGCCTGAGCGCCGCCGCGGGGTCCGACCTCCTCCTCACCGTCGTCACCGCACGCGCGGAATCCCTCCTGGCCTCCGGACTCGCACGGCTGACCCGCCGCAGCGCGCCCCCGCGGACCGTCCCGCTGACGGACGCCCCGGTCGCGCGTATCGCGGCGGCGCGCGCCCGGGACCCGAAG
>DYUK01000302.1 GCA_020743695.1 Brevibacterium senegalense | reverse complement strand
CGGTGGGAGGGCTCCTTCTCTGAGCCCTCCCACCGCCCCTCCCGGCGGACCACTGCATCGCCTCAGCTGCGCGAGGCCTCCTCGGCCGGGACCTTCGCGGCCTCGGCGGCGTCCTCGAACCACTCCTCGACGAGGGCGTCGTAGCTGCCGTCCTCACGCATCTCGGCGAGCATCGCGTTGAACTCGTCGAGCACGGGGCTGCCCTCCAGGCGGACGGCGGCCGCCAGATGCTCGTCCGTGTCGAACGACTCGACCATCTCGACGGACTCGTCCGCCTGCATGACCGCCAGCACCAGCGAGATGTTCGCGATGCCCGCATCGATCTGCTCCGACTGCACGGACTGCTGCAGCAGCGCGGACGCCTCGAACTGCACCGTGTTGAGTCCCTGCTCGGCGGCGAAGTCGGAGCTGGTCGTCGCATCCTGCACGCCCACCCGGGCATCACCCAGGTCGTCGATCGACTCGAAGCCCGCGTCCTCCTTCGCCATGAGGGCGAGGTTGTCGTAGACGATCGAGTCGGAGAAGAGCATCTTCGACTCGCGCTCCTCCGTCACCGTCATCGCGGCCAGCGCGATGTCGCACTGGTTCGTCTCCAGTGCGGCGGCCGACTGGATCGACTCGAACGGCGAGTTGATGAACTCGACGTCGACCTCCAGCCGCTCGGCCAGGTCGCGGGCCAGATCGATCTCCAGGCCCTTGGCCTCGCCGTCCTCCTCGAACTCGAACGGAGGCGCCGGCATCGTCGTGCAGACCGTGAGCGTGCCCGGCGCCACGAGTATCAGGCCGTCCTCACCCGCGGTGTCCTCCGATCCTCCGCCGCATGCGGTCAGCGCCAGGAGCGGGACGACCGCCGAGGCCGCGGCCAGACGCCGGAGACCGCTGCGCACCGTCATCATGCGGACCCGACCAGTGCGCCGTCGAGCATCGCTGCGCGCGCGTCCCGGTACTGCTGCGCCAGGGTCGCGACGAACTCGCGCGTGGACACCGAGGACTTGATCGTGCCGATGCCCTGTCCCGAGCCCCAGATCTCCTTCCAGGCCTTGGGCTTCTTCTGGTCGCGGTCGGATCCGAACGTCATCTTCGACGGGTCGGAGACCTCGAGGTTCTGGGGGTCGAGGCCCGCGTTGCGGATCGAGCCCGAGAGATAATTGCCGTGAACGCCCGTGAAGAGGTTCGAGTAGACGATGTCGGAGGCGGACGAGTCGACGATCATCTGCCGGTACCCGTCGACAACGTTGGCCTCCGGCGTCGAGAGGAACGCCGATCCGATGTAGCCGAAGTCAGCTCCCATCGCCTGCGCCGCGAAGACGGACCTGCCGTGGGCCATCGCGCCGGACAGCGCCAGCGGCCCGTCGAACCACTCACGGATCTCCTGGACCAGCGCGAAGGGCGACAGCGCACCGGCGTGGCCCCCGGCACCGGCGGCCACCGCGATGAGACCGTCGGCGCCCTTGTCGATCGCCTTGTGGGCGAACGTGTTGTTGATGATGTCGTGGAGGACGATGCCGCCGTAGGACTGCACCGCCTCGTAGACGTCCTCCCGCGCGCCCAGTGAGGTGATGACGATCGGGACCTTCTTGTCGACGACGACCTCGAGGTCGTGCTCCAGGCGGTCGTTCGTCCGGTGGACGATGAGGTTGGCGGCTAGGGGCCCCACCGGCTGATCCGGGTTCGCAGCGGCGAAGGCCGCGTTCTCCTCGTTGATCTCATCGAACCAGTCCGCCAGCTCCTCTGCCGGGCGGGCGTTGAGGGTGGGGAAAGAACCGACGATGCCGGACTGGCACTGCGCCTTGACGAGCTCCTTGCCGGAGGCGATGAACATGGGGGAGGCGATCACCGGGACGCTCAGGGGCCGGGTGAGGATCTCAGGAAGGGACATGCTTCTCCTTGTGTAGTCGTCCGCGATGACGGTGTGCTCACACTGTAACGCTTTGTCGAACGCTCGAACAGTCACAGCTGACTGGGAGACGGAGAGCCATCGACAGGAGGGTGTGCGTGTGTGCCGCGGGCCTCGACTCCGCCCCGGGTGAGGGAGCGGAGTCGAGGCCCGCGATGAGGAGGCCGCGTGCGCGCGGCCGGGTCTGCCCTGCGGCCGATGCCGCCCTGCGACCGGGGAGGCTCAGGAATCCGTGAAGTTCGGATCCCGCTTCTCGACGAAGGCGGCCATGCCCTCTGTCTGATCGTCCGTCGCCAGCGAGGCGTGGAAGAGGCGGCGCTCGTAGGCGAGGCCCTGCTGCAGCGTCGTCTCGAACGCCGCGTTGACCGCCTCCTTCACCATCGCGGAGGCGATGAGCGACTTCGACGCGATCGTCGCCGCGACCCCGGCGACCTCCTCCAGGAGGGTGTCGTGCGGAACGACGCGCGCGACCAGGCCCGAACGCTCGGCCTCCTCCGCATCCATCATCCGGCCGGTGAGGCAGAGGTCCATCGCCTTCGCCTTGCCGATCGCACGGGTCAGTCGCTGCGACCCGCCCATGCCGGGCAGCACGCCCAGATTGATCTCCGGCTGGCCGAACTTCGCCTTGTCGGAGGCGATGAGGATGTCTGCCATCATCGCCAGCTCGCAGCCGCCGCCCAGGGCGAAGCCGTTGACCGCGGCGATGATCGGCTTCGAGACCTCGTTCAGCCGCGACCAGCCCGCGAACCAGTTCTTCCGGTAGGCGGTCGCGAAGTCGAGGCTCGACATCTCCTTGATGTCCGCGCCGGCGGCGAAGGCGCGTCCTGCGCCCGTGAGGACGATCGCGCGGATCGCGTCGTCCGCATCCGCCGCTGCGGCCGCGGCGGTCACGTCCTCGAGCACCTGCATGTTGAGCGCGTTGAGGGCGTCGGGCCGGTTGAGGGTGATGGTCGCGACGCCGTCCGCGTACTCGACGAGGACCGTCTGGTAGGTGGCGGGAGTGCTCATGCGAAGACCTTTCGATTCTGCGGGGTGGAGAGGACAGCGGTGACGAGCGCGGGATCGACCTCGTCCAGCGACGCGGGCGACCACTGCGGGTTCCGGTCCTTGTCGATCACCTGCGCGCGGATGCCCTCGCGCAGGTCCGGCTGCGCGCTGATCTCGCTGCCCGCGCGGAAGTCGCGCTCCAGGACGTCCGCGAGACTCATGTCGCCCGCGGTCCGGATCATCTCGAAGGTGACGGAGACGGACAGCGGCGACTTCGTCGCGATCAGATCGCCCGCGGCCCGGGCCGCCTCGTCCGCGTGGGCACGCAGGGCGGCCACGACCTCGGCGGGGGAGTCGTCCGTGTAGCAGGTGGCGATCCAGTCCTCGTCGGCCTCCAGCTGGGAGGCGGGCGGCTGGGCCGCGAACCGGGCGATGATCTCGTCGACGTCGCCGCCGGCGGCCAGCGCCGTCGCCAGGTCGTCGATCGAGTCCCGGGGCACGAACGTGTCCGCCAGGCCGTAGCGGATCGCATCGCCCGGACCGATCGGCTGACCGGTGAGCGCCAGGTGCAGACCCACGCCCGGGTGGGGGATGCGGGCCAGCGCGTACGTGCCGCCAACGTCGGGGAACAGGCCGATCCCGGTCTCCGGCATCCCCACCTTCGACGTCTCCGTCACGATGCGGTGCGAGCCGTGCACGGAGATCCCCACGCCGCCGCCCATCGTGATCCCGTCCATGACGGCGATGTAGGGCTTGGGGTACTGGGAGATCGCGTGGTTCATGCGGTACTCGTCGGCCCAGAAGTCGACGGCGTCGCTGGTGTCCTCGACGATCGCGCGGTGGATCGCCTTGATGTCGCCGCCGGCGCACAGTCCGCGATCGCCGCGGCCCGTCACGAGGACCGCGGTGACGGCGGGGTCGTCCTGCCACGCGGTGAGTGCGTCCGCCATGATCGTCACCATGTCCGCGGACAGCGCGTTGATCGCCTTGGGCTTGTTGAGCTCGATGCGGCCCAGTCCGCCCTCGACGCGGGTGAGGACTGCGGCTTCGTCGCCCGTTCCTGACATCGTCATCCCACTCCTGTGCTCCTGCGCGAGATGATCACGCGCATGATCTCGTTGGTTCCCTCGAGGATCTGGTGGACTCGCAGGTCACGCACCAGCTTCTCCACTCCGTACTCTGCCAGATAGCCGTAACCGCCGAACACCTGCAGAGCGCGGTTGGCGACCTCGAAGCCGGTGTCCGTCGCGGTCAGCTTGCCCATCGCGGACAGCAGCGTGGTCGACGGGTCGTCCGCGTCGTACGCCGAGGCCGCCCTCCACAGGAGCGACCGTGCGGCTTCCAGCCGGGTCTGGAGGTCCGCGACCTCGAACCGCAGGGCCTGGAAGCCCGTGAGGTCCTGGCCGAACGCCTGCCGCTCGTTCATGTAGGAGATGGCCTTCTCCAGCGCGGACTGCGCCCCGCCCAGAGA
>DYUK01000301.1 GCA_020743695.1 Brevibacterium senegalense | reverse complement strand
CCTCAGCAGGGTATAGCGGAACCCCTTCACCCTCACGTACTCCACCGTGAACCATAACTTGTATCGCAGTTTTCCATGCAGCGATCCGTCGCCAGCCCAGCCCTTAAGCAATCACCATTGCGCCGCTGGCGCCCGAGAACTCGCGCGCGAACAGGCGCCTCTCACATCAGAGACTCGAGTCGCGCGCCAAGCGGAGGCGTAAAACTACAAATGCAGTTGTGTTTTAAGCCACGCCCGCATTAGCATGTCGGAACAGTGGACGTGACCGTCATCACCAGCAGCAGAGGTGCGGGATGAAGACGGACCACGATCCCGAACGGAATCTCAGCACAGAGACGAACCCCGGGCGCGCATCGGCCGCCCTGCACGACACCCACGGAGCATCAATGGCGAAGGCAATCGACCTGGTAGCAGACGTAGGCGAGTCCTTCGGCGCCTACGAGATCGGGGACGACGACGCTCTCCTCGGCATCCTCACGTCCGCGAACGTAGCCTGCGGCTTCCATGCCGGGGATCCACAGGTCATGCAGCGCACGATCACTGCCTGTCTGTCACACGGCGTGTCGATCGGTGCGCATCCCGGATTTGCAGACCTCCGCGGATTCGGCCGTCGTCCGATCGCGATGAGCACAGCAGAAGTCCGCACGGACACTCTCTACCAGTTGGGGGCGCTCCAGGCACTGACTCAAGCGCAGGGATCGTCCATCTCGCACGTAACACCGCACGGAAGCCTCGGGAACCTGTCCGTTTCCGATCCCGCCTACGCCCGGGGAGTGCTGGAGGCCGTCCAGCAGTTCGATCCATCGCTGCCGGTCGTGACCCAGGAGGGTGAGCTTGCGAGGCTCGCTCGGCAGGAGGGTGTGCCGGTCGCCATCACCGCCATGGCCGACCGGGCCTACAACGCGGACGGCTCACTCGTGTCCCGCTCCGAACCGGGTGCTGTCATCAACGACGAGGAGCACATCGTGGACCGAGTGCTCCGCATGGTCAGCACCGGAACCGTCGAAGCCGCTGACGGGAGCATCGTGGAGCTGGATGTCGCAACGGTACTCCTGCACGGCGACAACCCGAGCGCGCTGGCTCTCGCCCGCCGCGTACGCGCAGCACTGGTTGAGGACGGAATCAGACTCGCACCTCTGTCGACAGTGCTCGGACTCTCCCAACTCGACGAGTTGGCGACACCATGACGCCGACCGTGACTTGTCCCCTCCAAGTGCAGCGCTATGGCGATTCTGCCCTGCTGGTGAGCGGCGCGGACGACGAACAGCTGAGCAAGGAGACTCGATGGGCCGCCGTGCATGCCGTCGCCGGACGACTGCGTGCCGCCGGGATCAGAGGCATCGAGGGCATCGTTGCGACGTTCGAGACCCTCACCGTCGAGTTCGACCCGCTGGAGCTGGATGCCTTCGACCTCGGTGAGCTGATACGCGGATGGTCACCGATTCCCATTGACCCCACCGGGACCGGCAGAGTCGTAGAGATTCCCATGGTGTACGGCGGCGAATACGGTCCCGACCTGGCATCCGTCGCGTCGCACCTGGGTCTCCGCGAGCACGAGGTGATCGAACGTCACTCCGCGCACCTCTGGCGGGTCGCGTTCACCGGTGCGCCCGCCGGTACTCCGCTGCACGAGGGTGCCGCGTTCGACGCACCTATCCCCCGGATGCCGGAGCCGCGAGTCCGCATCGCGCCGGGGACCATTGCACTGTCCGGCCACCAGGGCACCATCTACACCATTCCGGCTCCGGGCGGCTGGCGCTTGATCGGACGCACGCCGTTGCAGATCATCAACCCTTCTGGAGATCCATTCGTCGCGATCGAACCGGGCGATTCACTGCGGTTCCGGCCCATCAGCGAGCACGAGTTCGCTCAGGCTGCACTGGCCTTCATCGGGGAGCTGCTGTGAAATACGGTGCCGACAACGCCTCTCTGACCGGCGACGCAGCATTCCACGGCTCTGGATCGCCCGCTGTTCGTGCGCGCACGACGAGTCGCGCCCGAGAACGCCAGATCCGCATCATCAATGCGGGGCTCTCCGTGGTGACCGACCTCGGACGCTTTGGCTCCACGCACCTGGGCATCCAGGTGAACGGTGCAGCAGACCAGCGCTCCGCACGGACGGCCAATATCTTGGTCGGAAACCGCGAGGACGCTCCGCTCTTCGAGATCACTGCGGTCTTCCCCTTCTCCTTCCGCGTCGAGGACCACATGCTCGTCGCCGTCACCGGAGCTGCGACTTCCATGACTGTCGACGGAGTCCCACTGCCCGTACGCACCCCCTTCGTCGCGTGGCCGGGATCGGTGGTCCAGATCGCTGCTGTCCGCCGTGGGCTGCGCTCATACGCAGCGATCCACGGTCTGATCGAGGGCGACTCGTTCCATGGGTCGGTCGCATTCGACCCACTGATAGGCCGTGGGCGCAGGCTCCACGATGACGACGAGGTTGCAGTGATCGGTCCGCAGGTGCATGCTCCTCCGCACGGCAGCCCGTCCTTCGCGATCACTGCTGAAAGCACGTCCTATCCGCAGCACTGGAGACTCGGAATGCTGTCCGGGCCCGAGGCCGAGGAGTTCCCAGGCATCTTCGACGCCACCCAGGGTCTGAAGAGCCTGGGTGACCTCCAGGTCGGTACTCAGAGCGACCACATCGGTGTGAGGCTCGAAGGACATTCCCTGGTGCGCACCATCGGAGACGAGATCCTGTCCCGTGGAGTGCCCGTGGGCGCCGTCGAAATACCGCCAACGGGCGGAATGATCATGCTGCTGCGTGGGCGTCCTCTCACCGCTGGCTACCCGGTACCCGCAGTCGTCGCGCGCGGCTGGCATCACCTGCTGGGGCAGATCCGCCCCGGCGACCGGGTCACCCTTGTTCCCACCACGCCAGCACAGTCGCTGGCGACTGTGTACCGCCAGAGGGAGGCTCTCAACCTCCTACGCGCGCGTTGCCGGACGGCGTTCACTGCCTCGGGAACCCTTCCCCGCGAGACTGCCACTCCCTAGCGCGTCTTCAACTCCCCGCCTACGGCGGCCGCATCACTCCGATTCGGCCGTCATTCAGACCTCCGCACATTCAGGAGAAACCATGTCCACAGCACCCGCTCCAGTCCGCGAAGACCTGTCCCCCAGGCAGCTCAGGCGCGCCGTGTTCGGCGGTTCTGCCGGCGTCTTCGTCGAATTCTTCGACTACGGCATCTACGGATTCCTCGCGAGCACCCTCGCGCTCGTCTTCTTCCCACCGGAGGCCACCACTGCCGGCCTCATCATGACATGGGGGATCTTCGCGCTCACATTCCTCGTCCGGCCTCTGGGCGGTCTCTTCATCGGCGCCCTCGCAGACCGTGTGGGCCGACGCACCGCACTCGTCCTCTCCCTCACACTCATGACTGCGGCCACGGTCGCGATCGGCCTTTTGCCCACATTCGCCGCAGTGGGTGTCCTGGCACCGATCCTGCTGCTGGTCTGCCGTCTAGTGCAGGGCTTCTCCGCCGGCGGTGAAGTCGCCAGCGCTTACTCATTCGTCGCAGAGAACGCCCCTGATCACAAGAGAGGCTTCTACACCTCGCTTCCGCAGTTCGGCTCCTACTCTGCGATGCTCTGCGGCACCTCCCTGGGCGTGGCGCTCGCCACGTTCCTCCCGGAGGGAGCCCTGGAAGGGTGGGCGTGGCGCGTACCGTTCCTCATCGCCGGACCGCTGGGCCTCCTGGGCTTCTGGATCCGTCGCACGCTCCAGGACACGGTGGTGTTCCGTGAAGCTCAGGACCAGGGAGAGACGACGTCGAGCCCGATCCGAGCGAGCTTCGAGGATGGGCAGACGCTTCGTCGGATCGCATTCGCTGTTGGTCTCGCACTGCTCAACAGTTCGGGGTACTACGTCCTCTTCAACTACATGCCCTCGTACCTCAGCAGCGAGCTCCGCTTCAGCACCGGCGAAGGTCTCAGCGTCACCGCGCTCGCCGTGCTGGTCATGCTCGTAGGGATCCCCTGCATGGGTGCGCTCTCCGATCGGTTAGGTCGACGGGCCGTTCTGATCGGCTCGGCGATCGCATCGGCCGTGTTCGCCGTCCCCAGCTATTGGCTCATGGCCCAGGGCAGCTTCTGGCTCGCCGTCATCGGGGCGCTCATCATGGCTGCCTCATTCTGCGGACATGCGGCAGTCATCAATGTGGCCTTGGCCGAATTGTTCCCCACACGGGTGCGTGGTACCGCCTACTCCTTGGGCTACAACATCTCCACTGCGATCTTCGGCGGCGCCGGCCCGCTTGTGATGACCAGCCTCATCGCTGCTACATCACTCACTTCCATCCCCGCCTACTACGTGGTCCTCACTGCCGTCGGCACCGGCATAGCAGCGCTGTGCATGGCTGAGCGCGCCGGCAAGCCGCTGGAGTGAGACACGCCGCGAGCGCTGCGGCAGGTTCGCATGCGCTCGGGTGCTCACCGGAGCGTCCCTCCCCTTCACTGAAGAAAGCAGATACCTCGACCATGAGCACATCCGCAACGACGGATCAGATGACTGTGCTGGCCGTTTCCAGCGCACCTGAGCGGATCTCGGCCGCTTCTCGACGCCCCGCTAATCTTGGCCACACGCCTGCAGGGGCTGTCTCACTCGCCATGGGTGAGCCCGACGCATCTACCGCACCAAAGATCGTGGCAGCAGCCACCTCAGCCCTGGAATCCGGGCGGACGCACTACGCACCGGCCAGTGGCCTGGCCGAGCTGAGAGACGCGATCGCGACCCGCACCACTGAGCAGACAGGACGATCGACGGCAGCCTCCGAGGTCACCCTCACTCACGGTGCCAGCGCGGCGCTTGCCGCGCTGGTCATCGCGCTTGTGCGCCCCGGTGACCGCGTGGTCGTACCGGAGCCCACATACTCCCTCTACGCCGACCATCTGGCAATGGCGGATGCCGATGTCGTGTGGGTGCCCAGCGCCGCGGACGGGTCCACCGACCTGACGAGACTGGCGAATGCAGTGCCCGGAGCCCGCATGGTGATCCTGTGCAACCCGTCGAACCCCACTGGACTCGTCATGGACGCACACGCGATGAGGGAGGTCGAAAGGATCATCGCGGCACACCCGGAGACACTGCTGGTCTGTGATGAGGCATACAGCGAGATCGTGTTCGATGGGCTGCAGTTCGTCTCCGCGCTGTCTCTCACATCGATCCGAGAGCAGACCATCCAGGTCGGGACCTTCTCCAAGACCTTCGCGATGACCGGCTGGAGACTGGGCTACGTGATCGCGCCGGCGGGACTCGCCAAGAAGATCGATCTGATCCACCGCACCGTCAACGGAGCACTGTGCACGTTCGTCCAGGATGCTGCTCTGCAGGCGCTCGCCACACCTCAGGCGGAGCTGGACGCCATACGAGTCGAGTATCAGAGCCGCCGCGACCTGGTGATCGCAGCACTCAGCGGGCTCGACCGGGTCACTGTGAGCTCACCGCAAGGTGCCTTCTACGCGTTCCCGCGGATCGACAGTTCACTCAGCTCTGCGGATCTGGTCGAGGAGTTCGCCAGGGGCGGTGTTCTCGTCCGGGCCGGATCGGAATACGGCACTTCCGGCGAGGGACATGTCCGAATCTCGTTCGCAGCGGACGGGGAAACTCTGCGCACAGGCCTGGCGAGGTTTGAACGAGTCGTGGCGGCGCTCCCCCGCTGATGCGACGCACCGGACGCACACAAGAAACCTGCCGCCGCGTGGCGACGGCTGCTGACAGCTGAAGAGGAGAAAGATGACATTCGGAGATGCACAGATCG
>DYUK01000300.1 GCA_020743695.1 Brevibacterium senegalense | reverse complement strand
GGCCACTTCGACCAGTGCCCGCGGCTGTGCCGGCCGATGACGGGGGTCTCCCCCACGAGGCCGTCGCGCGGCGTCGCCCAGACGGGCGCGTCGATGATGTTGACCCAGTCCTCGTCCACCATGGGCACATCCCGCCACGATTGGGTGATCGCGGTCCGCACCAGTGGGCCGATCGGCGCCCAGACGGGTGCGTGCCCCAGTGCGCGCTGGGCGTTCCGGTGCACGGTCTCCACGTCGTAGTACGGCTCGGTCGCCCGGTCGTCGACCGGCACCTGGTTCGCGATCATGACGGTCGTCTCGACCGTGATCCGCGGCAGGTCCTCCGGGATGGTGCTGAAGAGGGTGGGGTGGCGCACCAGCAGGGTGCGGGCGCGCACGGACTGGTGCGGCAGGATCAGCTCCGCCTTGCCGGCGGCCAGAACGTCCTGGATGCGCTGCGCGAAGGGCCGCCGACTGCGCTGCACGGGCGAGGGCAGGTGCAGGAGCGCGGTGCGGTAGCCCGCGCGGTACTGGGCCTCGATCTCCTCGACGACACTGGCCGTCGACCCGCCGGGGAAGCGGCAGTCGGTCGCCATGATGACGTCGAAGTCCCGCGTGCCGGTACCGTGCGCCTCGCTCATCGTGTCCTCATCCTCTCGTAGACCCGACGGACCGGCGCGATCCGGCGCAGGGCGGTGCGGACGCGGCGTCGCAGGGTGCGGGCCTCGACGGCGGGCACCCGCCCGATCCAGGCTTGGACGGCGTCCGGCGAGACGTCCGCGACGCGGAGGGTGCGGTGGGCACCCAGGCGGGCCACGGCCTCGGCGGCGGTCGCCTCGTCATCCGTCGCGACGTACCGGGCCAGCGACACCGGGGCGGCGTCCAGGTCGTGCAGCGCACCGGCCAGCGCGACGGTCTGCAGCCCGCGCACGTCCGCGTCGATGAGGAGGCGGACGAGGGCGGGGTCCAGCTGCACGGGTCCGCCCAGCGACGGCCCCGGCACCAGCAGGACGGTGACAGCCGGCGCCACGGTGGTGATCCGATCCGCTCGCACGTGCACGTGGCCGCTCATGCCAGCAGCTCCTCGACGCCGGGGCCGGTGAGACTGCCGGCGTGGGCCTCGCACCACAGATTCAGCATCGCGAGACTGCGCAGCAGGTGCTGCGGGCCGGTGCGGCTGAGCAGGCGGCGCCAGTGCTCGGTGCCCGCGTCGGCCAGACCGTCGACCAGCAGGGCGGCGGCGGGACCGTCGAGGACCAGCCGGCGCAGGACGGCGACGGACTCGTCCGCGGTGATGCGGCGCGGGTGGGGGCGCGGCCACGGGACCATTCTCTGCGCCGTGGGCAGCGCGGCCAGTTCCGGGTCGAACAGGGCCGTCAGCCGCGGGTAGAGCGCACCACCGGCGTGCGCGGCCGCGGGGATGCGCAGGCAGGCGCGGGCGACCTCGTCGGACAGGAACGGAGTGGCGACCGCGTGCGTGCGGGCGACCAGGCCGTACGGCGACTGGCTGATGCCCGGCAGCGTGCGGTTGAGGTACGCGGTGAAGGTCGCTTCGAACGGGTGGTCCGCGATGTCCGGCCAGTCCGCGTCGAAGGCGTCGAACGAGGCGCGGGAGCGCTCCCGGATGCCGCGCACCGCCTCTGGGCGCAGCACCTGCTCCGCACCCTGCAGGTACTTGAGGAGGCCGGCGATCCGGGCGGCCCGGTCGTCTCCCCCGGTGAAGTCTCCGCCCAGCATGAGGCCGCCGCCCAGACCGTCGAGGACCAGCCCGTCCACGCCCGCGATCCGCTCCAGCACGGGCACGAGCCACACGTGGTAGGACGTCTGGTGGTCGACGGCGTCGACGAAGCGGCGGATGTCGGACTCGAAGCGGTCGACGCGCGGGACGACGATCGTGTGCTCGAGGCCCAGGCGGTGGGCGACCTGCGCGGCGACCAGCTCCTCCAGCACGATCCCGGTGTCCGACGAGGTCGTGATCGCAACCGGCGGGGTGGGAGCGGCGTGCGCGCCGGCCGCGTGGGCGGGGGCGACGCGGGAGACCGCGGCCCCGGCGGCGGCGAGGATCCGCGAGTCCCATCCGCCGCTCAGCGTCGACAGGAGCAGGTGGTCCTCCGCCAGGCGGGTGAGTGTCGAGGTGAGCGCATCCGCCACGTCCTCGATCCGGGCGGTACTGTCCTCCTGCACGTCCAGCCACGGCCAGCGCTCGCGCTCGAAGCGGACGGTGCTGTCCTGGACGTGCACGGACTCCCACGGGCGCAGGCGGCGCACTCCGGCGACGGTCGTCTTCCCGCCCAGCGGCGCACCGGCGGCCAGGACGTCCGCCCACGCGTCCCAGTCCGCGCGCACCGGGGCGCCCGCGGTGAGCGCGAACAGCCGGCTGGAGAAGCGGGCGGAGGTGCCGTCGTCCGCGACGTAGACCGGCACGGCGCCGGAGATCCCGCTCAGCAGCTCCTCGCCGTCGTGCGTGCGGCGGATGACGAGGGCGTCGGCCCGGCGTGCGGTGTCCGCGTCCTGCAGGTGGGAGGCGTGGAGCGTGCGCGGGGCCCACGCGAGGGTCGAGGCGTCGAGGCGCACGGTGGGGCCGTGGATGAGCGCATCGTGGTCCCCGTCCGCGCCCAGCGTGCCCACGACGTCCCGCACGTGCGGGTCGATCGCCGCGGCGGTGTCCGGGCGCGGACCGTCGGTGCTCACGCGCTGGTCCGTCCGCGACCGCGTCCCAGCACCCGCTTGGCAGTCGAGCGCACCCGGCGCCGCTTCGCCAGGTCGAGCATCCGCGCATCCGCGATCGCCCGGACGAAGTCGTGGGCGTCCACGTTCCAGTTCAGGTGGGTGCGGGCGAAGTCGTAGCCGCGGCGGCCCAGGCGCACCCGCTCCTCACGGTCGTCCCGCCACTGGCGGATGACGGCGGCCGCAGCGTCCACGTCGCCGAAGGGCACGACCGCTCCGCACTGCGCGTGCTCGACCAGCTCCTTGGGCGCCCGGTTGGGCGTCGTGATAGTCGGCAACCCGTGCGACATGTACTCGATGACCTTGGTGGGCTGCGAGTTCGTGTAGTTGGGCTCGTCGTGCAGCAGGCTGACCCCCGCCAGCGCACCGCGCAGTCGTCGCAGCGCCTGGTCGTTGGGCATGAAGCCGCGCCAGTCCACGATCCCCTCGTCCGCGGCGGCGCGCAGCTCGTCCTCGATGTCCCGCTCCGCCGGTCCGATGATCTCGACCGTCACCTCCGGCACACGACGGGCCAGCTCGATGAGCTCCGCACCGCCGCGGGGTCGCGTGAGCTTCCCCAGGTAGACGACGCGGCTGTCGCCCGGATCCGCGGGCTCTTCGTCCGGCACCCGGACGGAGTTGGGGACGACGGGATGGATGCGGGTGAACCGGTCGCGGTACCCGTGCTCCGCCAGCAGCAGCCGGTAATTGATCTCCGCGTACTGCTCCGCCGCGACCGCCCCGGCGCTCAGGAGGGGGCGCACACCGGGCGGCGCCCAGTCGCGCATGTGCAGTGCGGAGGCGGTGTCCTCGTGGACGTCCCAGATGATCGTCGCCTTCCGTCGCGGCAGCATGACGACGGACAGGAGCAGATCCGGGTCGTGGATGAGGATGACGTCGACCGTGCGGGACATGCTGGCCAGCAGGGTGCGGGCGGCGCGGACCGCGCTGAGGCGGTTCCGTCCCTGCGCCCGCGGCAGGTCGATCCCCCACACGCCCTCCGGCGGCGTCCGGCCGAAGGCCTTGAACGGCGCGGCGTACGCGACCTCGTGCCCCGCGTCCACGAGCGCCGGCAGTTCCCGGTGACGGATCCTGGCGTCCTCGGGATCGTGCACGACGGTCGCGATCAGGATGCGGAGGGGTGGAGCCATGGTTGGTAGTGTAACGACCGACCTGTTGCCGGGAGAACGCCCGCGGCGCACCGCGCGTCGAGCGTCTCCCATCACCCCGGAGGAGCCGTCATGGCCGTGGACGCCGTCGTCATGGGACTGGGGTACGTCGGGATGCCGCTCGTGCACGCAGCGGTGCGGGCGGGACTCGACGTCGTCGGATTCGACGTGTCGCGCGCCGTCGTCGACGGGCTCATGGACTCCCGCTCCCACATCGACGACCTGACCGACGCGGACGTCGCAGAGATCCGCGAGAGGGGCTTCCAGGCGACGGCGGACGACGCGGTCCTGGCGGAGGCGGACGCGATCGTCATCTGCGTGCCCACCCCGCTGGACGACGACAGCCGCCCCAACGTGGGCGCGGTCGAGTCCGCCACCCGTGCGATCGCCGCGCGGCTGACCCCCGGCACCCTCGTCGTCCTCGAGTCGACGACGTACCCCGGCACCACGGAGGAGCTGGTGCAGCCGATCCTCGAGGAGGGCAGCGGACTGCGCGCGGGCGTCGACTTCCACCTCGCGTTCTCCCCCGAGCGCATCGACCCGGGCAACCCCACGTACGGCCTCGTCAACACCCCGAAGGTCGTGGGCGGCATCACCCCCGCCAGCACACAGCGTGCGCGGGAGTTCTACGGCCGCTTCATCGAGACGACGGTCGCGGCGAAGGGCACCCGCGAGGCGGAGACCGCGAAGCTGCTGGAGAACACGTACCGCCACGTGAACATCGCCCTGGTCAACGAGATGGCGCAGTTCTGCCACGAGCTGGGCATCGACCTGTGGAACGCGATCGACATGGCCGGCACCAAGCCGTTCGGCTTCCAGGCGTTCTACCCCGGCCCCGGGGTGGGCGGCCACTGCATCCCGATCGACCCCAACTACCTCTCCTACAACGTGAAGTCCCGGCTGGGCTACCCGTTCCGCTTCGTCGAGCTGGCGCAGGAGATCAATTCCTCGATGCCCGCCTACGTGGTCCGCCGCGTGCAGGACATGCTGAATGACGACGCGAAGGCGCTGCGCGGCGCGCGGGTCCTGCTGCTGGGCGTCACCTACAAGCCCAACATCTCCGACCGGCGCGAGTCCCCCGCGGTCCCGCTGGCGGAGGCGCTGCTGGAGCACGGCGCGGACCTGTCCTACCACGACCCGGCGATCGCGGAGTGGACCATCTCCGGTCAGCGGATCCCCCGCGTCGAGGACGCCCTGGCGGCGGCTCCGGAGGCGGACATCGTGGTCGTCGTCCAGAACCACCGCGGCTACGACATCGACGCGATCGCGGGCGTCTCCCAGCGGTTCCTCGACACGAAGGGGAAGGTCACCGTCGACGGCGCGCAGCGCCTCTGACGGTCAGCGGGAGGTGCGGTCGAAGCCGTCGGTGACGACGACCTCGGCGGCGGGGTCCTCCTCACCGCGGTCGGGGAACACCCACGTGCGGTAGGCCCAGAAGCGGAACACCATCGCGAGGCCGATGCCCACGACGTTGGTGGAGATGTTGTAGGACAGCGGGTCGTGGAGGCCCAGCAGGTACCAGGTGACGCCCAGCGGCGCGACGACGATGACCATGCCGATGAGGTTGACGACGACGAACTTCCACATGCCCGACAATGCGGAGCCGGAATCGCGCTGCCCGTAGGTGAGGAACCGGTTGCCCACCCACGCGACGGCCATCGAGACGATCGTCGAGACGATCTTCGCCTTGACGGGGCTGGCGACCAGCAGGGCCGGGATGCCCAGGAAGCCGAAGAGCAGCAGGTTCGACAGGCCCACGTCGACCAGGTAGGACACGCCGCCCACGGACAGGAACGACAGGACCTCGCGGAAGAGGCGGCGCCGGTTCGCCCAGTGCTTCGACCACGCGTCGCGCAGCCGTGGCCTCGGGGCGGCCGAGTCGTCTCGTCGCCGTTCCAACATCCCAGTCCTCTGTCGTCGTCCCGCTCGTGGCCGGAGTGTCTCCGGCGAGCGCGTACCGATGCACTCTACGCGCCCGGGCCGGGGAGGCGCACCGGGCGCGCGCGGTCTCAGCGTCTGTTCGGACTCCGTTCACCCGGCCGGCGCATCACCCGGCCTGCTCAGAAGAGACCCGTGATGCTCCCGTCCTCCGTCACGTCGATGCGGTGGGCGGCGGGGTCCCGGGGCAGGCCGGGCATCGTCATGATGTCGCCGCAGATGACGACGATGAAGCCGGCGCCCGCGGACAGGCGCACGTCGCGCACCGTCAGCTCGTGGCCCTCCGGCGCCGCGCGCAGCGACGGGTCGGAGCTGAGCGAGTACTGCGTCTTCGCGATGCAGACGGGCAGGTCGCCGTACCCCTCCCGGACGAACCGGTCGAGGGTGCGACGGACCGCGGTGGGGATCTGGACGGAGCCCGCGCGGTAGACCTGCCGGGCGAGCGCCTCGATCTTCTCCACCGGTGACGCCTCCAGCGCGTAGGGGTGGCGGGGGCCGCCTCCCCCGGCCGCGTCGTGCTCTGCCGCGGCCGCGATGACGGCCTCGGCCAGGTCGAGGGCGCCGGCGCCTCCGTGCGCCCAGTGCTCGGCGGAGACCGCGCGCACACCCAGGCCGGCCAGGTGGTCGATCGCGGCGGTCACCTCCGCATCCGTGTCCGAGGGGAAGCGATTGAGGCTCACGACCGGGGTGAGGCCGTAGACGTCGCGCAGCACGCCCAAGTGGTGCTCGAGGTTCGTCATGCCCGCGAGCATCGCCTCGACGTCCTCCTGCTCCAGCGCGTCCTTCTGAACGCCGCCGTGGTACTTGAGCGCGCGGACGGTCGCGACGACGCACACGACGTCCGGCCACAGGCCGGTCGCGCGGCACTTGATGTCGAGGAACTTCTCCGCGCCCAGGTCCGCCCCGAAGCCCGCCTCCGTGATCGCCCAGTCGCCCAGCGCCAGCGCGGACCGGGTGGCGAGCGCACTGTTGCAGCCGTGCGCGATGTTCGCGAAGGGACCGCCGTGGATGAAGGCGGGGGTGTGCTCGAGCGTCTGGACGAGGTTGGGCGAGAGCGCGTCGCGCAGCAGGGCGGTCATCGCGCCAGCAGCCCCCAGGTCGTCGACCGTGACCGGAGTGCGGTCGCGGGTGTGCGCGACGACGATGCGGGACAGGCGCGCCCGCAGGTCCGCGACACTGGTGGACAGGCAGAAGACGGCCATGACCTCGCTGGCGACGACGATGTCGAAGTGGTCCTCGCGCGGCACCCCTCCGTTCAGCCCGCCCAGCCCCACCGTCGCGTTCCGCAGCGCACGGTCGTTCAGGTCCACGACGCGGTGGATGTGGATCCGGCGGGGGTCGATGTCCAGCGCGTTGCCGTGGTGCATGTGATTGTCGAGCATCGTCGCGGCCAGGTTGTTCGCCAGTGCGATCGCGTTGAAGTCGCCGGTGAAGTGGAGGTTGATGTCCTCCATGGGGACGACCTGCGCGTGCCCGCCGCCGGCGGCGCCGCCCTTCATGCCGAAGACGGGTCCCAGGCTGGGCTCGCGCAGCGCCAGCACGGCCTGCCCGGTGGGTGCCTCACCTGCGGCCAGGTTCCGGCGGTTGCGCTCGTTGAGGCCGTCCGCCAGCCCGATGCTGGTCGTCGTCTTCCCCTCCCCCGCCGGGGTGGGGCTCATGGCGGTGACGAGGACGAGTCGGCCGGGCTTCGCCTCGCCCTCCACCCTCTCGAGGACGGACAGCGGCACCTTCGCCTTCGTCCATCCGTAGGGGACCAGGTCGTCTGCGGCCAGCCCCACCGTCTCCGCGATGTCCGTGATCCGCTGCAGCTGCGCGGCCTGGGCGATCTCCAGATCGATGCTCATGGGGCCATTCTGCCCGAGCGATCCGACATTCGGGAGAGGTCGCTGCGGCAACGGGCGCGACCAGACTGGATCGTCCGACGCACCGACGAGTCGTGGGGACCTCCCACGCCGCACGCCCGCGTCTGGAGGGCGCACGATGTCCCGGGCGGGATCACCGTCGTGCGGTCTCACTCCGGCGCATGAAGTCCCACGCATCGGAGACGATGGCCTCCAGTCCCAGCTCGGGTTGCCAGCCGATGAGTTCTTGCGCGCGCAGATTCGATGCGACCAGCGAGGTGGGATCGCCTGGACGGCGGGGCCCCTCCACCGCGGGGATCGCATGACCAGTGACGGCTCTGCACGCCTCGAGAACCTGCCGCACCGTGTATCCGTTGCCGGTCCCCAGATTGATGACCCGATGGGTACCGGGCTCCGATGCTTCCATCGCCAGGAGATGCGCCCGACCGAGGTCGACGACATGGAGGTAATCGCGCAGCGCTGTACCGTCGACCGTCTCGTAGTCAGTGCCGAAGATGCTGCACGATTCTGTGATTCCGGCCGCGACCCGCAACAGGTTGGGGATCAGGTGCGTCTCCGGCGAGTGTCGCTCGCCTTGAGCGCCCAGTGCGCCGCCGACGTTGAAATAGCGCAACGAAGTCGCAGCGAGACCGTGCGCTCGGCTGTACGAGGCGATCATGTGATCGACTGCCAACTTCGATGCACCGTACGCGTTCACCGGTTGCGTGGGTGTGTCCTCGGTGATGGGAGACACTGCCGGCTCGCCGTACGTGGCCGCCGTGGAGGAGAAGATGATCCGGGGGATGCCCGCCCGTCGCATCGCTTCCAGCAGTTGATGCGTCCCGGTGACGTTGTTCTCCCAGTACCGCTCCGGTGCTTCGACGGACTCGCTCACCAGCGACTTCGCTGCGAAATGCAGCACGCCGTCGAACCCCTGCCCATCGATGTGCGGGAAGCAGTCGTGGATACGCCCTTCGACGAATCGCGCGCCGCCCGGCACCGCGTCCCGATGTCCTGTCGACAGATCGTCGAGGACTGTGACCTCGTGGCCGGCGTCCAGCAGCTGAGCCGTGACCACCGAGCCGATGTATCCGGCTCCTCCTGTGACGAGGACCTTCATGGCGGACTCCTTCGGTGAGGATGCGAACAGCGCGCTAACCTGGCCAGGTTAGCGGGTCGTCGGTGCGGTGCCGGCGCTGAGCGTCGCCGGAGGGGCACAGGATCGATGATCATCAAGGCGTGGGTCGTCAGTCTGCGCGATCAGTTCCTCTGGCAGCGCAGGGTGCGCATCCCGTTGCTACTCGCCGCCGCGGGCGTCCTCGTGGGCGGAGTCACCCTCATCCCGTGGGTTCCATCAGTGGCGCTGCTGCTCGTGAGTCTCCTGGGCCTGCTCCTCGGCCTCGTCACACTGGTGCAGGAATGGGTGAACCTGCAGCAACGATTCCGCGATTCGAAGCTGATAGAGCGCTCCCCCATCTTCGCGGGTCAGCCTCCATTCGACTCAGACCTGCCGGACTCGTTCGCGACGACCCGGGGGACGATCCTGTACAGCGGAGCGCTCAATCTGCAGATGCTCGGAGGTCGCACCTGGCAGGCAGACATGCGACCGACGCACTACCGGTTGCCGTCAGAACTCGCGGAGATCGCTCCGTACATCCTCCGCCGCACGAGCGGAGGAGGCTATCTCTTCAACGGCGAATGCATCCGAATGCTGGGCGACTGCCGCGTCGACGGAAGCGGCATCATTCCGTTCCAGTCCACGGGATTCTTCGATCATCTGTGCTCCAATGAGCTCATGCGCTGGGAAGTTCCAGGCAGACACGGACGGCCATGGGACGTCCGCAGCGACTTCCTCTACGACGAGGACCGCCGGTTGATTCCGCTGGCCAGCAGCGAGCTGGCGAACGTGGTCGGAGTCTCCACTCTTGCCATTTCCCAAGACGGCTTCGCTCTGGTGGTGGGTCAGAGTCATGAGAACCACGCGAGTCAAGGGCTTCTGGCCCCATCGGGCTCCGGCAGCCTGGAGCCGAAGGACTTCGACGACGACCTTCAGACGTTCGCACTCAACGGTGCGACCCGGGAGTTCCTCGAAGAGACAGGAGTACCGGCTGATCTGATCGCGGGATCACGGCTGATCGGATATGGGAGGTGGTTGGAGAGAGGAGCGAAACCGGAGTTCTTCGGCATCACCCTCCTCCGTGAGGACGCTGAGCAGATCGACCGGAAGCGTCGTCGCGTCGGAGGCGAAGAGGCTCTGTACACGCAGAGGTCCCAGTGGCTGTCAGTGGCTGACCTCTTGGACGAAGCCGGCGAACTGCGATCGACCATGAGCATGCCACTGGTCTTCTCACTCCACGCCCTGGCAAAGGCACTGGAGCAGGATCCGGATCTCCTGTCGCCCACCATTCACATGGACAGAGGACCGGACGACAGAGGGACATAGGTCTCACCGGATCTCACCAGAGCACTCACAGCGCACCTCACACGATCGGCGGACGTCCCGCCATCGACATCGCGAGGAGGCCGCGGCCGGACAGTGTGCGCTGCTCCTCGTCCTCCACTGGGATGATCTGACGCGATCAGCGCGCGGGTTCCGCGCGCACGTCCGCTCGCCTCACTACAGTGGTTCACGCACGGTGACACCAGAGAGAGGACCGGGATGAAGGCGTGGATGCGGGAACAGGCGCAGGCACTGGTGCGATCCTCTGCGTGGAAGGCGACGAGCACGTGGATCCGCGGCCGGGCGAGAGGGCTCCCCGCGGGTCATGAGCTCCACGGCGTATCCGTGCCCGCCGACATCGTCGTGTACTTCGGCGACAAAGCGGAGAAGACCTATCAGCTGACGCAGTGGCTGCCGGTCCTCGAGAGACTGAACGAGGAACACAGAGTCCTCCTCGTCTTCAGGAAGCTGGGGGCTCTGCGCGAAGTCAAGGGCTCCACGAAGCTGCCGATGGTGTTCGTGCGCCGCTTCGAGGACCTAGCAACGCTCTACTTCGAGAACGACTACAAGCTCGCGATCTACGTGAACAACGGCGTCACGAACTTCCAGTCCCTCTCGTACGCTCCCATGGTCCACGTGCATGTGAATCACGGGGAGAGCGACAAAGTCAGCATGGTGTCGAATCAGGCGAAGGCCTACGACTGGACCCTCGTCGCCGGGCAGGCCGCCCTGGAACGCCACCGTGCCGCGCTCCTGGACTTCGACGAGTCGAAGCTCCTCGCAGTGGGAAGGCCTCAGCTCGACATTCCGCGCGACAGTGAGCTCGTCCCCAGCGCACGTCGCACCCTCATGTACGCACCCACATGGGAGGGGGAGAACGACGAGAACAACTACACCTCCATCGATCGCTACGGCGTCGCCATCGTGAGGGCCATGCTGGCCGTTCCGAACGCACGTGTGATCTACAAACCCCATCCCCGGGTGGAGGAGTCCGCGGATGAGGCCGTCGCAGAGGCGGACGCGCAGATCCGCGAGCTCATCACCGCTGCGGGAGAGCCGCACGCGGTGAAAATGCAGGGTGACATCCTCGCGATGTTCGCCGACGTCGACCTCCTCGTCACCGACATCTCCAGCGTGGGACTCGACTTCCTCTACCTCCGACCGGACCGACCGCTCATCCTCACGGACCGTCGCACCGACCCAGCGAAGCTGCAGGCCGACGCACCCATCAGCAGGAGCACTGCCGTCATCGACGGGAATTCCCGCGAACGGATCGGCGATCTCATCCGCACCCAGCTCGAGTCGGACGAGCACACGGAGGCTCGGGCCCGGATGCGGACGTTCTACTTCGGCGACGGTGGTGTCGGCTCGTCCACCACCGCGTTCCTCAGCACGATCACGCGGCTCATCGACGAGCGCGAGCAGAAGCTCGCGGTCTTCACGCGGCAGGCCAGTAACATGGAGGCGTCCGACTGAGGCGCTGAGGCACTCAGGGAGTCGCGTCGACCTCGAGGCTCAGATTCCCGTGCACGGTCGCGTAGATCCGAGCACGTCCCCCCACACCGCGCTCGGTGGTCGGATCGAGGGCGCCCGTTTCGACCCCCAGTCGCCTCTTGTGCGGGGAGCCCGCGGTCGTGAGCCAGAAGTCGTAGGTGCACCGGGTATCGGGATCCAACCGCGCTTCCGGCACGAAGACCCGGAAGCTCGCGCCGTCAGGTCCGGGGCGCATGTCCACGGGCATCTCGAACCCGTACTTCCTGTCACGGGATGCGACGCGCAGACAGACCGCCCCGGGCTCGGTCGGCCACGCGCCGATGGCGGTCCCCCGCAGTTCGAGCGCGCGTTCCGCGGCGTCGACGAAAGCGGCGTGCGACACCGCGGCCGCGCTGCCCGGTTCGGGCGGGTCCGGCTGCGGCTCCATGAGCGCTGTGCAGGCGTCCGCCCACATGCGCGTGACGCGCAGGTCGTCGAAGCGCCGCGCCTTCTGCTGCGCCGCTCGCCGCATGTCCACCCGATCGGCCTCATCCATCGTGACGAAGCGACGGACGGCGTCCGCCAGCGCCTCGACGTCTCCCGCAGGTACCACGAAGCCGTCGACGCCGTCCGAGATGACGTCGCCGGGGCCGTAGCGGATGTCGTAGGCGATCGGGATGCAGCCGGCAGCCATCGCCTCGACGAGCACCAGCGGCAGTCCTTCGTAACGGCTGCTCAGGATCAGGAAGGAGGCGGTCGTGAGGCGATCCGAGGCGGTGGGATCGTAACCCCGCAGCGCGACGCGTTCGGAGGCCCCTTCCTCCTCGATGAGCGAGTCGATCTCCTGCTCCAGCGGCCCAGAGCCGTAGACGTCGACGTGAGCGGGCAGTTCCGGTGAGTCCTGCTCCAGCAGTGCGAAGGCGCGGACGGTGTGATCGACCCGCTTCTGCGCGCTCAAGCGCGCCAGCATGATGCCGTCGCCGGGGTCGCGCGGCGTCTCGACGTCCGGCAGCTCGTGCGCGATCTCGCGCGAGTTGGGCACGACGAAGGTGTGACTCGTGCGGGGGAAGGCCTCCGTGAAGTCATCCTTCTGCCGCTGCGTCAGGAACGCGAGGCCGTCGAAGCGCTCGTGCTCGAAGCTGATCGGAGCACGGGACACCGTGAAGGGACCGTAGGACGACGTCGCGGTCTCCTGGAGGTGCGGGTTGTGGAAGACCTGCACAGTCCGGACGTTCGGCCTCCGGTAGTGGTGGAGGAACGACCCGACGTACTTCGAGTCGTTGAGGACGATCGCCGGTTCGGAGCCGACGACATGATCGACCCATGCGAAGTAGAGGTCACGCGCACGGGGCCAGTGCCCCAGCTCCCTGCCCCGATGATCGAGGAGGACCAGCCCGCGTCCGCTCTTCAGCTTCCGCTCATCCCTCACGACCACGGATCCGTTCGGACGCTTGTGCTCGGTGATGCGGACGGAGCCGTCCGCAGAGACCATTGTGCGCACATGGTCGTCGTCGGACCTGACCGCGAGCTCCATCTCATGAGGGACCTGTTCGGGCGCCGGCTCGGCCGCGTGCGCGAATGCGCGAAGCTGCGACCGGCGCATCGTCGCGATCTCCGCCCAGCAGTTGCGGAGATGCACGCGTGCGCCCAGCTTCCCCATCGCACGCAGCTCGTTCGTTTTGCTCTTCACGTCGAGGGATGAGCTGAAGGTGAGGATCGGCACGTCTCGCGCACCCAGCTCGGAGATCATCGTCGATCGTCGCAGCAGCACACTCGTGAGACCTCCGAAGTCCTCCGGAATGGTCCATGTCATCGCAACGATGCGACAGTCGGGGAAGGCGATCGCGGGAGGAGCGGGCGTCGTGCTCGTGCGGTCATTCCTGCCAAGCAGCCGCGCCATCCTTGTCAGAGGATTCTGTGGGACCACCCCGCCTCCTTCGTGTGCGCGCCCGGCACCGGGCACCGCTGGTTGGGGCTCGCCGCCGCGTCATCACGCATTCCTGCCCGACGTACCGGTGGGCCGATCGGTTAAGCTCGACCAGGGTACATCGCGACCGCTCCGGCCCTCACAGTACGTGCGACTGAGAGGTGCGGCAGCGCCGCGCTGCGGGCCCTCCGGCAGCTGAGACAGACAGGCTTGAGACATTGACTTCAACGGGCAGAATCCTCATCCGGGCCACCCCGTCCCCCCTGGACGACGTCGACCCGGGCGAGGCATGGCGGCTGAACGCGTTCCACAACAACAGCGGTAACGTCGCGTTCCCCTTCGGCCTGTTCCGGAACCTCATGTCGGACACCACCGCCGTCGACTCCGACTGGTACGGAGCCCGTCTTCCCGAACCGGAAGAGGTCAACGAGCAGTACGACGCGTACATCCTGCCGATGGCGAATGACTTCGGCGGTCATTTCAAGGGCGAGATGACCCGGATGACCCGGTTCATCGAGCGCCTCACGATCCCCGTGGTCGTCGTGGGGATCGGTGGAGCATTCGCTCTCGACGACACGTTCGATTCCCCAAAGCCCTTCGATTCTGTGGCGAAGCGGTTCGTCGAGGCCGTGCTCGAGAGGTCCTCACTCATCGGGCTCCGGGGTGAGATCACCGGACGGTACCTCGAATCGCTGGGATTCACAGAGGATCGGCACTTCCGCGTCATCGGAGATCCGACCCTGTACAACCTGGGCCGGGAACTGTCGATCCGCCCGTTCGAGTACCGACCTGATCTGAAGATCGCGTACAACATGACGCCCAAGGCACCGCAGGAGGCACTCGCCTTCCTCACGAAGCTGCCGGAGTCGTTCCCTGACGCGACCTACATCCCCCAGGACTTCGGCGACTTCTCCAAGCTGTATTCCGGGATGGTGGACGTCACCGCCAATCCGTTCCGCGATACCGTCGACAACTACCCGAACTCCTTGGCCCACACGCCGTTCCGCACCGGAAACCTCCGGTTCTACCTGGATGCGCCCTCGTGGATCTCTGACATGCGCGAGTTCGACCTGTCGATCGGAACGCGGATCCACGGGAACATCCTGCCGACGCACGCCGGGACCCCGTCCCTCACGCTCATGTACGGCTCCCGCCTCACGGAGCTCGCGGACTACCACCACCTGCCGCGCATGTTCGCGGCCGATGTCGACCCGGACGCACGACTCGCAGACCTCGTCGAGGGTGTCGACTTCCACGAGCCGGAGAGGTATCACGCGGAGAACTTCGACCGGTACGTCTCCTTCCTCGACGAGAACGCGATCACGCACTCCTACCGGGAGGCGGAGACGGAGCTGCCGTTCGACCGTCGTCTCAGCGAGCGGCAGCTGCCGGGGCCGATCGCCCCGATCACCGCGCTCTCTGACCTGGACGAGATCCGCGAGCGCCTCACGGTGGGCCACGACATCGCACGCGAGAAGACTGTGAACCAGAAGGACGCGATCAAGCGACTGCGGTCGGAGATCGCGAAGCTCAAGGACGAGAAGAAGGACCTCCAGGCTCAGCGAGACGCTGCGCAGAAGAAGGCCCGTGCCGCTGAACGACTGGCGGCCTCGCGCACGCCGCGCGGCATGGCGGGGCGCGCGAAGCGCCTCGTCAAGAGGGTCGGCTCGCAGGCAGCCTCCCGTCTGCGGCGATAAGACCGTCAGGACTCCGTCGCGGATGTCTGCTGGTGCAGTCCGCAGTCGCACCGCACCAGCAGACAGCGTGGATCAGACGACGGGCGGCCGTCCGTTCACGGACATCGCCAGCAGCCCTCGGCCGGACAGCTTCCGCTGCGGCTCGTCCTCACCCCAGGGGTCCTCGCGCCAGCCCGCGCGCCATCCGTCGAACCACGGTCGCAGATGGTCGGGCTTCCGGCCCCACCGCACGGTCTGCACGAGTGTCCACGACCCCACGTAAGCCCAGCTGAAGGGGAACGGCAGGTTCCTGCGCGCCAGCCACACCCTGTTCCGCGCGTTCATGAAGAAGTACTCGTCATGCCGCTTGGGGTCGATGACGGGATGAGCAACGGTCAGGTCTCCCATGTACCAGACCTGGTAGCCCGCATCCCACACCCTCCAGGCGAGCTCGATTCCCTCGTGGGCATACCAGAACGGTGCGGGCCATCCCCCGCATTCGTCGAAGGCGCGCCGCTGCAGCGCGACTGCTCCCTCCCACACGGAGAAGACCGTGGAGGAGTGCTCTGCCGAGCCCTTCCTCAGTCGTGGGATCCATCGCCTGGGTGCATCATCGCGTGAGGGGTCCACGACCCGCGGCTGCACGAGGCCGATGCGCGGCTGGGTCCGCATGAGCTGTGCCATCCGCAAGAGCGTCGTGTCGTCCGGCAGCCACGCGTCGTCGTCGAGGAAGAAGAGGAACTCCCCCTTCACGTGAGGGACGCCCTCATTGCGCCCCGCGGGGATCCCGAGGTTGTCCGGCAGCGCGAGAGAGCGGACCCCGTCGGGCAGCCCGGTGGGCTCCCATCCGTTGCCCACGCAGATGACATCGAGGTCAACGCCCCGCTGGGCCAGCAGGGACTCGAGGCCGCGGCGCAGCTCATCGGGGCGATCGCCCTGCGTGAGGACGACGACGCCGAAGCCGTACCGCCGCGAGGTTGCAGGGCGGACTTCTACGGGCGGCGCGGCAGGCGCGTCGGAGCGAGCGTCGCGAGGGGTGTTCCGAGCGGTGTCCGCGGGAGCCGAGCGTCGCGGTGGTCGACCGGTCTCGTCAGGTGCGGTCGGCGGAACGAGTTCGAAGGTCTGCGACCCATCGGTCGACCGCCCCACGTCCAGGACGTGGGCGTCGCGGCGCAGATGTGCATACCGGTCCCACGCGTCAGGGTGGTCGGGCAGGTCGAACGGGCCGTCGTTCTGCGGTCCCTGGTGCGCGCGGGTCGGGTCCGTGGTCAGCAGACGCCGGTTCCGTCGAGGATCACTCATGAGAGTCTCCTGGACGCGACGATCGCGACGAAGTGCCCGACGACGGAGACCGCGCACAGCACTGCGAGCCCGACGACCAGCACACGGTCTGCCTGGATCCCCACACCGGCGACGATGCCCACGATTGCGGCGACGACCGCGAGGATCGACATCTCCACGGAATGGTAGAGGCGGTGGAACGGGACGAAGCGAGCGATCCTCTTGAGCGTCGCCACGGGGCCGGCATGGACAGCGGTCGCCTCTGCCGTGTCCGGCAGACGGTCCAGTCCGTTGAACGCGCGGGAGACGTGCACCATGTCGTTGAGCGCCTTGTTGAAGAGGACCAGGCAGCCCAGTGCCAGCCCGGCAACAACGTACGGGTAGGAGCCTCCAGGGTCCGTCCGCAGCAGCGAGAGATCACCGACTGCACGGAATCCGAGGGCAATCGCCACGGCTCCCTCTGTCGTGTAGTGACCGACTTTGTCGAGGAAGACCCCCATGGCACTGCTGGTGCCCCGCCACCGCGCCACTTCCCCGTCGCAGCAGTCGAAGTAGAGCTGCAGCTGTGAGAAGAAGAGCGCAAGGAGCGCTCCCACGATGCCGGGGATGAACAGCGACGCTGCGATGGCCCAGCCTGAGACGATCATCAGCCACGTGACACCGTTGGCCGTGATGGGCGTCCGCACCAGGAGGGCAGTGAGATAGATCGAGATGTGGCGGAGGTAGAGCTCGGCAGTCCAGTGCTCGGCGTTCTTCCGCGCTCGCACGTGCGGCGGCTGAGCAACGGCACGCAGCTCATCGAGCGTGGGCGAGGGTGAGCGAGAGTCGATCGACATCGCACACACTCCTCTCCAGCAGCCTCATGATGCGGGGGCGGACCCGCGCTTGTCCGGGTCGTCCGGCCAGCCTGCTGAGAATCTGATTTTACCGGCTGTTCACCTGAAGCATATTCAGATGACTCTCAAGCACCGGGCGTCGGCCCGGATCTCCACTCAGGCGGGCACGGTCCCCAGGTCGTTCTTGATCTGCGTCGTGGAGATCTCCGGCGTTCGCGGGAGGTAGATGACCTCGCACTGGTCAGACAGGAAGTCGAACTTCCCCGTCCAGTCGTCACCCATGACGAAGGCGTCGATGTGGTACTTCTGGACGTCTGTCGTCTTCTGCTCCCACGTGTCCTCGGGGATGACGAGATCGACGTAGCGGATCGCCTCGAGCATGTTCTTGCGGTCCTCGTAGCTGAAGTAGGACTTCTTGCCCTTGCCCGCGTTGAACTCGTCCGTCGACAGCGCGACGACCAGGTAGTCTCCCTGCGCCTTGCACCGCTGGAGCAGACGGATGTGCCCGTAGTGCAGCAGGTCGAAGGTGCCGTAGGTGATGATGCGACGCATGGAACTCCCATTCATTCCGAAGAGCGGCCACCCGATCGTAACGGGACGTTCACCTTCCAGCAATGAAAAAGCGTGCACTCTGCCGTTCTTCACCCGAGAACCACAGGGTCTCTGCAGGAGCGCTCACGGGTCGAACTGGTGGATCTCTAGGCCTTCCGCTCCTCGCGCAGGCGTATCGCCCACATGACGGCGTCCTCGAACCGGGACTGCTGCTGACCGGGCCCGGTCGGCCCCAGATACCTCTCTGCGAGGTCGGCGGCGAGCTCACCGGACGCGGTGGGGTCTTCCAGCGCCGCGCGTACTCGCTCCCCCACGGTGTGCCCGTCGTCCGGCTCGATCGCGGACGCGCGGTCGAAGAGACCGCCGTCGATGACCTGCGCACGTGGGTCGGACGGCCTGATCATGACGAGCGGCCGGTCTGTCGACAGCCAGTCGAAGGCGACGGACGACATCTCGCAGACCGCCGCATCGGCCACATCCAGCTGCCACCCCACCTGTGACGTCGTGTCCAGGAACCCCCGGGAGTCCTGCTCCACGAGCTCCCGGCACTCGGCCAGGGCATTCCGCGCGGCGGCAGATACGACCCCAGTGCGCGGATGCGGGCGGAAAATGACTCGGAACCCCTCGTCGAAGAGCGAGGTGATCGTGTCGACGCCCGACAGCGCCAGCGTCCCATAGGCCATAGCTGGCGAGTCGCCCTCCCATGTGGGTGCGACGAACACGACCGAGCCCTGCTGGGACGCCGCGGCGGATGACGTCCATTCCATCGGAACAGGACGCGGACCATCCAGCTGCGGCCGGCCCACGTCCATCATCCGCGACTCCGGCATGCCGATGAGCGCATCCACGATCCTCTCGCGTGCGGCTGCACCCGCCGTGAAGACCCAGTCATAGGCCTTGAGCTGATTGGAGACCATCGACTCCTTCTCGCTCTCGCCGTGACTCAGGTGGACATGCGCAGGACCGGAGAACCGCAGCGCCTGGAAATTCTTCATCGACTGATTCACGTACAGGACCACACGCAGACCGGGCTGTTGCATGAAGGTCGTGAGTCCCGCCGAGAGACGGGAGAACCGCACGGGCAGCGACGTCTCCCCGTCGATGGCCAGTGCGTGGTCCGCCGAGCGGCAGAGGATGCCCACCGGGGCCTCGGCACCCAGTGCTCCACTCAGGTGCCGGGCCAGTCCTTCCAGGGGTCCCAGCCACTGCTCCAGCTGGTACCGCGCATCAGCATCGCCTGCGAAATGCACCCCCACGACGAACGAGTCGTCAGCACTCACCCGCATCCGGTCGGGGACCCGGGTCTCGAGGAGACGCTCGGTGGCGGCTCCGCGAGCTCGCCGTGCGATGCGCGCTCCGCGCTCCGCATAGGGGGTCGTCCGGACGCGGGCGGCACGGTAAACGGTCGAGATGCGCCGGGAGAGCTCGGTCATGCGTCGATTCTGCCTCATGACCGCGTTCTGAGCTGGGTGGGAGTCACCGCAGGCAGGCTTCCGGGGAGGCCTCCCAGTGGGCGAGCGACGAGACCCAGTGGCTGGTGCAGCTGAGCGCGAACGTTCGCTATGATTCGATCATCGGAACTCTCTGAATCGTGACGCACGACTGCCGACGAACACCCCGCTGACTCCTGCACCGTGGCACTCCCCTGTCGAATTCCTCCCCCAGGAGTCTCTGTGAAGTCGCTCATGCGCATCCTCCTGTCCGCGCTCGCATCCGTCGTGCTGGTCGCAGGTGCGATCATTCCCGCCCATGCCGCCTCCACCTCCTTCGACGTTACGAAGCTGACGGCGAAGGACATCGTCGTGAAGAGCTGG
>DYUK01000299.1 GCA_020743695.1 Brevibacterium senegalense | reverse complement strand
CGAGCTGGCCGCGGCCATCACGGTGCGCGTCCTGGCGATCGGCGTGCCCGCGCTCGTCGCGCTCGTGGGCATCGACCCCACGCGACTGGCCGATGCGCTGGGCCAGATCGCACGCCTGCCCGCCCGGTTCGTCGTGGGCGCCCTGGCCGCCGTGCGGCTGGCCGGCGTCCTCGCCGCCGACCACCGGTCCCTGGCACGGGCCCGCCGCGCCCGAGGCCTGGGAGACTCCCGCTCGCTGCGCGGCGCCCTCTCCCTGCCCTTCGCACTCGTCGTCGCCGCGGTGCGTCGCGGGACGATGCTCGCGACCGCGATGGAGGCCCGCGCGTTCGGCACGGGGGAGCGGACGTGGGCCAGGCCCTCGCGATTGCGCCGTCGCGACGCGGTTGCGATCGCGTGCGCGCTGGGCGTGTCGCTCGCCGCCGTGGGACTCGCGGTGGCGACCGGAGCGTTCCGGCTCGTGGGGGCTGGCGGATGAGCGCGGGCAGCACGCAGGTCGGAGCGGTGGGTTCCGGTACCACGGTTCGTTCCGGGAGTGCAGCGCATTCCGGCACCGATGGTCCTCCGGACAGGGCCGCCCGGGTGGGTGGGCTCGTCCTGGTGGACGGGACCTCGGGAGCGGGGAAGACGACCGCGGCACGGGATCTGGCGGCGGGCACCGGGGCGCGGGTGCTGCACATGGACGACCTCTACGCGGGCTGGGAGGGGATGGCGCACGCGACGGCGACGCTCGAGCGGATCCTCACCGAGCGCGCCGCGGGCCGCACCCCGCGGTGGCGGCGCTGGGACTGGCACGCCTCCGCCTGGGGCGCGGAGGAGAGCATCGCGCCGTCCGTCCCGCTCATCGTCGAGGGGTGCGGCAGCGTCACCGCGGTGACGGCCGAGTTCGCGGACCGGGTCCTCTGGCTCGACGCGCCGGAGCCCGTCCGCCGCGCCCGGGCGCTCGCCCGCGACGGCGACGACTCCTGGTGGGAGGGCTGGAAGCGGCAGGAGGCCGCGCACCGGGCCGCCCATGACCCGCAGCGGTGGGCGACGGGTTGAACCGTCGCACGGGTGGGCGGCGACCGGTGAGCGGTCCCACGTGGATCGGGGCAGTCCGTCGCGTCGCGTGCGGTGTCCGTCCGCGTCGATAGACTGGCGGACGACCGCTGACCGGCTGCTGCAGATCAGCCCGCCACAGACCAGGAGGCACACGTGTCCGTCAACACCGACCTGCAGGGAGCCCAGTACTCCCTGCCGGCCCCCTTCGAAGTGGGCCGCGAGGCGATCGCGGAGTTCGCCCGCGCGATCGGCGCCACCCACCCCGCGCACGTCGACGCGGCCGCAGCACAGGAGCTGGGGTACACGGACGTCATCGCACCCACGACGTTCGCCGTCATCCCCTCGCAGCGCTGCGAAGCCCTCTACATCTCCAGCCCGGACTCCGGGATCGACTACTCGCGCGTGGTGCACGGCCAGGAGCAGTTCACGTACACCCGACCCATCGTCGCGGGTGACCGCCTCGCGGCGACCACGCACGTGGACGGGCTGCGGGAATCGGGCGGCAACGCGATGATCACCACCCGCACAGAGCTGACGGACGCGCACTCCGGTGAGCCCGTCGTGACCGTCACGTCGACCATCGTCGTCCGCGGCGAGAAGTGAGGAGCCAGGCCATGACGACCACCGCCGCACCCCGCCCCTCGATCAACGCGCTCTCCGTGGGCGACACCGTCATCGACACGACGATCCCCGTGTCCCGCGCGGACCTCATCGCATACGCGGCCGCGTCCGGCGACCACAACCTCATCCACTGGAACGAGCGCTACGCCAAGGAGGTGGGCCTGCCCAACGTCATCGCACACGGAATGCTGACACTGGGCTCCGTCGTCGCGCGCGTGACCGACTGGACCGGCGATCCCGGCTCCGTGCTGGATGCGAAGACCCGCTTCACGTCGATGGTCGTCGTCCCGGACGCGGAGTCCGGGCCGCCCACGGCCCCCACCGCCCAGCTCGCGCTCACCGCGACCGTGGGCGCGATCGATGCCGAGGCCGGTGTCGTCCGCCTCGACCTCGCCGTGAGCGCGGGTGACGACTCGGTCCTGGGCCGCACCCAGGTGAAGGTCCGTCTGGCGTGAGGTTCGCAGACCTCACGACCCTGCGGGTGGGCGGCCCCATCGCCCACCCGCACGAGGCCCGCACCCGCGGGGAGCTCGTGGACTTCGTCCGGGCCCACCCGTTGCAGGAGCCCACCGGCGCGGCACCGCGGAAGACCCCGGACGTCCTGTTCGTGGCCGGCGGCTCCAACCTACTCGTGGCCGACGACGGCTTCGACGGACCCGTCTGCCTCGTCCGCACCCGCGGCATCGACTGGCAGGAGCCGGACGCCGCCGGCGTCGTGCGCGTGACCGTCGAGGCGGGCGAGGACTGGGACGCCTTCGTCGCGCAGACCGTGGACCGCGGCCTGTCCGGCCTCGAGGCGCTGTCCGGGATCCCCGGCTCCGTGGGCGCCACCCCCGTCCAGAACGTGGGTGCCTACGGCGCAGAGGTCGCGGACTGCCTCACGCACGTGCTCGCCCTGGACCGCGTGACGGGGGAGGAGCACCTCCTCACCGCGGACCGGCTGGGCTTCGGGTACCGGACGTCCGTCCTCAAGCGCTCGGCCGCAGAGGCCGGCGCGGTGCGATGGGTCGTCCTCGCCGTCACCTTCGACCTGCAGTCGAGCGGCGCGGGAGCCGCCGCGGATGAGCCGGGCGACGGCGCGGGTGCCGCCGTGCGCTACCGGCAGCTGGCCACCGCGCTGGACGTCGACCTGGGCACGCGAGTGCCGGTCGCGCAGGTGCGCCGGGCGGTGCTCGATCTGCGCGCGTCGAAGGGGATGGTGCTCGACGCCGCGGACCACGACACGTGGTCGGCTGGCAGCTTCTTCACCAACCCCATCCTGTCGCTCGTCGACGACGCCGTGGGGCGGGTGACCCCGGCGGACGTCCTTCCGGAGGGGGCGCCGTCCTACCCGGTCCTCGACCACCGCACGGGTGAGGCGGACCCCGCCGTCGTCAAGACCTCCGCGGCCTGGCTCATCGAGCGCGCGGGCTTCAGCCGCGGGTACTCCGTGGGAGACGGCCTCGCGTCGCTGTCCACCAAGCACACCCTCGCGCTCACCAACCGGGGCGAGGCGCGGGCTCGGGACCTCGTCGAGCTGGCGCGTCACATCCGGGCGGGGGTGGAGGAGGCCTTCGGGATCGTGCTGGTGCCGGAGCCCAACCTCGTCGGCATCGACCTGTGAGCGTGCGCGCACCGCGGCTGTCGTACGGCCGGGCCCTCACGGCGTGGCGCGGCGGACTGCTGCGCCCGCGCACCGTGCTGCGGTCCCTCCTCGTCCTGCTGTGCTGCCTCGTCATCGTCGCGCCGTGGGCGGCGCTGAGCGCGGAGACGGACGGGACCTTCGGCCCCCACGAGGCGCACTACTCCGTGACCGGCGACGCCGCGGTCGAGGTCGACCTGGGTCCGCTGGGCGCCGTCGTCGTCCCCGCCGACGGTCTCCTGCCCCTGGGCCTGGGCGTCCACGTGGCGGTGGGGGAGATCCCGGTGGAGTCGGGCGTGGGCGGGACCACGATCGATGCGCTGGGCGGAGACCTCACGGCCTACGCGGCGCTCTTCTCGGATCCCGGCGCGCACGCGCGGACCATCGCGATCGACCTGGGGCAGGACATGGCGCTGCGCGCCGCCGCGGGGGTCCTGGTCCTGGTCGCCCTCCTCGTGGGCGGTCGGGCACTGGCCGGTGCGGCCGGGCGGACCGGCAGGATCTCCGGACGACGGCCTCGGCTGCGGGCCGGTGCCGCGACGGCCGGGCTGGCCGTGCTGGGAGGGGCGCTGCTGGTGCCCCTCGAGCCGCCGCGGGCGATCGAGTCCGATCCCGTCTTCATCGGCACGCCGCTGGCCGGCGCGCAGGTGACCGGACGGCTGGGCGGCGTCGTCGACGAGGCGGCGCAGGCGGCGGCGGACCTGATCCGGGAGAACGACGAGTTCTACGGGACCGTGCGCGGCGAACTGGCGGCCGCGTGGCCGCAGCGGCCCGTCGGCACCCGGCTGGGGGCCGGTCCTCTGCACGGACTGGCGAACCCGCAGCCGGCGGATCTCGCGACGATCGTGTGGACCAGTGACATCCACTGCCAGACCGGCATGTCCCGCGTGATCGGCGACGTCGTGCGCTGGAGCGACGCGGACCTCCACATCGACGGCGGCGACGTCACGATGACCGGCACGGATGCGGAGAACGTGTGCGTCGACTCCCTGGCACAGGCGCTGCCGGACGACGTGCCCACCGCCTTCGTCAAGGGCAACCACGACTCCCGGGACACCGTCCGCCGTGCCCGGGAGGTGGGCTGGACCGTGCTGGACGGGGAGCCGGTCGAGGTCGCGGGCCTCACCCTGCTGGGTGCGGGCGACCCGCGGCGCACCGTCTTCCCCTCCGGCGACGTCCTGGAGACGGGGGAGACGGCGGAGGAGTTCACCGGACGGGTCGCGCAGACGGCGTGCGCGGCGGAGGAGGACCTGCTCGTCATCCACGACCCGCGCCACGCGGAGCCTGCGCTCCAGGAGGGCTGCGCGGACTACGGCCTCCACGGGCACTGGCACCGTCGTGTCGAGCCGGAGCAGTGGGGCGCGGGCGTGCGGACGGTCGGCTCCACGACGGGCGGGGCGCTGGCGGACGCGCTCACCCCCGGACCGCTCAAGATGCCCGCGGAGATGAGCATCCTCCGCTACGACCGGACGACCGGACAGCTGGTCGACGTGCAGTACCTCACGGTGGGGATGGACGCCTCGGTCGAGTTCTCGCCCTGGGTCCCCGCACCGCAGTCGGGACCGCTGATCGAGGTGCGGCCGGAGCCGCCCGTCGAGACGGACGCGGACGGTTCGACGTGAGCCCGGAGGAGCATGTATGCTCGATCCTCGGCGGTGATCCCTCACCGCTGAAGGGGTGTGGCGCAATTGGTAGCGCAACGGTCTCCAAAACCGTAGGTTGCAGGTTCGAGTCCTGTCACCCCTGCCAGTCAGACCGATCCGGCCGGGTCGGTGACGGTCGTCGAGGAATGAGAGGGTCGAGTGGCTGAGACCTCCGCCGCAGAGGGGAAGAAGAGGCTCGGCCTCTTCGGCCGGATCCTCCGGTTCTTCCGCGAGATCATCGCGGAGCTCAAGAAGGTCGTGACCCCGACCCGCAAGGAGCTCATCAACTACACGCTCGTCGTGCTGGGCTTCGTCGTCATCATGATGCTCCTGATCACCGGACTGGACTTCGTCTTCGGACAGCTGACCGGATGGGTCTTCGCGGGCACGACGCCGTTCTGATCCCCGGGTCGGACTGAACCCCGGGACGGGCCCGCGGAGCGATCCGCGCGCTCCCCACCGCCACCCTGACCGCACCCACCGCATCGAACGAGGAGACACCACGTGTCGGACACCACTCCGGAAGAGCTGAACCCCGAGCTCGATCAGGCGAACGCCGCCGAGCCCGCGGTCGAGGCGGACACCGCCGGTGACCTCGACGTCGACGGCGGCCAGGACGCAGAGGTCCAGGACGCGCCGGCCGCCGAGGACGCACCTGCGGCAGAGGACGCGCCGGCGCAGGACGCGCCTGCGACCGAGGACGCCGAGGCCGAGGCGATCGAGGACTTCAAGTCCGACCTGCGCATGCAGGACGGCGACTGGTACGTCATCCACTCCTACGCGGGCTACGAGAACCGCGTGAAGACGAACATCGAATCCCGCACGGTGAGCCTCAACATGGAGGAGTTCATCTTCGAGGTGCAGGTGCCGATGGAGGACGTCGTCGAGATCAAGAACGGGCAGCGCAAGCAGGTCCGTCGCGTCCGCATCCCCGGCTACGTGCTGGTGCGCATGGAGCTGACGGACGAGAGCTGGGGCGCCGTGCGCCACACGCCCGGCGTCACGGGCTTCGTGGGCAACGCCTACGACCCCGTGCCGCTCACCACGGACGAGGTCTTCGAGATGCTGCGCCCGATCTTCGAGGAGAAGCAGGCGAAGGTCGCCCAGGAGGCCGGCACGGCCCAGGGCAACGTGGGCGACGACGCGGAGTACGTCGTCGAGTTCGAGGTGGGCGAGTCCGTGCTCGTCAAGGAGGGCTCCTTCGAGGGCCACCCCGCGACGATCCAGGAGATCCGCCCGGAGAACCAGAAGCTCACGGTGCTCCTGTCGATCTTCGAGCGCGACGTCCCCGTCGAGCTGGGCTTCGACCAGGTCAGCAAGATCTGAGCGTCCCCGCGGGGACCCCTATGCTTCGCGACCGACGGTCGCGAACCCCCGCGGCGTCGCCGCCGCGGACACGCATCGATCAGGACGTCCGGTGTGCGCTTCCCCACAGGGATTCGCCTCCGGGCGTTCGGTCGTGGAATACTGGTGGAGTTTGACTGCGCCCCGCATCGGAGGGGACGGTCGGACCCCGCCCGTGCGAGCGTCGCACGGGTGCTGGACGAGAAGAGTAAGGACCGAACATGCCTCCCAAGAAGAAGGTCGCCGGTCTGATCAAGCTGCAGATCCAGGCGGGAGCCGCTAACCCGGCACCCCCGATCGGCCCCGCGCTTGGTCAGCACGGCGTCAACATCATGGAGTTCTGCAAGGCGTACAACGCCGCGACAGAATCCCAGCGTGGCAACGTCATCCCCGTCGAGATCACCGTCTACGAGGACCGTTCGTTCACGTTCATCACGAAGACTCCGCCGGCTGCGGAGCTCATCAAGAAGGCCGCGGGCGTCAAGTCCGGCTCGGCGACCCCGCACACGGACAAGGTGGGGCACCTCTCCGCCGACCAGGTGCGCGAGATCGCAGAGCAGAAGATGGCCGACCTGAATGCCAACGACGTCGACGCGGCGTCCAAGATCGTCGCGGGCACCGCCCGGTCGATGGGCATCACCACCGACATCTGAGACCCCCGGGTCCCACACCACTGTGGCAGGGTCCGCGCGACCCGCACCACGACTGCTAGGAGAAGAAGCAGATGGCAAAGCGCTCGAAGGCCTACCAGGCCGCCGCAGAGAAGATCGCTGCGGATACGCAGTACGAACCGGCACAGGCGATCGCCCTGGCCAAGGAGACCTCGGTGTCGAAGTTCGACGGCACTGTCGAGGTCGCCCTGCGCCTGGGTGTCGATCCCCGCAAGGCCGACCAGATGGTGCGCGGCACCGTCAACCTGCCCCACGGCACCGGCAAGACGGCCAAGGTCCTCGTCTTCGCCGCGGGTGACCGTGCGGAGGCAGCCCGCGAAGCAGGTGCCGACTTCGTCGGTTCCGATGACCTGCTGGAGAAGGTGGCCGGTGGCTTCACCGACTTCGACGCGGCTGTCGCGACCCCGGACATGATGGGCAAGGTGGGTCGCCTGGGCAAGGTCCTGGGTCCCCGTGGCCTCATGCCCAACCCCAAGACCGGAACGGTCACGATGGACGTGGCGAAGGCTGTCACGGACATCAAGGGCGGCAAGATCGAGTTCCGCGTCGACAAGCACTCGAACCTGCACTTCATCATCGGCAAGTCGTCGTTCTCGCAGCAGCAGCTGGAGGAGAACTTCAAGGCCGCGATCGATGAGGTGAACCGCCTCAAGCCGTCCTCCTCGAAGGGCCGCTACATCTCGAAGGCGACGCTGTCGACGACGAACGGTCCGGGCGTTCCGGTGGACGCGGGCACGCTGCGCGCCTGATCGCACTGCGCATCGCACGCCGAAGGGCGGGAGACCCCACGGGGGCTCCCGCCCTTCGGCGTTCCCGGAGCCCGGTTCCCCGCGCACTAGGATCGGACGAATGATGAGTGATCAGCCGACCGGGGCCTCGGACACGGGCGGACTCGCGCAGCGGTTCCTCGATGAGCACGGCGAGGCACTGCGCACGGACGGCATCGCGCTGGCCATCAGGTCGCAGGCGGTGGGTCCTGACTTCGTCGCGCGGGCGCAGGAGGGACTGGCGGCAGCGGAGGCGCAGACCGACGGCGTCACGTGCCTGGCCGTCGTGAGCGACCCGGATGCGCCCCTGCTGGGGGAGGACCTGGCGCTCGAGGACGAGCGGGCAGTGCTCCAGGAGATCGCGGTGCGGCTGGCCGATGAGTCCTTCCCGCTCGTCCTCAGCCTCTTCGAGGCGTACGGGATGGCGACGGTGCCGATCATCCTCGTCGTGGGCACGGACGGCGTGAGCGACGATGTGGGGAACTCCGGACGGTGGCCGGACCGCTACCACGATGACTTCCGCGTCGACCCCGCGCCGGCACTCGAGCTCGCGGCACTGCAGGGCGCCGCGCAGCTGGGCGCGGCAGATCGCCCCGACCCCCGTGACTACGCGGGCACCGGGCCCGAGCGCGGGGACATCACGCAGTACCTGGAGACGCACGAGCCTGGGGGCGCGGACGTGCTCACCGCGATGACGGTCGCCGCTGTGGGCGGGGTGGGGCTCGTCTGGTTCTTCGGTCGGCGCGCGACGCTGTCGGAGGAGCGCGAGCGGGCCGCACTGGCTGCGCGCACCCCCACGCCCGTCCCACCGGAAGTTCTCGACCGTCTGCCCCTGCTGCTGGATCGCACGTTCCCTGCCATTGATCCGCGGCAGGCGCGGTCGGAGCAGGCGCTGGACCACGCGGCCGCACTGGTGGAGGACATCGATGCGCACCGGACCCTGCGCGATCGCATTCACGGGCGACTCCGTCCGGACGGCGACGCTCTCGAGCCGGACGATGGACCTCATACGTCTGACGGCAGCTCTCGCGACACGGATGGTGGACCCTGCGAGGCCGTGGGGTGGTCGTCCGAGGTCGTCGATCCGGTCCTCCCTCCAGTTGAAGTGGCCGCGCTCCTGGTCCTCGACGCGCAACTGGACGATCGCGTGCGGACATGGGAGACCCATGTGCGGTCTGGGGCCGCGGTGGACGGTGCGGGTCCTCCGCAGCACTGCGCGCTGAACCCCTTCCATGGGCAGGCTGCCGTCCACGGAGGCTCGGTCGTCACGGCGACGGTGGCGGGACGGGACGCCGCGATCCAGGTGCCGGTGTGCGCGGAGTGCCGGGAGGCGACGGGGCGGGACGAGCCGCCGGACGTCCTGCGGGTGCGGGCGGGCAGGCGAGTGCGCCCGTACGTCGAGGTCGACGACGGGTACGCGCGCAGCATGTTCGGAGCCCTCGCACCGCTGGCGCAGGCCTGCGTCCGACCGCCCCTCTCTGGCCCGGTGGGATCGCGCACCGTCGTTCCCTCGGCGGCGCGCGGGATTCTGGTGATCCTGGGGGTCCCGCTGCTCGTCCTGCTGGGAGCGGCCGTGGTGGGCGGTGCCCTGGCGATCCTCTTCGCGGGCCTCGAGGGGCAGGAGTTCTACACGCTGCAGGAGCAGGCTGAGCGCGCCGCGGAGACGGGCCCCACGGTGTGGGGCTATCCGCTGTGGAACTGGCTGCGCGGTGTGGGCTTCGGCAGCCTCTTCGCGGTGGTCCTCGCCGTTCTGGGACTCATCGTCGTCGGCTTCGTGCGCACCATGAGGTCGGACGATGACTCAGATGCCGGTGACACGGATCAGTCTCGTTCTCGCACTCTCCTCCAGCGGGAGGAGCCGTGACAGCGGCGGGTGCGGACGACCTCGGAGCGCTCGCCGACTCCCTCGCGCAGTCGCTGGCGGGCGACCCCGTCCACGTGACCGCGGCAGCGGAGGCGCGCGTGCCGGACGAGGCGGCGGCACAGCTGCGGGAGAAGGCGCAGGCGCTGCCGTACCCGGTGCATGTGGTGCTTGTGGACGATGCGCTGAACGAGGAGTCCGGGAGCGAGCTCGTCGACCTTCTGGCCGACCGGGTGGGGGAGGACGGGGTCTATCTCGTGGCGTCCACGCACGGCCGCGTCTCCAGCGCCGTCGTCGAGGACGGTACGGAGGCCCTGGACGATGCGCGGGAGGCGATCGCCTCGACGCAGGGCTCGGGCTCCGGCTACGAGGGGGTGCGGCTCGTCTCGACCGCGCTCGATGCCCTTGCCGAGGACGCGGGCGTCGAGGTGGCCGATGGCGAGGCGCGGGACGCGGGAACCTCTGACCGTGCGGAGGGCATGGGGGAGGGCGCGAGCAGTCAGGGAACGACCGGTCAGAGCACTGAGCCCCCGGGCGGGCCGGACTTCAGCGCGGACCAACTGGTTCTGGGAGTCCTGCTGGCCGGCATCGTCGTGGCAGCGGCGGTGTTCGCCGTCGTCGGGCTGGTGTCCAGGCGTCGCGCGGCCCGGCTCGCGCTGCCCCCGCGCGTCCGCATGCCCGCAGACCTGCTGCGGGACGCGGCGCAGATGCAGCGCAGCCGGATCCGGGCCGCACTCATCGAGGACACGCTGGGAATCGCCGCCCGCCTGCGCGCGCTCGATGCGCGGGGACTGCCCGCCCACCAGGCCGACGAGGTGCGGCGAGGGCTGGACGCGTACACGTTCGCCGGGCGTCTCGTCGATGCCGACGACGTGACTCGGGCGGACCTGGCGGGCGCACTCGTCCTGCTGATGGAGGCGGGGGGTGCGGTGGACCGCGCGGAGTCCGCTGCCGCTGGAGGACCCACGGGTGCTGCTGGCGGACGCAGGGGTGCCTCCCGGACGGATGCCGCCCGGCTGTGCACGGTCGATCCGACCCACGGGGCCGCGAGTGCGCGCGCACGGCTGCCGCGCGGGGCCGGTGCCGGCACCACCCCGCCACTGCCCGTCTGTGCGCCCTGCCAGCGTGACCTCACCGCGGGTCGGACTCCCGCGTGGCTCCACGACCGGGGCCGGCCGTACGTCGAACGGGACACGGTGTGGTCCCGCACCTGCTTCGGCGGAGAGGACGGCGACCTCGTCGAGATGATCCGAGTGGAGCTCGTCGGGAGAGCGGGCGGGCCGGGCGCCTGAGCAGGACCGCGGCTCAGTCGTGCGGGCCCAGGGCCAACCGGTCGGCGACGCGGGAGATGATCGCGCCCAGCAGAAGCGATCCGCCCACGGCGATCGCGACGGACGCCCACAGCGGCAGCGGGATCCAGCGCGCCGTGAGCCACCCGAAGGCCAGCGAGTAGGCGGTCCAGATCGTCCCCGCCCCGGTCGTCCGCGCCAGCCACTCCTTGAGGTCCAGGCGCGTCGAGCCGGACACGAGGGCGATGAGAGTGCGACCCAGCGGGATGAAGCGGGCGAGTACGGCGAAGTACAGGCCGCCGCTCTCCAGCTTCGCCTCGAGCTTCTCGATGCGGCGCTGCGCGGCGGGGGAGCGCAACAGCGGCCACTGCGTGAAGCGGCTGCCGCGGCCCATCAGGTACATGACGTGATCGCCCAGCACGGAGCCGGCCGTGCCCGCGACGATGAGCAGGATGAGCGCGGGGCGCCCGGAATGCGCGTTGACGGCTCCCAGCGCCACGATGAGCGCACTGGACGGGACGGGCGGGATCGCGGCAGACACCGCGATGACGAGACCGAACACCGGGTACAGCCACTGCGAACCCACGAGGCTCAGCACGAACTCCTGCACATCCTGCACTGGACCAGCCTAGTGCCACCGGCCCGTCCCGCTAGGGTGGGCGCATGCTCGAGACGCACACCCCAGGAGGCACGGACGTCATCGTCGCCGCGAGCGTGTTCCTCCTGGGCGGTTCGGCCCTCGCCTGGACGCTGGTGCGTCGCGACCAGCCGGCAGCGCGGTCGCATGACGGGTCCGCGGAGGCCCGGTCCGCAACCCGCATCCCACCGGAGGCCGCCGACCGGCTCCCCGAGCTGCTGGACGCAACCGCGGGCGATATCGACCCGGCCGCCGCGACCACAGAGGCCGGGCGCACCGCCGCCCACGCCCTGCTGGAGGCAGACCAGGCCTTCGCGGTCCTCGCCGAACGCGTGCGCGCTCGCCTGCCGCAGGGGACCACCCCGGGCACAGCCGCCGAGGCCGCCGCCGGGTCCCGGCCACCCTCCCGTCAGCAGGTCGAGGACGCGGTCCCACCCGTCGAGGCCGCCGCACTCGTTGTCCTCGAGGCGCAGCTGCGGGCCCGCGTGCGGGCCTGGGAGTCGCACCTGCGCACGGGCAGCGATCCCGCAGACTCACCCCTGCCGCGCTTCTGCTCCCTCAACCCGTTCCACGGCCAGGCGACGGTGACCGCGGAGGGGACTGTGGCCTCGGCGTCGGATGCGCCTGTGTGCACCGCCTGCCGTGAGGCGTTCGCGGACGGCCGGGACCCGGACCTGCTGCGAGTCCGCACCCGCAGCGGAGTGCGCCCGGTCGAGGATGCCGAGCCCGCCTACGCGCGCGGCTTCGCAGGAGCGGGCGAGGAATTGGCACGTGCCGTGCAGGAGCCGCCGGCCTCCGGACCGGTCGGTCAGCGCGGAGGCGGGCGGGCCGCGACCGGCTCCGTCCTGGGCGCGATCGCGGTGCCGGTGGCGGGCCTCGTGCTCGGGGTGGTCGTGGGCATGCTCGTCTCGATCCTCGTGGCCGGGGACGGTGCGGCCGGCGCCGCAGCGGGGGAGGGCGCGGGACCCGTGCTCCTGGGCTACCCGCTGCTCAACGCGCTGCGCGGAGCGGGGATCGGCGCGCTGGCGGCCGTCCTGGTGTTCGGCATCGTCGCGGCGGCGATCAACGGGGTGCG
>DYUK01000298.1 GCA_020743695.1 Brevibacterium senegalense | reverse complement strand
AGGGCACGACGACGCGGTCGCCGCTCGACATCGCCCGCGGGCTCGAGCGCACCGGCGGCGACTCGAACGCGGTCACCGCCAAGGAGTACACGAGCTACTACGCCCGGTGCCTCGTGAGCGACCTCGACTCCGTGAGCGAACTCCTGTGGGACATGGTGCTGCGCTCGACCCTGGCGGTCGAGGAGTTCGAGCGCGAGCGCGGGGTCATCATCGAGGAGCTCGCGATGGCCGCGGACGACCCGACGGACCAGCTGTTCGAGGACTTCGAGCAGCTCGCGTTCGCGGACCAGCCGCTGGGCAGGCCCGTGGGCGCGACGCGCGAGCAGATCCGCGCCCTGCCGCACGAGGTCCTGCGCGATCACTACGCACGGGCCTACGCGGGCCCCGGTCTCGTCTTCGCGGCCGCCGGCGGTGCGACCCACGAGGAGGTCGTAGACCAGGTCGTGCGGCACAGCGCAGGAACCGCGTCCGGGGCGGACACGTCTCCCGAGGCCGCAGCGGGTGTGCCGGGGGAGGCGACGACGGCCTCGGCGGCGGTGTTCACCCCCGGCGTCCACCTGCGCGGCCGCAGCACGGAGCAGCAGGGGATCATCCTGGGCACCCGCGGCCTGCACGAGGGGCACGCGGACCGCTTCACCCACCTCGTCCTGTCGAACCTGCTGGGCGGCGGCATGGCGTCGCGACTGTTCCAGCGGGTGCGGGAGGAGCGCGGGCTCGCCTACACGGTGCAGACGGTGCTGAGCCAGTACTCGGACACCGGACTATTCGGCGTGTACGCGGGGTCCGCGCCGGAATCCGCGGGCACCGTCCTCGACCTCGTGGGGGAGGAGCTCACCCTGCTGGCGCGGGAGCTGCCGACCGCGCAGGAGGTCGACGACGTCGTCTCGCAGTTGGCCGGCGGCACGGTGCTGGGACTCGAGTCGACGGCGGTGCGCATGAACCGCATCGCCCGCCATGAGCTGACGGGACTGCCGTTGCTGAGCCCGGAGGCGCTCATCGAGGCCGTCCGCGCCGTCACCCCCGACCACATCCGGGCGCACGCGGCCGGGCTCCTCGAGCAGGAGTGGGCGCTGGCGGGCGTGGGACCGCGCGAGGACCTCGTCCTGCCGGCACTGGGCTGAGGCCCCGGCCGCGTCCGGGCGGCCGTGTCCCACAGAGGGAGACGGACCCCTGTCGCGGGAATATCCGCCCGCGCGGGAGCCGTTGTCCCAGGTAGCGGCCCGCGATAGGGTCGAAACCGTGGCCGGGCGCACTGCCGGGCCGGAACCCACCAAGGAGGCACATCATGGCTGAGTACAGCCTTCCCGACCTTCCGTACGACTACGCCGCACTGGAGCCGCACATCTCCGGTCGCATCATGGAGCTGCACCACGACAAGCACCACGCGACCTACGTGAAGGGCGCCAACACCGCTCTCGAGCAGCTGGCGGAGGCCCGTGAGAAGGGCGAGTTCGGCACGGTCGGCAAGCTGTCGAAGGACCTGTCCTTCAACCTGGGCGGTCACATCAACCACACGATCTTCTGGAACAACATGAGCCCGGACGGCGGCGACAAGCCCACCGGTGAGCTCGCCGCCGCGATCGACGACCAGTTCGGCGGATTCGACGCGTTCCAGGGCCACTTCACGGCGGCTGCCACCTCGATCCAGGGCTCCGGCTGGGCCATCCTGGGCTGGGACACGCTGGGTCAGCGCCTCACCCTCGAGCAGCTCTACGACCAGCAGGGCAACGTCCAGGTGGGCTACGTCCCGCTGCTGCAGCTGGACATGTGGGAGCACGCCTTCTACCTCGACTACCAGAACGTGAAGCCGGACTACGTCAAGGCCTGGTGGAACATCGTCAACTGGGAGGACGTGCAGGCCCGCTTCGACCGTGCGCGCACCCAGACGCCGGGCCTCATCGCCTGAGTCGACGCCTGTCGCGGTGCCGCGCACCGCACCCTCCGCGCCCCCGCAGCCTCCCGGCCGCGGGGGCGCGGTCGTGTCCGGAGCCGGGCGCCTCGTAGAATCGGGCCGGACGCAGTTGGACGACCGGCCCGCGCGCCGGAGGACGGGGAACGATCTGTGAGCGACATCCGAGTGGCAGTCATCGGGGCCGGGGGCCGGATGGGCTCGCACGCCGTCCGGGCGATCGAGGAGGCGGACGGCCTGGTGCTGGCCGCGACGCTGGGCAGCTCCGATCCGATCGAGACCGTGCTGGAGGCGGACGTGGACGTCGCCGTCGAGCTGACCGTGCCGGATGCCACGCAGGCGAACGTCGCGTTCCTCGTGGACCACGGCATCGACACCGTCGTGGGCACGACGGGCTGGTCCCCGGAGGCGCTCGACGCGCTGCGGGAGCGACTGGCCGGGCACCCGGACACCGCTGTCCTCATCGCCCCCAACTTCTCGATCGGCGCGGTGCTCGCGATGCGGTTCGCAGAGCTCGCCGCCCCCTACTTCGACTCCGCGGAGATCGTCGAGATCCACCACACCCGCAAGCTCGACGCGCCGTCGGGCACCGCCGGCCACACGGCCCGCCGCATCGCCGCCGCCCGTACCGCGGCGGGCCGGGGCGCGATGCCGGATGCGACGGCCTCGGACCCGGACGGCGCGCGCGGCGCCGTCATCGACGGCGTGCACGTGCACGCGATCCGCCAGCAGGGGATGAACGCGCACGAGGAGATCCTCCTGGGCTCCGACGGCGAGGCCCTCACACTGCGCACGGACACGTTCTCCACCTCCGCGTTCATGCCCGGCATCCTCACCGCGGTCCGGGCGATCGGCGACCGCGCCGGCCTGGACGTGGGACTCGAGGCCTACCTGGACCTCGCATGACGCGTGCGAAGGCGGGCGTCGCGATCATCACGCTGGCGCTCCTCCTCTACTTCTGGTTCACCCTGCAGCGGGCCTGGATCATGCTGACGGATCCGTCGCTCGTCGCGAAGGGGATCGGCCTGGCCCTCGTGGCGCTGCCGCTCGTGGGGGCCTGGACGGTCGTGCGCGAGCTGCTGTTCGGCGCGCAGACGGAGCGGCTGGCCGGCATCCTCGACCGCGAGGGCGGTCTGCCGCCGGACACGCTGCCGCGCACGCCGGGCGGCCGCATCGTCCGTGCGGCGGCGGATGAGGAGTTCGAGAAGTACCGGCGCGAGGCCGACGACGCCCCGGACGACTGGCGGTCCTGGTTCCGCCTGTCCTGCGCGTACGACGCCGCAGGCGACCGGAAGCGCGCGCGGTCGTCGATGCGGCAGGCGATCGGCATGGAGAAGAGCGACCGGACCACGGACACGGAGGCGTCGACATGAGTGGGAACCCCCTGCTGGGACCGTCTCTCGAGGAGCTGCGGGCCCGCACGAGCATGAAGTGGAGCCTGTACCCGCAGGACGTCCTGCCGCTGTGGGTCGCGGAGATGGACGTGACGCTGGCACCGGCGGTGACGGAGACGATCGTGCGGGCCGCCCGCACCGGCGACACCGGCTATCCGTACGGCACGGCCTACGCCGAGGCCGTCGCCGCCTTCGCCGCAGACCGGTGGGGCTGGTCCGGTCTGGACCCCGCCCGCACCGCCCAGGTGCCCGACGTCATGATGGGCATCGTCGAGGCGCTGCGGCTGCTGACCCGGCCAGGCGACGCCGTCCTCGTCACCTCACCGGTGTACGCGCCGTTCTTCGCGTTCGTGACACGGGCCCAGCGGCAGATCGTCGAGACCTCGCTGACGGACCAGGGGCGGCTCGACCCGGATGCGATCGAGGACGGCCTCCTGCGGGCCCGCGCGGCCGGTTCCGAGCGTCCGGTCGTGCTGCTGTCGAATCCGCACAACCCCACCGGCACCGTCCACACCCGCGCGGAGCTGGAGGCGGTCGCGCAGGTCGCGCGTCGCCACGGCGCACGGATCATCTCCGATGAGATCCACGCCCCGCTCGTGTACTCAGACGCCACATTCGTCCCGCTGCTGTCCGTCGCGGGTGCGGAGAACGCGTTCGCCCTCACGAGCGGTTCGAAGGCCTTCAACCTCGCCGGCCTCAAAGCCGCCCTCCTCATGGCCGGACCGGAGGCCGCAGCGGATCTGGCGCGCCTGCCGGAGGAGGTGGGCCACGGACCCAGCCACGTGGGCATCCTCGCGCACACCGCGGGCTTCGAGTCCTCCCGCGACTGGCTCGACCAGCTGCTGCGCGGGCTGGAGGACAACCGCGATCTGCTGGGCCGACTGCTTAAGGAACATCTGCCGCAGGTGACGTGGCGTCCGCCGCAGGCCACCTACCTGGCCTGGCTCGACGCGTCCGCCCTGGGGCTGGCCGCCCCGGCGTCCGCGGACGCGCTGGCGGTCGTGAGCGACCTGGCGGGTCCCGCGAAGTTCTTCCTGGAGGAGGCACAGGTGGCGCTGAGCTCCGGGCACGTGTTCGGCCGTGGCGGCGGGGATGCGGTCCGCCTCAACTTCGCGACCCGACCGGAGATCCTCAGCGACGCGGTCCGGCGGATGGGTCGGGCGGCGGCGCAGCGCTGATCGGGCCGGCCGCCCGAGGTGCGGGCGAGCGGGGGTCCTGGACCAGCGGCCGCTGCACCGCACGCACCGCCGCCGTCATGATCGCTTCGAGGGGGCCGCGCCGGGAGACGAGCCAGGTCCACAGCACCGCGACGGCGATGACGATCGCGATGTTGAGGAGGAACCACTGCGTGAGCGTGCCGACGCCCGGCAGCGGGAGCAGGGTCGGCACGTCCCCGACAGCGGCGAGCACGCAGATATGCAGCGTGTACATGGAGAGGGGAGCCGAGCCCGGGCGGGACAGCCACGCGTGCAGCCAGACGGGCCCGCGCGCCAGGGCCGGCCCCACCAGGAGGCACAGGGCGATGACCGCCATCGCGGTGCCCGCGGTCTGCACGAGGTCGACGGGAGTGCCCGAATGGGGCGCGGCGACGACCAGCCACCACGGAGAATCGGCCGGCGCCACCCCGTACGCGCCCAGCAGCAGCACCTCGTCGACGAAGGTGGGACCCGTGTCCCACTGCTGGCCGTAGAGCGATTCGAGCTCCCACCGGCCGCGCAGGTTCATGAGCAGCGCGGAGGCGGACAGGGCGAGGACGGCGGCGGCGATGCCGCCCAGCAGCAGCGCGATGCGCGACTGGACGTCCGACCAGTCGAGGCGCGCCAGCCACATCCCCAGCACGATGTAGCCCAGCCACTGCAGCAGCGGGTAGTACCCGGTCAGCACCAGGCCGATCCACATGTCCGGCGCGGCCAGGCTCGTGAAGGCCGGCATGACGAGATCCGTGTCGCCCACCTGCCCGGTCCGCACGGCGTGCGAGACCAGTGGCGCGAGGAGGAACCACGCCCACGCGGTCGCGCCCAGCAGCCACGTGGGGAAGCGGAGGAACAGCGGAGCCAGGATGAAGAGCGCCCCGTAGTTCACGAGGATGATCGCGATCCCCGACGGCAACTCGCCCAGGAACAGTCCGATGACGGCGATGAGGGCGCCGCGGACCACGAGGCCCGCGGCGGCGGACCACGCCCGCGCGCCCGGGACGCGCAGCACCGTGCGGGTCGAGAGGATGATCGAGATGCCGGCGAGGACCGCGAACAGCGCGGACGCACGCCCCTGCAGGTGGCCCACGACTGTGAGCACTCCGGCCTCGTCGATGCGGGGGAGGATGTGCGTGGCCATCATCCCGAAGAGCGCCAGCCCGCGGGCCAGATCGATGCCCAGGACGCGGTCGGACCGGCCGGCGGAGGTGGTGGGGGCTGTGACGGACACGGCGTTCGGCTGGTGCACGGTGGGCCCTCAGATGGTCGCGCGGCGGGTAGGATCGGAGTATGGCCATGATAAAGGACGCCGCAGACCGCGCGGCGATCGACGCCTTCGGTCGTGTGGGCACGGCGATGATCACCCCCTTCACCCCGGAGGGGACCGTCGACCTGCCGGCCGTGGAGGCGACCGTCGACCACCTGGTGGGTCTGGGCAACGACATGCTCGTCGTCTCCGGCACCACCGGTGAGGCCTCGACGACGACGGACACGGAGAAGACGGAGATCCTCCGCGCCGTCGTGTCCGCGGCCGCCGGACGCGCCCGCGTCGTCGCCGGCGTGGGCACGAACCACACCGCGCAGTCCATCTCCCTGGCCCGCAGCGCGCAGGACGCCGGGGCCCACGGCCTCCTGTCGGTGACGCCCTACTACTCGCGCCCCACCCAGGACGGGATCATCGCGCACACCCGCGCCCTGGCGGACGCGACGGACCTGCCGGTCATGCTCTACGACATCCCTGGCCGGTCCGCGACGGCGCTGGACACGCAGACGATCCTCACACTCGCAGAGCACCCGCGTATCCTCGCCGTCAAGGACGCGAAGGGCAGCCTGGCGGCCTCCCAGGAGGTCCTGGCGTCCGGCACCATCGCCTACTACTCGGGCGAGGACGCGCTCAACCTCCCCCTGCTGTCGATCGGCGCCGTCGGCATCGTGTCCGTCGTGGGACACGTCGCCGCGGACCGCTTCAGCACCCTCGTCTCCCTCGTCGCGTCGAACGATGTCGCGGCGGCCCGCCGGATCGCGGCGGACCTGGTCCCCCTGGTGGACGCGATCATGAACCGCATGCCCGGAGTCGTCGCCGCGAAGGCGGCGCTGGAGCTCCTGGGCGTGATCCCCTCGCGCACCACGCGCCTCCCCCTGCTGCCGGCTGACGCGCAGCAGGTCGACGCGGTGCGCCTAGCCCTGCGAAGGAGCGAATACCTCAAGTGCTGACATTCCAATCGGAGACCCGCGAACCGCGCAAGCCGTCCCCCGACGACCTGCGGATCGTCGCGCTGGGCGGCCTGGGCGAGGTCGGTCGCAACATGACCGTCTTCGAGTACCGCGGCAAGATCCTCATCGTCGACTGCGGCGTCCTGTTCCCGGAGGAGGAGCAGCCGGGCGTCGACCTGATCCTGCCGGACCTCACCTACCTCGAGGGCCGCTACGACCGGATCGTGGGTCTCGTCCTCACCCACGGCCATGAGGACCACATCGGCGCGGTCCCGTATCTGCTGCGCAAGCGCAACGACATCCCGATCCTGGGGTCGACGCTCACGCTGGCGCTCATCGAGGCGAAGCTCAAGGAGCACCGCATCCGGCCCGTCACCCGGGTCGTGAAGGAGCATGACACGGATCAGCTGGGGCCGTTCGACCTCGAGTTCCTGGCGGTCAACCACTCGATCCCGGACGCGCTGGCCGTCATGATCCGGACCGGCGCGGGCAACGTCCTGCACACCGGGGACTACAAGATGGACCAGCTGCCCCTGGACGGCCGGATCACGGATCTGCGCGCCTTCGCCCGTCTGGGCGAGGAGGGCGTCGACCTGTTCCTCACGGACTCCACGAACGCGGAGGTCCCGGGCTTCACCCCGTTCGAGAAGGACATCGGACCGGTCCTCGTCAACCTCTTCGCGCAGGCGCAGCGCCGCATTATCGTCGCCTCCTTCGCCTCGCACGTGCACCGGGTCCAGCAGGTGCTCGACGCCGCCAGCGCGCACGGCCGCAAGGTCGCGTTCGTGGGACGCTCGATGGTGCGCAACATGAAGATCGCGCAGGACCTGGGTTACCTGACCGCGCCCGCCGGCACCATCATCGACATGAAGCGGGTCGACGACTACCCGGACGACCAGATCGTCCTCATGAGCACCGGCAGTCAGGGCGAGCCCATGGCGGCGCTGGGCCGCATGGCG
>DYUK01000297.1 GCA_020743695.1 Brevibacterium senegalense | reverse complement strand
CGTCTGGAGGCGGATCTCGCCGCCGCGATGACGGCCGGTGTCCAGCCGGGGTCGGAGGAGGCGAACGCGCTCGCCGAGCGCCACCGCGCCTCGATCGGCCAGTGGTTCGACATCACCGTGCAGAAGCAGGTGTGCATCTCCCGCATGTACGTGCAGGACCCGCGGTTCACGGCCCACTACGACGAGCGCGCCGAGGGCCTGGCCGCCTGGCTCACCTCGATCATCGACGCGAACGCCCGCGCCCACGGCATCGACCCGGCCACCGCGGTCTGGGAGTGAGAGACCGGGGTGACCGCGGCCTCGGGGGCGGGTGAGAACCCCGTTCCCGAGGCCGTTGCCGGGTTCCCCGGACGGCGCACCTGACGGTCCGGCTGCCTGCGTGCCCGCGGGCCCGTTCGCCGGTCCGGCCGAGGAGCGGCCTCAGCCCTGATGATCCTCCGCCCGGTCCGTGGGCGGATCCCCTGCAGGCAGAAGGATCCGCGCGTGCAGGGCCTCGAGTCCGGCGATGAGGATCGACTCGGGGTCGGTGCGGTGCTCCGCATGGAGGCGCGCGTACACGGGCGCGGACCCGGCGTCGATCGGGGCGGTGCGCTCATCGTCGACCATCGGTGCGGCGGTCGCGCTGCCGATGACGAAGTTGGACAGCGCGTAGGCGGACCCCACCGGATCCGCCGCTCCCGCGTCGACGAGCAGCACGATCATGCGTTCGGAGAATGCGAGGTGATGCGGTCCTCGGGGTGCGCGCATGCCCAGCACCTGGCAGGCCCACCGATGCCTCACGAGGTGTCGATAGTGGGTCAGCATCAGGTCCGGCAGCGATGCGCCGGCGATCGCTTCGCGGATGTCCGGATCGTCCCCCAGGGCCCTGTCGAGTGCGAGGTCGAACAGATCGTCGACGGATTCGATGCGCGAGTAGAGGCTGGCCGCTGCGACCCCCAGGTGTTTCGCGACCGCGCGGACGGTGAGGGCGCGCAGCCCACCCTCATCGAGCAGTGAGATGGCGGACCGAGCGACCTCGTCGACGTCGACGGCGCGGGTGCGCTGGACGGGCTTGCGATGGCTCCAATAACTCACACGCACAGGCTATCCGAACAATGTTCGCTTCCGTATCCTAACTTTGTTAGGTTTGTCCCATGTTGGATGCACGCCTGCTGCCCCTGCGGAACGACCTCGCGCGCCTGCGCGAGATGCGACTCGACGATGCGCACGCGTATGCCGCGGGCGCGGCAGACGCGCAGGTCCGCACCTACGCGCACCTGCCTGAGCCGGAGTACACGGAAGCGTCGGTGACGGCTCTGATCAGTGGCGAGATCCGCGACGGCCTGCGTCGGGGCGATCTGGCGGTCCTGACGATCGCCGACCCGGACACGGATGCCTTCGCGGGCAGCCTGGTGCTGTTCGGCCCGGCGGATGGGGCGATCGAGGTCGGCTTCTGGGTCCACTCGGCACACCGGGGGAGGGGCCGGGCTCGGGCGGCCGTCGCGCTGGCGGTCGAGTTCGCCCGCCGCTGTGGGTTCGAGCGGGTGACGGCGCGGACCGTGCCGGACAATCATGCCTCGCGCCGAGTGCTGGAGCAGGCGGGCTTCGACGGGGGCGCGGAAGAGCGCGACGTCGCGCCCTCCGGACGCGAGGCGGTCCTGCTGCACTACACATGGGACTGTGCGGCCGCCGGACCTGCGCCACGTTGACACGATCCCGGGTTCCTCTGATCGCTGTCCCGTGTCCGTGCCGGCACCCATACTGGTGCGCATGAGAGACGAAGACGACTCCACGCAGAGTGTGGACGCGGACGCCGGCGCACCGACCGGTGACATCCCGATCGGCGGTCGGCCGCCTGCCTTTCCGCGCCTGCGGTCGACGGTGCTCGACACGAGGGACGTGCCGGCGCTGGCGGAGTTCTACCGGCAGCTGCTGGGATGGGAGTACGCGCCGGGCAACGGTCCGGACGACGAGGAGGCGGACGAGTGGCGGATCATCCGCAGTCCCCTCGACGGTCCGCATCCGCGGGGCCAGATGCTGGCCTTCCAGCACGCGGACCAGGTGCCGCGGTCCACGTGGCCGGACCCGGAGGTGCCGCAGCAGCTGCACCTCGACTTCACGGTCGAGACCGTCGCTCAGCTGCGGGAATCCCATGAACGGGCGCTCGCGCTGGGGGCGACGCTCATCCGTGACGAATCCGACCATCCGGTCGAGCCGATCTGCGTGTACGCGGATCCTGCCGGTCATCCCTTCTGCATCTTCGCCATGACGTGGTGAGCGAGGTGCGTCCGTCGGGTCTCCGGAGTCGCGCGGCGCACGATAACCTGGGGGCCGCCCACAGGACGGGGCGAGTGGCGAGTGAGAGGTGCGCGTGAGCGAATCGGGTGAGTGGCAGAGGTCCGACGCGGGCCTGCGGACGCCTCCGCAGGACGTCGAGGCGGAGCAGAGCGTGCTGGGCGGCATGCTGCTGTCCAAGGACGCGATCGCGGACGTCATCGAGGTGCTGCGCCCGGAGGACTTCTACAAGCCTGCGCACGAGACGATCCACAGCGCCATCCTGGACCTCTACGCGAAGGGCGAGCCCGCGGACGCGGTGACGGTCGCCGCCGCGCTCATGAAGTCCGGCGACCTCGCTCGGATCGGCGGCGCCGCCTACCTGCACACCCTCATCGCCTCCGTGCCGACGGCGGCGAACGCCGGCTACTACGCGCGGATCGTGGGGGAGACGGCACTCCTGCGGAAGCTCGTCGAGGCGGGCACCCGCATCGTCCA
>DYUK01000296.1 GCA_020743695.1 Brevibacterium senegalense | reverse complement strand
TGCGCGTCGACCCACGCGGCGAACCGGCCGGACGGCTCCGCCAGCAGCTGCTCCGGCGTGCCGTCGAGTGCGATCCGGCCGTCCTCCATCCAGACGACCCGGTCGGAGGCCAACGCCATCGTGGCATCGTGCGTGACCGCCAGCGTCGTGCGGCCGACCGTCAGTCGGTCGATCGCCTCGAGCACACGCGCGGCCGCAGCCGGGTCCAGTCCCGTCGTCGCCTCGTCCAGCACGACGACGGAGGCGTCCCGCAGGAGGGCCCGCGCGATCGCGATGCGCTGCCGCTGGCCACCGGACAGGGTGCCGCCGCGCTCCCCCACCGGAGTGTCGTACGCGTGCGGCAGGGCTGCGATGAAGTCGTGCGCGTTCGCCGCCCTCGCGGCCGCCTCGACCTCCTCGTCCGTCGCGTCCAGGCGTCCCTGGCGGATGTTGTCCCGGATGGTGCCGGAGAAGAGGACGGTGTCCTGCGGCACCAGCGCGATGTGCGAGCGCAGGCTCTCGAGCGTGATGCGGCGGATGTCCAGCCCGTCCAGCAGCACCGCGCCGCGGTCGGGGTCGATGAGACGCGGCAGCAGCCGGCTGAGCGTCGACTTGCCCGCACCGGACGGTCCCACAACCGCGATGCGCTGCCCGGCCGGCACCGTCAGGTCGATGTCCGTGAGCGTCGGGGTGTCCGGGTCGTGGCCGAACCGGACCCGGCGCAGCTCCACCTGACCGCGCACCGCGGGGAAGCGACGACTCGTCTCGTCGTCCCTGATCTCGACCGGTTCGTCCAGGACGTCCGCCACCCTCTCGCCCGAGGCCGTGGCCCGGGCGATCCTGCCGGTGTACTTCGCGAGGTCCCGCAGCGGCTTCATCGCGGTCTTGAGATAGGTGAGGAAGATGACGAGGTCGCCGGGGGTCATCCCGCCGGACAGGACCCGCCACCCGCCGCCGGCCAGCACGAGCGCCGTGGCGACACCTACGATGACGTCCGTGCGGCGCTCGAGCCCCGCCGCCAGTCGCTTCGCCTTCACCCCGTCCGCCAGGGTCCGCTGGTTCGAGCCGGCGAAGCCGCGCCCGATCTCGTCCTCCAGCCCGTAGGCGTGCACGACGTCGATCGCGCCCAGCGATTCCTGCGCGATGTTCGCCAGCTCCCCCTCGCCCCGGCGGGTCTTGCGCGAGGCCTGTGTGATCGCCTGGGCGGAGCCGCGCGACGACAGCGCGAACGCGCCGGCCGCCAGCACGACGACACACGCCAGCAGCGGGTCGAGGACCGCCATGACGATCGCCATGACGATCAGCGTGATGATGTTCGCCAGCAGCGGCAGACCAGCGGTGACCGCGACGTCCTGCAGCTTGCCCACGTCGCCCACGAGCCGCTGCACCAGGTCTCCGCGCCTGCTCCGCGCGTGGTAGCCGCTGGACAGCGACTGGATGTGCGCGAACACGGCGGCGCGCAGTCGCGTCGCGACCCGGGAGCCGGCGAGCGCGAAGGCGACGGTGGCGAGGTAGTTCGACAGCGCGCGCAGCCCCACGATGACGACGACCGCCGCCCCGCAGGCCACCAGCAGGCCCGCACCCGCCCGCGCCGCTCCGGGCACGTCCGCACCCAGCTGCGCGGTGACGGCGTCGACGACGAACTTGACCGGCCACGGCTCCAGCACCCGGAAGGCGACCTCGAACAGGAGTGCCACGATCCCGCCGGCCATGAGGGTGCGCTGGCCCCGCAGGTGGGGCCGCACGATCGTGAGCGTGCGCGCCAGGGCGGCGCGATCGATCCGGTTCCTCCGACTCATGCCGCCGCCCGTGCGGGTGTCTGCGGGCTCCCCAGCGTGAGGTCCGCGAGGATCGCGTCGACGGCCGCCGTCCAGCTGTGCGCCTGCACCGCCCGATCGCGCGCGGCCCGCGACATCCGCCGCCGCGCCGCCGGATCGGACACGAGGCCGTCGATCGCCTCCGCGAGGGCCTGCGGGTCCGACGGCGGCACGAGCACGCCCGCCCCCGTCCCCTCGAGGATGCGGGGGATCTGACCGATCGCGGACGCGACGACCGGCAGTCCGGCCGCCAGGTACTCGAACACCTTGAGCGGCGAGAAGTACGACTGCTCCTCGGGCACCTCCGGGTAGGGCGCGACCGCCAGGTCCGCCCCGGCCAGCAGCGGCCCCACCTCCCCCGGCGCGACCGCCCCGGTGAACGCGACCCGCGACCCCAACCCGGCCTCGGCGACGGTGGTCTGGAGGGAGTCCCGCTGCGGTCCGTCACCCACGACGACCAGGTCCCAGTCCGCCGAGGCCGCGGAGACCGCCCCGATGAGGTGCTCGACTCCATGCCACGGCTTGAGGGTGCCGACGAAGACGACCCGGGGCCGCGCCCGGTCCGTCTCGTGGGCGCCCGGCACGATCCGGTCCGTGTCGACCCCGTTGGGCACGACGCGCACGTCCGCACCCGGTGCGAGGCCGCGGACCCAGTCCGCGACCGGCTCCGAGACAGCGATCGTGCGGGCCGCGGCACCGGCCTGCCGGACGAGGCACGCACGAGCGCCCTCCTCGTCGACCAGCACGCGGTGGGTGCGCTGCTCGTCGATGAGCGGCGCGTTCACCTCGAGGATGCCGGGGATGCCCGCCTGCTCCGCCTGCGCGAGGACGGTGGAGAACAGGGAGTACCGCTCGTAGACCAGGTCGAAGCCGCCGTCCGTGACGGCCTCGGCGATGCGCGCGGAGACGGTCGCCTGCGCCCGCTCCCGCGCGGCCGGGTCGTCGCCGTCGGCCCGCACGGGGACGTGGACGAGTTCCGTGCCCGCGAGGTCCGCGGGACGGTCGTCACCCACCCGGGCGGCGAACAGGGTCACCCGGGCACCGCGGGACTCCAGTTCCCGCACGACCTCCTGCACGTGCACGGACGCACCCTTCGTGCCGAAGACCGGCACGCCGGGGTCGACGCACACGTACGCGACGCGGCGGCCCGCCAGATCACGGCTTCCGGGGACGGGGCGTCCGTCCTCCAGCGCGGCCAGGGCCCGGGCCTGCCGATGCGAGTCGAATCGGGTCTCGATGAGACGGCGCGCTTCCTGTGCCACCCCCGTGCGGTCGAAGTCCGGGCTCGCGACGGTCCGCAGCGCCTCCACCAGGCCGGCGACATCACCGGGGGCGTGCAGCAGACCCGTCCTGCCGTCGACGATCGCCTCGGGGATCCCCGTGACGCTCGAGGCGACGCACGGCACCCCGCTGGCCATCGCCTCGAGCAGGACCGTGGGCAGCCCGTCGGCGTTCCCGTCCTCCCCCACGACGGAGGGGGCCGCGAAGACGTCGGCCCACCGCAGCAGGCCGCGGATCTCCTCCTGCGTCTGCGGACCGGGGAGGGCGACGACTCCGGTGAGCCCGGCCTCGGCGACGGTGTGCGTGAGCGACTCCCGCAGCTCGCCCTCGCCGGCGATGCGGACCTCGAGGGGCACACCCTCCGCGTGCAGGCGGCGGGCGGCCTCGACGAGGTCCGGGAACCCCTTCTTCTCCACCATCCGGCCCACGGCGGCGATCCGCAGCGGGCGGTCCGCCGTGACCGTCAGCGGGGCGGGCGCGGTGTACGGGAACCGGTCCAGCTCCAGCCCGTTGTAGACGAGGTGCACGCGGTGGGCGTCCTGCGGGTACTCGCGGGTCAGGTGCTCGAGGTTGTACTGCGAGATCGTCACGAAGTGGTGGGCGCGACGGATCGTGCGGCCCAGCCTCTCCGGGTCGACGGACTCGTGGAAGAGGTCCTTCGCGTGCGCGGTCACGGAGTACTCGATGCCCGCCAGCAGTGCCGCGATCTCCGCCGTCCGGCCGGACAGGGACGCGAAGTGGGCGTGGAGGTGGGTGATGCCCCGCTCCGCGACCTCGCAGGCCAGCGCGATCGCCTGGTGGACGTCCGGCGCCTCGTAGTCGGCCAGTTCCGGCAGGAGCTCCGCGAACCGCTGCGGGAACTCAGGGATCGCGGCGGTCGCGCGGGCGTAGAGCGCCCACGCGTCGGCCACCTTGTACGGCTTCGCGATCATGTGGACGGGCGCCTGCACGCGGGCGATCTCCGGGTGGAAGCGCGTGTCCGTCGTAGGGCGCAGCGCGAACACCTCCAGCTGCTCGCCGGCGGCCTCGCGCGCCAGGATCTCCGTCACGATGAAGGTCTCGGAGAAGCGCGGATAGACCTTGACGACGTACGCCGTCCGGCGGTCGGTCGCGGGGCGGGGGCTCTCAGATCGCAGCACGGAGGACTCCTGGGGTCGGAACGGATGCGGCCGTGGCCGGAACGGGGGCGGGTGCC
>DYUK01000295.1 GCA_020743695.1 Brevibacterium senegalense | reverse complement strand
CACGCCTGGCAGAACTGGGCGCGGCTACGGTCTACGAGGCGCACGGGCAGAGGTATGCGATCGACCCCGCGATCAAGCCTCTGGACCCTGGCACTAGGCTGGCCGGCCGGGCAGTCACGGTCCGACTCGATCCCGCCGACAACTGGTTCATCCACATCGGGCTGCTCCATGCTGGGCCCGGAGACATCCTTGTCGTCGATGTCGGCGGATACACGGATGCTGGCCCGTGGGGCGACGTGCTCACGCTCGCCGCGCAGCAGCGGGGCGTCGCGGGCCTCGTCATTGATGGGGCAGTGCGTGACAGCCGCGACATTGTCGCCGCAGGGTTCCCTGCGTTCTCGCGCGGCGTCTGCATCAGGCGGACGACCAAGCGACAGCCAGGCGAGATCAACGTCCCCGTGACGATCGGCGGCGTGCCGGTCCACCCAGGTGACATTCTGGTGGGCGACGCCGACGGCCTGGTGCGCGTGCCACACGACGAGGGGCCGGCCGCGCTCGCTGCTGCAGAAGCCCGCGAGACCAAGGAAGAGGACCAGCGCGCACGGTTGGAGGAGGGGGCATGGACCGTCGACCTGCTGGGCCTGCCGTGGCCAGAGTCTGTGCCCCAGCTCCCGCGGGACGGCTGAGCCCGGGAGCAACACCTGACACCAGCCATCACACTGGGCCGACGAACCGCTCCCGCGCCCGGCGTCACCACGCTGCCGTCACTGCGCGGCGGCGAGCTCCTCGAGCTTCTGGGCGACCTGCGCGCGGGACGGGTTCGTCTGCGTCGTGCCGTCTGCGAAGAGCAGTGTGGGGACCGTCTGGTTCCCGCCGTTCGCCTCCTCGACGACGGCCGCACCGTTCTCGATCTCCTCGATATTCACCTCGGAGTAGGCGATCCCCGCCTGATCGAGCTGCGGCTTGAGGCGCTTGCAGTAACCGCACCACGAGGTCGTGAACATCGTGACCTCGCCGGTGCTGGGCAGGAACTGATCAACGGCCATGGATACCCCTCCTGGGTGGACGATCGGACGGGCCGCGCTGCGGCTCTCACCTGCCCAACAGCACGAAGGGCACACGTGTTCCCGTCCCAGTCAGAGTCCCGCGCTGGTCAGAGTCCAGCCCCGGTCAGACACTCCAGTCCTGGAAGCGCGCGGCGGTCGCCCAGAAGTGCAGCTCGTAGAGCATCGCCTGCCCGAACGCCTCGGTCATCCGCGCGCGCACGGCCTCGGTCGTCCCCTCCGCACAGCGCTCGAAGAGCGCGACCGCTTCATCGACGGACGCATCGAACTCTGCGGAGTCGTACGCCTGCACCCACGGCGCATACGGGTTGTCCGTCAGGTCGCCCGCCCGCGCGACCAGCTTCTTCCCCATGTGCGCGTAGACCCAGAAGCACGGCAGGACGGCGGTGATGCCCACCTCGTAGGGCTCCGTCGCCACGGTGGCGATCAGGTAGGACACGTAGCCCAGCGTCGTGGGCGACGGCTGTGCCTGGCCGTTCGGCGCCAGCTCTGCGGTCGCCGGTGCCAGCCGCTCGTCCGCCAGCAGGTCCGCGTGCATGCCCTGTTCCACAGCCACCGCGTCGGCCGCACTGCGATTCCAGAACCGCCCTTGCTCCGGATCCGGCGCCTTCGCCGCCAGCAGCGACATCGCCTTCGCATACCCCTCGAGGTACAGGCTGTCCTGGAGGATGTACTGGACGAAGGCCCGCGGGTCCAGGTCCCCCGAGGCCAGCTGATCCAGGAATTCGAGGCCCTCGATCTCCCGGATCGTCGCGGCGGCGGATTCCCACACCGCACGGCTGTGCGGCCCCTGGTCGTACGTGCGCGTCATCGTGCGTCTCCTGTCAGGTCGACCAGATGGTTGACCGGTCCGTGTGAGCCTTCCGGGGTTCGTGACAGCTGCCAGCCCGCACCGGAGGCGATCGCCCGGCCGAGGTAGTCGAGGGACGGGGCCACGACCTCCGCGAGCGCATCCGGGCCGTCCAGATGACGGCCCGCGCGCAGCGCTGTCGCGGCTTCCGCGGTGATGGCCGCGGACAGCGTGCAGCCGGTTCCGTGCGTGTGCGGGGTCGCGATGCGGGGGTGGCGGAACTCGCGCAGCTCGACACCCTCGGCCGTGTCCACGGCGAGGACGTCGACCAGGACGTCGCCGAGGCCGTGCCCGCCCTTGAGGAGGACCGCGCGACTGCCGCGCCGCACCAGTTCGATCGCCTGCGCCCGCTGCTCCTCCAGATCCCGGGCCGCGGGCACGTCATCGCCCAGGAGCAGGGCTGCCTCCGGCAGATTGGGGGTGATGAGGTCCGCGACCGGAGCCAGCAGATCGCGGACCGCACCCACCGCGTCCTGCTCCAGGAGGCGGTGGCCGGAGGTCGCGACCATGACCGGGTCGACCGTGAAGAAGCCCAAGTCGCCGCGGCCCGCGCGGTCGACGGCCAGTTCGACGAGCGCGCGCGTGCCCAGCATGCCCGTCTTCGTCGCGTCGATGGTGATGTCATCGAGGACCGCGTCGTACTGGTCGGCCACGAAGTCCGTGTCGACAGGGTAGACCCGGCTGACGCCGTGTGTGTTCTGCGCGACGAGTGCGGTGATGACGGTCGTCCCGTAGGCACCGAGCGCGGTGAAGGCCTTGAGGTCCGCGTGGATGCCCGCCCCGCCGGACGGGTCGGTGCCCGCGATCGAGAGCGCGACCGGCGGACGGTGGGCGGCGGGTGCGCCCTGTGCGACGGGTGACTTCAGTGCGGATGACGTCTGCTGAGCCGCAGGCTCGTGCTGTGCGGCGGTCATGCGGCGCGGTACGCGGAGTAGATCGCAGCCGCCGCGGCACGGGGGTCCGAGCTGGTGCAGATCGCGGATACGACGCAGAGGCCCAGGACCGGCGCCTCGCGCAGGGCGGGTGCCCGGTCCGCGTCGATCCCGCCGATCGCGACCGAGGGCAGACCCATCTGTGCCGCGATCTCTGCGAGTGAAGCGAGACGCTTCGGTCCGATCCCCGCCGGCGCACCGGCCTTCGTGAGGGTGTCGTGAACGGGGCCCACGCCCACGAGGTCGACGAGGGCGGCCCCGGTCGTCTCGTCACGCAGGGCGGCTGCGGTGGAGAACTGTTCCGGAGTCCGTGCCGAGAGGCCCACGAGCGGATCCGGCCCCAGCACCGCGCGGACCTCGGTGACAGGCGTGTCCTTCTGGCCCACGTGCAGGTGGATGTCGAGGCCCTCCTGGCGCAGCGCGCGGACGACTTCCAGTCGGTCATCGATGAAGACGGCCACGGGACGCGACTCGCGCGCCGGGGCACCGGCGTGGGGCGCTGCGTCCGGCGCACTCGGGTCTTCCTGCACACTCGACCCGTTCGGCGTGATCGACCGGCCCGCCCGCTCCAGCGCGGCAACGGTCTCCCGTGTGATCCGGGCGACCTCCTCGTCTGATGCGTCCTTGTCGCGGATCTGGACGACGCCGGCACCGCCGGCCACGGCCTCGGCGACGGTGTCCGCGACCGTGTGGCCGGAGGCGGCACACATCGCGGTGTCCGTGACGAGGTAGAGGCTCCAGTCGTAGGGTGCGAGGCGGTCGGGCAGCGCGGTCATGCGAGAACTCCCTCATGGTCGTGCGCCGTCACGTCGACGGCGGCGATCTGCTGGGCGGTGACGGCGTGGAGCGCGTCGACGAAGGCGACGGCGAACGAGCCCGGGCCCTGGCTCACCCGGGCGGCCTGCGCACCGGCCGCGGCGAAGTGCGCGTGCGCGGCGGCGACAGAGGCGAACGGGTCGTCTCCCCCGGCTCCCAGGTATGCGGCCGTGAGCGCGCCCAGGGAGCATCCGGTGCCCACGACCAGCGGCATGAGCGGCGAGCCGTCGCCCACGCGTGCGATCCGCACCCGCCCCTGGTCCGGGGCGAGGTGGACGATGGCATCCCGCGCACCGGAGACGGCAACGATCGCGCCCGTCTGCTGAGCCAGCTGGACGGCAGCGTCGAGGACCGCGTCGACCTCGTCGGTCGATTCGATGCCTCGGCCGCCGGCACCGTGTCCGGCGAGGGCGGCGATCTCTGAGGCATTTCCGCGGATGCAGGCGGGACCCGATCGCGCGAGACGGGCGATGTGCTGGGTGCGGAAGTCGACGGCGCCGTACGAGACGGGGTCGAGCACCCACGGCGTGCCGGCCTGTGCGGCTGCGGCGGTGACTGCGTCGGCGCCCAGCAGCTGGTGGCTGGTCGCGGTGCCCAGGTTCACGAGGATCCCGTCCGCGATCCGCGCGAACTGGGCGGCATCCGCCTCGTGATCGAGCATCGCGGGCGAGGCACCCGCCGCCAGCAGGACGTTCGCGCTGAACTGCTGGACGACTGTGTTGGTGATGCACTGGACGAGCGGCACTCGTTCGCGCAGGAGCTGCGGAGAAATGGAGAGGTCGAACGTCGTCATGACGATCCCTTCGCTAGTACTGACTAGATCAGGTTCGGTGGGTGTGATCTCAGCCCCGGCATTCCGTGCGGGGCACCCCATGTCACTGTCCGGCAGTGTATCGCCCCTCACGGACACGGGCTGGTGCCGGGGTGGTCCGCGGGCGGTGCGGCGAGCGCATAGGATCGGGTGTCATCCCTCACATGCCTGCGCATGTCATCTCTCGCTGATCGGAGGCACCGTGCCCGAAGTCCAGTTCTCGCACCCCGCGGAGCTCGAGGGCTCCTTCACGCAGATGATGGACCTCGAGGAGATCGACACGAACATCTACCGCGGCGGCTA
>DYUK01000294.1 GCA_020743695.1 Brevibacterium senegalense | reverse complement strand
CAGGATCCACGGCGCGAATGTGCTGAGGAGCAGCAGCACGGGCAGGATGATGAGGAGCTTGTTGATGAGCGAGCCGCGGGCGATCCGCCAGATCATGGGCAGCTCGCGGGCGGGCTTCACCCCGGTCACGTACTGCGGGGTCACCGCCGCGTCGTCGATGATGACGCCCGCGGCCTTGGCGCCTGCCCTCGCGGATCCGGCCGCGATGTCGTCGACGCTGGCGGCCGCGATGCGGGCCATCGCCGCGACATCGTCCAGAAGGGCGACCAGGCCGCCGCTCATGCGCGTGCCTGCTGTCCGGTGGTGATCATCTTCCGCATGGACGGAAGTCTATGGCCGCGACTGCCGTCCCGGCGACGTCTCCGACCGGATCACGAAGTCCACGTCGAGGGTGAGCACCTGCTTGCCGTGCTGGTTCACCAGCTGCCCGGAGGACACTCCCATCGCCCGCCCGTTCACCGCCGGGTCGATCCGCTCGACCCGCATGGAACCGGTGAGCGTGTCGCCGGGCCGCACCGGTCGCAGGAAGCGGACCTCGCGCAGTTGCCGGCCGGCGACGATGTCGTATCCGGTCAGCACCTGTGTGACGCTCAGGCGCTGGTAGACCGCCAAGGTATGGATGCCGCTGGCGATGAGACCGCCGAAGTCGGATTCCCGCGCCGCGTCCTCATCGACGTGGAAGTACTGCGGGTCCCAGTCGCGGCCGAAGGCCAGGACCTCCTCCTCCGTCACGGTGTGCGAGCCCAGCTCCACCTCGACGCCCACGGGGATCTGCTCTGCCGGCAGGCGATCCGCGGGTGCGTGCGGCTGTTCGGGTGCTGTCATCGTCGACTCCTCCGAGGTGATCGGCACGAAAAAGGACTTCCCACGCACCCGCCAGAGCTCACTTACCCTTGCTGCCTTTCGGCCCTGGGGGAGTTCGCAAGATGACGCCGCGTGGGAAGCCGGGATCCAGTCTAGTCCAGCCCCCTGCGGATCGGCCAACCGGGGCAGTGCTTGAATGTGCCCATGACCTCGTCGTCCGCATCCGCCGCCGTGCCCGCCTCCTTCGTCGTGACCCTCCACTGCACAGACCAGCCGGGCATCGTGGCCGGGATCAGCCGCGTGCTCGCTCGCCACGGCGGCAACGTGACGGAGTCCAAGACCTTCGAGGACGCGGTCCACGGCACGTTTTTCGCCCGGTTCGCCTTCACCCTCCCGTCTGCAGACGGGTCCGGGCACACCGCCGCCGAGGCCGTGGACAGTGCCGCTGACCAGGCCACCCCCGCGGTCGCGGGGCTGCGGGAGGACCTCGACGCGGTCGCCGGTGAGTTCGACATGGACCTGGACCTGCGGCCGCTGGGGCGGCGCATGCCCGTCGTGCTCATGGTCTCGAAGTGGGAGCACTGCCTGCGCGACCTGCTCTACCGCACGCAGGCCGGCCACCTGCCGATCGACATCGTCGCGGTCGTGTCCAACCACCCGGACCACCGGTCGCTCGTGGAATGGCACGGGGTGCCCTTCCACCACGTCCCCGTCACCAAGGACACGAAGCCGGAGGCCGAGGCCCGCCTGCTCGAGATCGTCCGCGAGACGGGTGCCGAGCTGGTCGTGCTCGCCCGCTACATGCAGGTGCTGTCGGAGGAGCTCAGCCGAGAGCTGACCGGCCGCTGCATCAACATCCACCACTCGTTCCTGCCCAGCTTCAAGGGGGCGAAGCCCTACCACCAGGCGTTCGAGCGCGGCGTCAAGATGGTGGGCGCCACAGCCCACTACGTCAACAGCGACCTGGACGAGGGCCCGATCATCTCCCAGCGCATCGCGCCGGTCGACCACTCCTTCAGCCCTGCGGATCTGCAGCGCCACGGCCAGGACGCGGAGGTCGCGGCCCTCACGGATGCCGTCCGCATGCACGCCGAGCACCGGATCATCCTCCAGGGCGGACGCACGGTCGTGCTGCGCTGAGGGAACCCGAGGAGGAGGGGCCTACTCTGGGGCCCGTCCGGTCGGGGCCCGGCAGGCTGTCAGTCCGCGGTCGCCGCCATGACGGTCGCGGTCATCTCCTGGACCCGCTCCAGGTGCTCGTCCTCGACGGCGCCGGTCCAGACGACCGGCTGCTGAGCGAGTGACCATCCCAGGCCGGTGGTGATCGCCTCCATCGCCTTCTCCGCACCGGTCGTGTCGTAGCCGCCGTGGATCCAGTAGGAGAACGGGCGACCGGCCGTGGGTTCGCGGACGTGGTCGTAGACGGTGTCGAAGAAGTGCTTGAGCGCACCGGAGATGTAGCCGAAGTTCGCCGTCGTGCCCAGCACGTAGGCGTCCGCCGCCAGCACCTGGTCGATGTCCGGCTCCAGGGCGGCGACCTCGATCAGCTCCAGGTCCCCCAGCTCCTCGAGCTCCGGGATCTGCGCGGCGCTCATCGCGGCGTCCGCGATCCGCTGCGTCGACTCCGTGGGCGAGTGGTGGATGAGCAGGATGCGTGCCATGTGTCCACGGTACCCGTGCGGCCTCAGGCCGGACAGGCTCAACCGGAAGCGTCAGAGCAGAAGTGCGTGCGCGGGACCGTCGAACTGGTGTCCGCCCGTGTCGTGCGTCCGCAGCGAGGCGCCGGGCAGCTCTGCGCCGTTGAGTGCGAGGTGACTCAAGAGGACCACGGAGTCGTCGGCGCAGTGGTGCAGTTCGAGGGACACCGCAGGTGGCGTCCTCGCTGGGACGTAGTCCTCGACGTCCCATCCTTCCGGGCTCCAGTTCGGCATCCCCAGCAGTGCGGCCCGGGAGACCGGCCACGTCGACTCTGCCAGGACCGTCACAAGGATCGAGGCGCCGAAGGAGTGCCCGACGACGTGATCCTGTGCATCCAGTCCGGCCAGCGCCGTGCGGATGGGCGCCGCCCATCCCTCGACGGTCATGTCCGTGTCCGGCAGTCGGGGCATCACGAGGTGCGCGCCCACGGAATCGGCGAGGGTCCGGGCGAGCGCCTGGTCCTCGTCGAGCCCTCCGGCTCCATGGAGGAACAGCAGTGACGGACAGCGCGTCTCTGTCATGGCGCCAGCGTAGAGAGCACGAAGCGCGGGATCCAGGCTTAGGGTGGACCCATGGGAGACGTGGATCACATGAACGATGCCGGTGGCCGGGCGGCGAGCGACGTGGTGGGCAGTCCCTTCGACAACGCCTCCGTCGCGGCCCGGCTGGGCGGGGAGACCTTCACGACGCAGGTGGGGGACCTCGTCTTCGACGGGTTCCGCGTCACCGGGGTGGGCTCGGTCGCGGACGGGACCGGGGCCTCGGGAGCGGGGGCGGTCACGGCCGCGGACGCAGACGGGACCGAGGGCACGGAGTCGACCACGGCCTCGGGAGCAGGGGAGTCCGCGGACGGGGGCCGGCCGGTGGCGGTCCTGGTGCACGGCTGGCCGCAGTTCGCGGCGTGCTGGGAGGACACGGCTCGAGCGCTCGCGGACGCGGGCATCGACGTGATCGCGTACGACCAGCGGGGGTACTCGCCGGGAGCCAGGCCCGGTGAGGTCGAGGACTACACGGTCGAGCTGCTGGTCGCGGACCTGCGCGCACTGGTGCGGGCGTGGGGACTGACGCGGTTCCACCTGGTGGGGCACGACTGGGGCGGCATCCTGGGCTGGCACTACGCGGCGCAGCACCCGGACGACCTGCTGACGTTCACGTCCGTCTCCACCGCGCACCCCACCGGGCACGGCCGGCGGATCGAGGAGGATCCGGACCAGTACGAGCGCATGCACTACCTGCGGCAGATCCGGAAAGACCCCGCCGGGGTCGAGGCGCGGATGCTGGCCGACGGCGGCAGGCGACTGGCCGCGATCTACGGCGACGCGGTGTCACCGGAGCGGGTGCAGTCGTACGTCGACCGGTTCTCCGAGCCCGAGGTGCTCGCCGCTGCGCTCGCGTACTACCGGGCACTGGGGCTGGGGCACACGCCGCGGCTCACCCCTATCACCGTGCCCACGCTCTACGTGTGGGGCAGCGAGGACCTGGCGTTCACCCGGGGAGCGGCGGAGCTCACGGGTGACCACGTCGAGGCCGACTACCGGTTCGTCGAGATCCCCGAAGCCACGCACTGGCTGCCGGAGCAGGAGCCGGAGGTGGTCTCCGGCGCGGTCATCGACTGGATCCGGGAGCACTGAGCGTCAGGGCGCGTCGTCGGTGCGCGAGGGATCGTCGACGGGGCGAGGCTGTGAGCTGGGCTCGTCCTGTGCGGCCCGGCGGGTGTGGGGTCGGTGCTTCTGCTCCGCGCTCCGCTGCAGCGTACGTGCCAGCAGGATGAGGACACCGACGGCCGCGAGCACGAGGACGATCGTGATGACGATCGTGAGGGTCAGAGCGAGCGAGGACATGGTGCTCCTGGAGGTGGGCGGCGGGGCGCAGTGCCCCGACCGTGCGGCCGGGTCCGACACAGTGACAGGGTAGTGCCGGTGAGCCCGGCCGGGGACGACCAGTGAGGTAGTGGTGCAATGGCGGTGATCCGCGATCCGATGCGCGGCAGGGAACGACCAGCAGAGCCGTCGCACCCGGACGAGCAGATCATCGAGCGGCTCCTGGCCGTGGGCGCGGAGTCCACGGTCGCGCTCACGGGGGCGGGGATGAGCACTGCCTCGGGCATCCCGGACTATCGCGGACCGGACGCGTCGCCGCGCTCGCCCATGACCTACCAGGCGTTTCTGGCCGGGCCCCTCCAGCGCTCCCGGTATTGGGCGCGCAGCTGGGTGGGCTGGGACCGGATCGAATGGGCGGAGCCCAATGACGGGCATCGGGCGTTGGCCGCGCTGCGGCTGGCGGGGACGATCACCCAGAACGTCGACGGGCTGGACCGGCTGGCCGGGGTGCGCGGCATCGTCGAGCTGCACGGTCGGCTGGACCGAGTCCTCTGCCTCACGTGCCGTCGGACGTACTCCCGGCAGTGGCTGCAGGACGAACTGACGGCGCTCAACCCCGACTTCCTCGACCGCATCGACGTGGATCCTCGGGAGATCGAGGTCGCACCGGACGGCGATGCGGAGCTGGAGCAGACACGCGGCTTTCGCGTGCGCGACTGCCCGCAGTGCGGCGGACTGCTCAAACCGGACGTCGTGTTCTTCGGCGAAACCGTCGACACGCGCGTCGTCGAGCGGGCCCGCGACCTCGTCGAGGCCGCGGATGCGCTGGTGGTGTTGGGCTCCTCGCTGGCTGTCATGAGCGGCCTGCGGTTCGTCCGGGCGGCCGCGAAGCGGGGTGCGCTCATCGTCATCGACACGGACGGACCCACGCGCGGCGACGACCTGGCGGACATGCGGTCGCTGTCCCGGACCGCGGACTTCCTCACCGCGTGGGAGCAGGCGGTGCGGGATGCCGGGTGAGTCGCAGCGCGGGGCTCCGGTGGACGCAGTGCGGGACTCCCGGTGACGCTCTGTGATCCGTTCGCACCTGATCAAACGGTGACGTCTTTCTGTCCATCGGACGACATGGGCGCGGCAGTCCTCGACACGCGGTGAGGACTGGGGCACGCTTGGGATATGACTTCGCTCGCACGTGAAGAACGATTGAGACTGGCCTCCCTCCTCCGGAAGGTGGGACCGGACGCTCCCACACTGTGCGAGGGATGGAAGACCCGTGACCTCGCCGTCCACCTGGTCATGCGCGACCGGGATCTGCCGGCGATCATGGGCGAGCACCTCAAGCTGTTCGCCAAGCGGCACGAGCGTGTCGACGAGCTCCTGCGGAACACCCCCTGGATCGAACTGGTGGGGAAGCTGGCGCAGGGCCCCACCGCCTGGAACCCCAGCTCGTGGGGCGTGGGCGTGGATTCGATCATGAACACCGCGGAGTTCCTCATCCACCACGAGGACGTCCGCCGCGCCCAGCCCGGCTGGCACGTCCGGGAGCTGGGCACTGACGTCCAGAAGGACATGTTGCCCCTGGTGCGCGCTCTCGCCCTCCCGTACGCGCTGCGTCGCGGACTTCACCTGGTGCTCAAGCCGCGCGGCTTCGATGAACTGCGCGCCGGCCGCACGAACAACTCGACCGTGACCGTCGTCGGCATGCCGGTTGAGCTGCTGCTCTACCTGTTCGGACGCGAGAAGCACGCACAGGTCGAGGTCCGCGAGTCCGCACCTCTGAGCGGTGACGACGACGCCGAGGTCGTGGGCGGCACTCCGGACGAGATCGCCGCCGCTGAGCAGGACACGGACACGAGCACCGGCGAGTGGCCGATGGTCGTCCAGCAGGAGAAGCGCAAGCGCGGCCCGATCGTCGAGCGTCCGGAGGGCGCCGAGATCTGAGCGGTGTCTCTCTTGTGAGGCGTTCGCGCGCCCGCGCGACTCTCCTGCGCCACCGTCAGCCTTGGCCTCGACGCCCACTCTCCTCGCAACGGTTCTTGCGAAGTACAAGAATGCTCGCACGTACTTCGGTAGAGAAGCGCAAGGTAGATGGGGCCCTTCGGCAGACTCGTACTGCTCCCCAACGGTTCTCGCGAAGTATGGGAATGCTCGCATGCAGTTTGCGAGAGAAGCGTGAGGTAGATGGGGCGATGCGCGGAGCCGAGTGCCCCGCTCAGACCCCGGCGCCCACTGCAGCTGGCATGAGGGAGAGCTGCCCGTCGACCATTCGGTGGGTCGTGTCGAAGCGCGGCATGAGCTCCAGGTCGTGGGTGACGAGCAGGGTCGCCGTTCCCAGTTCGCGCGTGAGGTCGACGATGAGTCCGATGATCTCCTCGCTGCGTGCCCGGTCCAAGGCCGACGTGGGCTCGTCGACAATGAGGACGGCCGGCGATCCCATGAGTGCCCGGGCGATGTTGACGCGCTGGCGCTGACCACCGGACAGCGCCGCGGGCCGGGCGTCCCGGTGGGCGCTCAGCCCAACGATCTCCAGCAGCTCGTCCGCCTCCCGCTGGCGTGCCGACCGATTCGCGCGCTTCCCGTCCATCTCGCCCATGACCAGCAGCTGCTCGCGCGCGGTCAGGGAGGGCACGAGGTTCGACTGCTGGAAGATGATCCCGATCTGCTCGCGGCGCAGACGGGCGGACTCCTTCTGATTCATCCGCGTCGCATCGACACCCGCGATCGAGACGGTGCCGGAATCGGGCTTCACGAGCGTCGACGCGACCGCCAGCAGGCTCGACTTGCCGGAGCCCGACGGCCCGGTGAGGCCTGCGACGGAGCCACCTGCGACCTCGAGCGTGGCGTCATCGACGGCGGTGATGCGGCCGTCGCCATCGGGGAACGTGAGGGTGATGTCCGTGAGGGAGAGCATGGGGGTCCTTTCGGAGTGTGGTTGTCGAGGAGGGGTGGTGCGCGTGAGGTCCGGACCCGGGTCCCAAATGCCGGCGTCAGCCGCTGAGCCCCGTCCGCGCCGTCAGCGCGCGGAGCCCAGGGCGGTCAGTGCATCGGCCTTCGTGACGGACCGCAGTGCGAACGCGGCACCGGCCAGGCCCAGGATGATGAGGAGTGCCGCGGGCAGGGCCGTCGTGTACCAGCTGACGACGAACGGCAGCACACCGGCGATGGCCAACCCCAGTCCGGTCGTCAGCAGGATGCCGCCGCCCACTCCGGCGATGAGGACCGCCAGCGACTGCCCCAGCGCGTCTTTCAGCAGGGACGGGGTCGAGGCGCCCAGCGCCTTGAGGACCGCCACGTCGCCGGTGCGCTGCATCGTCCAGACAGTGAAGAACGCGCCGACGACCAGTGCGCTGATGCCGAACAGCATGCCCACCATCAGCAGCAGCGAGCCGATCTCCGACCGGAACGAGCTGATCGCCAGGAGCGAGTCGACGGTGCCGTTCACCGTCGTCGAGGTCTGGGTCGCCAGCTGCTCCAGCTGCTCCTCGTCCGCGTTGTCCGTCAGGTCGATCGCCAATGCGGTCGCGACGGAGTCGTCACGGCCCAGCCGCGTCTCCATCTCCTGCCAGTCGTCACCGGTCACGTAGGCGACGGGGGAATGCGCGTACCAGCGGTCCTCGTCCAGGACGTCGACGGTCAGGTCCAGGCCCAGCACGGTGACGGTGTCGCCGTCCGTCGCGCCCAGGTCCTCTGCGGCGGTGGCGCTCAGCCGTACGTGGCCATCGCGCTCCGGGGAGTCCTCCGTGCCGCCCAGGATCGCGGCGTTGACACCGGCCGCGTCCCCTTCCGTCGGGTCGATCTGGAAGCGGAGGATGCCGACCTCCCGAACAGACGCCACGGAGGGGGAACCACGCCACGCGTCCACCTGGTCTTGGCTCAGCTGGGACTCGTCATAGGTCTCCGCCTCCAGGACGATCCGGTCGCGCTCCAGCGACTGGATCGCAGAGATGTTCTGCTGGGCCAGACCACCGGTCAGACCGGACAGGAGCCCGATGAGCAGGGTGATGAGCAGGACGACCGCGGTGATGAGGGCGAAGCGTCCGCGGGCGAAGACCATGTCGCGGCGAGCGAGGAACATGAGGGCCTCCAGGTGGTCGAGGGTGAGTGGTCCGGTGGGCGGTGATCGCCCGACCCTTCAATCGTGGGCGGCGGAGCGCGTCTCCACATCGGACGGGCGATCGGTCCCCGGAATGCGGACGATGGAGGCCGCCCTCGTCCTTTCGATGGATCTGCCTCCGCACGCCCCCGGATCCGGCGCGACGCGGCCGTGCACGCAGTAGCGTGGAGTCATGAGCGACTCGTCCCTGTCCGCCTCCACCGTGGCTCGAGCGCTCCAGTGGTGTCTCCACGGCCTCATCGTGGGGCTGGGTGTGCTGGTGGTCGTGCGCGCCCTCGAGCGCGACGCGGTGAGTCCCGCGCTGGCGATCGGCCTCGTCCTCGCCTTCGAGGTCGTCTACGTGCTGGGAGTCGTGCTGCTGAGAGACCGCTCCGGTTCCCCGTCGACAGGCCGACGATCCGGCACAGGCGCGGGCCGCTCAGACACTGAACCGGGACGTTCAGGCACACCCCGCGCACCTCTCGTCTGGCTCGCAGCGCTCACCGTCCTGTGGATCGGCACGACCGTGCTGGCGCCGGACGGGGCGTTCCTCGTGTTCCCCCTCTTCTTCCTCGTCCTCCACCTGCTGCCCGACTGGTGGGGTCCGGCGGGGGTGTTCGCGCTCGCCCTCATCGCCATCACCGCGCTGGCCGCCCACCGCGGCCTGTCCGTGGGTGGGGTGACGGGTCCGCTCGTGGGTGCCGGTGTGGCGGTCGCGATCGGCGTGGGCGTGCGCACCCTGGTCCGCGAGGTCCGCGCCCGCGAGCAGCTGGTCGACCGACTCCTGGCCGCGCAGGCGCAGCTGGCGGAGACGGAGCGCGCCGCCGGCGTCGAGACGGAGCGCACCCGCATGGCCGCCGAGCTCCACGACACCGTCGCCCAGAGCCTCTCCAGCATCCAGCTGCTGCTGAGCGCTGCGGAACGCCGCCTGGACGACGACGCGGCCGGGCGCCGCGAAATCGCGCTCGCCAAGGAGTCCGCCGGCGCCGCGCTGGCGGAGACCCGCGCCTTCATCCGTGCCCTGTCCTCGCCCGCACTGGCGGCCGCGACCCTGCCGGACGCGCTGGCCCGCGTCGTGGCGGAGGCGGACACCGTCGCCGAGGCCGCCGTCGCCTTCCGCTCCCAGGGCACCGCCCGCTCGCTGCCGCGGTCCGTCGACACGACGATCCTGCGCGTCGTCCAGGGAGCACTGGGCAACGCCGTCGCCCACGCGCACGCGCAGACGGTGACCGTGGCCCTCACGTACGAGACGGGGCGGGCGAAGGTGGAGATCGCGGACGACGGTCGGGGGTTCGACCCTGACGGTGTGCGACCGTCCGCGGAGTCGGACTCGTTCGGCCTCGACGTCATGCGCGGGCGAGTCGCCGCGGTGGGCGGGACGCTGAGCGTCGACTCGAGTCCGGGTCAGGGCACCCGAGTGACGGCGGTCTTCCGGGACGCGGATACGACCGACCGACGGGGCGAACATGGCCGGTAGCGGTGAAGCGCCGATGACCGACGGCGTGACGACAGACGATCCGACGACGGAGGGGAGTGAAGCACGATGACGGTGCGGGTGCTGGTGTGCGATGACCATCCGGTGGTGCGGGCCGGGATCACGGCCCTGCTGGCCACGGACGACGGGATCGAGGTCGTGGGTGAGGCCGCGACGGGCGAGGAGATCGTCCGGCTGGCCGCGCAGGTGCCCGCCCAGCTCGTCCTCATGGACCTGCAGCTGGGCAGCGGCGCCGGGGTGGTCCACGGGGCGGAGGCGACCCGTCGGATCCGCTCCTCCGGTCCGGACGCCCCGCACGTCCTCGTCCTCACGAACTACGACAGCGATGCGGACGTCGTGACCGCGATCGAGGCCGGGGCCTCGGGCTACCTGCTCAAGGACACGCCACCGGACCAGCTGCTGGACGGCATCCGCCGCGCTGCGGCCGGTGAGACGGCACTGTCCCCGGACGTGACCGCGATGCTCATGCAACGGATGCGCGCGCCCGGCGTGAGCCTGAGCGCGCGTGAACTCGAGGTGGTCGAGGCCGTGGCGGAGGGCCTGTCGAACGCGCAGATCGCCGCGCGCCTGTTCGTGTCGGAGTCGACGGTGAAGACGCACCTCGTGCACGTCTTCGAGAAGCTGGGAGCCCGCTCCCGCACCGACGCCGTGGCGAAGGCGCGGGAGGCGGGCCTCATCCGCGGATGAGGCTCAGCCGTCACCAGCGCTGTCGGGGGTGATCGCCTCGGCGATCGCCTGACCCAGGCCGGCCGTGGTGCCGGACCCGCCCAGGTCGGGGGTCACGACCTCGGGGTCCCCGGTCTCCACGACCTGGGCGAACGCGGCCTCGATGGCGGCGGCGGCCTCGGCCTCGCCCAGGTGCTCCAGCATGAGGGCGGCGGACCAGATCTGCCCGATCGGGTTCGCGATGCCCTTGCCGGCGATGTCCGGGGCGGACCCGTGGACCGGCTCGAAGAGGGACGGGTAGGTGCCCTCCGGGTTGATGTTGGCGCTGGGGGCGATGCCGATCGTGCCGGCGCAGGCGGGCCCCAGGTCGGAGAGGATGTCGCCGAACAGGTTCGAGGCGACGACCACGTCGAACCAGTCCGGGTGCAGGACGAAGTTCGCGGCGAGGATGTCGATGTGGAACTGGTCGACGTCGACGGACGGGTAGGACTGCGACATCGCGGCCACCCGCTCGTCCCAGTAGGGCATCGTGATCGCGATGCCGTTCGACTTCGTCGCGGACGTGAGCTTCTTCGCCGGGCGCTTCTCCGCCAGATCGAACGCGTAGGCGAGGACCCGGTCGACGCCCGTGCGGGTCATGACCGTCTCCTGGATGACCGTCTCGCGGTCCGTGCCCTCGAACATGCGCCCGCCCACGGACGAGTACTCGCCCTCCGTGTTCTCGCGGACCACGTAGAAGTCGACCTCGCCGGGCTGACGGTCCGCCAGCGGGCTGCGGACGCCGGGCAGCAGCTTGACCGGTCGCAGGTTCACGTACTGGTCGAAGACGCGGCGGAACTGGAGGATGGACCCCCACAGGCTCACGTGGTCCGGGACGACCTCCGGCCAGCCCACGGCGCCGAAGAAGATCGCGTCGACGCTCTCCAGCTGCTCCGCCCAGTCGTCCGGCATCATCGTGCCGTGCTGCTGCCAGTGGGTCGCGCTGGCCCAGTCCAGTTCCAGGAGGTCCAGGTCGAAGCCGTAGGCGTCCGCGGCGGCGTGCAGGGCCCGCACCCCCTCCGGCATGACCTCCGTGCCGATCCCGTCGCCGGGGATGACCGCGATCCTGTACGTCCTGTCACTCATGGGTCCCGCCCTCCTCGTCGTGGCGATGCGGACCGTCCGTGCCATCCGGCCCGTCGTCGTCCGGTCCGTCGCGCTGGCCCGGCTCCTCGCCGAGCCTGCGCTCCTCCTCCAGCCTACGCCGCTCCTGCTCCAGCCGCCTGGCGTCCTCGTGCTCCTCCCACCGCTTGCGGGTGCGGGCGCCGATCGCCTTGTCCGGGTCGCGCACGACCCGGGCGACCAGGATCCCCGCGAGCACGAGGATCGAGAAGAACGAGACCGTGATGATCGTGATGGCCAGCGTGGATGCTTCGCCCAGCATGGGTCAGGCCCTCTTCTCGATCCGGCGCCGGTCGAACCAGTTGGCGTAGCGGACGGTGAGGCTGCTCATCCCCAGCGATCCGTGGACCGCGATCGTGGGCATCCCGTCGCTCGCCACCTCGTCGACCAGCGACTTCCGGGTGCCCCACGATCCCTCGACGCGGGAGACGTCCGCGCCCCAGCCGTCGGGGACGACGAGGACGCACGCCCCCATCGCGCCGCGCAGCTCTACCTGGATGCGCTGCGGGTACGAGTCGACCTCGAGGAAGTTGAGTTCCGCGGTGGCGCCCGTCGACTCGACGCGGATGAACGGCGGGACGATCCAGCGGCCGCGCCGGCGCTCGTCCTCCCAGCTCGCGCGGACGACCAGGGGGTCGGCCGGGTCCCAGCCCGGTCCGTCGCCCGTGGGAACCACAGCGCCCGAGGCCGTCCGC
>DYUK01000293.1 GCA_020743695.1 Brevibacterium senegalense | reverse complement strand
GGCGGGGTCCAGGCTGCTCCTCATCAGGCGGAACAGGTTGACCCGGTCCTCCAGGTCCGGCGCCCCGTGCTGGCCCAGCGCGTGAAGTTCCACGGAGCGCGGGTAGACCCGCGTCAACCGCGTTCTCAATGCGAAGGCATGCCGTGCGAGCACGAGAGCGGCGCGCTCGATGTCGTGGTCGCCGAACCGGTCCGCGTAGGCTAGCAGCAGCGCTCCGTAGAGCTCCTGTGTGTAGCGGTAGCCAGCGCCGGTACCGGTGGCCCGGACGAGCCGGGTGATCGTCTGGAATCGCCTGTTCTCCCTCCCACGACGGGCGTCGTCCCCGGCGGTCTGCTCGGCGTCCGTCGCGGAGACGCCGAGGGCCCTCGCGAGCCGGGTGTAGTGGTGCACCAGGCGGAAGAACATCTCGCCGTCGGTGACGGGCTGGGTCAGCTGGAACGGGAATTCCAGCGGAGGAAGGGCACCGTGCGCGATCAGCGCGGCGTTTCGCCTGTTGTAGTCGTCCACGTGGGCCTTGGCCATGAGAAGCCCGTGCGCCCAGGGCAGTCGGCCGAGGCCCGTCGGCCCTTCGGAGATCCCCTTGAACGCTCCGATCCGGGACGCGGTGAAGCCGTCGCGCGGCAGGGACTCACCGGCGCTCCAGCGGAGGATCGGATAGAGCAGACGCGAGAAGAGATGGTGGATCTCGAACGGCGGGGTAGCTTCCCACTCCCGCACGGCCGCGAGGATCGCCGCCCGGTCCGATGTGGCCTCACCATAGGCGCGGAGGTGGTAGGCCTTCAGTAGGTCGGTGGGCAGGAGCGCCCGGCCGCGGGTGTTCTGCGAGTCGAACATCTGGAAGGCCGCGTCGAGGTCGCTGATGATCAGGCGCACCAGCGTGCAACGGTCCAGGAAGTAGTCCGCGAAGTCCTCGACCTCGGTGCTGTCCCAGGACCGGAATGTCTGCAGTATGAGGCGGTGGTTCTCGACGATGTGGCGCTCCGACACGTCCCGGCGGCCCGGCGGCAGCTCGATGGCCGCCGCGCGGTCCAGGGCCGCACGCTGGTGCTCGGCGCGCTCGGCGGTGTCGCCCAGGACCTCCTGCAGTGCGAGCGCGATCAGGGCGAAGGTCATGTACCGCTGCTGGCCGTCGACGATGTCCAGCCGGCCGTCCTCAGCGTGCACGATCATGGTGCCGATCCGGTAGGACGCGGCCGCACGGAAGCGACGGATGTCCTCGACGAGCTGCCCCGTGTTCGTCGTGGACCACGTATAGGGCCGCTGGTACTCGGGGATACGGAGACGAGGGTCGCGCAGTGCGTCCGCGACGGTCATGACGTTCGCGGTCAACGACCCGGAGCGCCCCGTCCCCGGTCCTTGGGCGTCGCTCTGGGCACCCCGCGGATGGTCGACGGCGGCATCCAAGGCGGTCGGCCGCGTCCTCATCAGGCGTCGTCTTCCATGGGCTCCGGCGCGGCCGAGGCGGCCTCGACCTCGCCGAGCGTGCGCCCGTCCGGCGCCCGCCATGAGGACGGCCCGCTCATGCTCCCACCCGCCACGAATCCCGCCGCGGCCGAGGAGCTGGTGAAGGAGACGTCCTCGGTCAGCACCCAGTCGGCACCGATGTGGTCGGCGAAGCGCTCCCGGCCCGCCCGGACGCCGGGGGGTGCGCTGGGTCGCAGCCCCTCCATGAGGCCGCTGCCCCGCAGGACGACGAACCCGTCCGGCGTCGGGTGTCCCTGGGCTCTGACGCCGTTGACCGTCATGGTGAACAGGGTGCGCTTCGGCGCCGCTTCGGGCGCCTGGGTGGTCCGGCCCGCCGCGGCCGCGGCATGTGAGCCGTCGGCGCTCTCGAAGACGCGGTGCCCCAGGGCGCTGATCAGGAGCTTGGCCTTGTCGGCGTACTCCTCCAGCTCCGCCCTCTTCTCCTGCGTGACGTTGCCCTGGGAGGGCGCCACCGCGTTGTCCACGGTGAAGCGCCCGGCCGTGGTGGCCGCCTGGTGGAAGTAGTGCTCCAGGTAGGTCACCTCCGTGGGGCCGAAGGTGTCCCCGAGGGTGGAGAGGAGAATGGCTCGGTTCCAGAAGTCGTGCGCCTCTTCCCGGACGTGCTCCCGGATCCTGCCTACCATGCCGTTGCCGTTGGCCCGCCCGACAGCCTGCCCGACGTAGACGACGTCGTCGCCGGAATCGGCGTCTTGCCCCAGCAGCAGGTACACACCGGTGCCTTCGAACGCCTCGGGGTGCCCGTCCGCGTTGAGACTGGTGCGTGGCACCACGTAGACGAGGCCCGTCCAGTTGTCGAGGGTGCACTTCAGCCGACCGGTGGGTGCACCGTCCATCAGGAAGACCTGCAGTGTCTTGGGATGTGCCATCTCAGTTCCCCTTCCGGACGCGCGACGGCGTCGCGCTCGCCCTCTCATCGGCGGAAGTGCCCTGCGAAGGGGCCATTTCGTCAGCGAAGACGGCGGACCGTCCATGGGCAACATCCACCGGCCCAGCCCCCTCGCTCCGCACCTTCCAGTACAGGTACTCGCCGATCGCGGCGACGATCATCTTGGACGGGTCCCCGCCCCTGCCCACGATGTCCGTCATCTTCACGAAGGCGTCCTCATTCGCGTACACGGCGCCCATCGCTGACCGTTCCAGGTTCGGGCTCGCCAGGAACTGTTCCAGCGAGTTCGCTCCGGCCTGCCCCAGCAGCTTCTCGTCCTCCATGAGCGGCGCCACGAGGGCACTGACCCACGCCTCCTGCTGGGACGGGGAGGCATCCACGCCTTCGCCGGCGAAAATCTCGTTGATCTTCTCGATCACTTCCTCCAACGGCCCGCGCTGCTTCTCACGCACCTGCCCGCCTCCCACAGCGGTGGTCCCCTTCAGCGCGACCCCACCGGTCAACGCGATATCCCCCGAGGACGTCTTCTTCTGCCGGATGCTGAACAGCTGCACGTCACTCAGGTCGATCAGCTCCTCACCGCCGGGCTGATCGCTCACGAGCTGCACCAGGTGCCGCAGGAACAGCGCCCGCTTGTAGTGCTCGGTGTCCCCGAACTCGTAGATCTGGGAGAGGAAGTCGTAGAGGCTGACGAAGGACCGCATGTCCTTGCGCACCAGCACGAGCTCGTTCACGCGTGTCTCGTCCTGGTTCATCCGCGCATGCGCCAGCTCCTTGCGGAACCGGTATGCCACGGGCTCCAGCGCAGCCTGCAGGCCCTCCTGCCCTCTCCCCGGCTTCCACGCGACCCACACCTCGGCAAACGCGTCGACCTCGTCCCAGTCGTACACACCCGCGGCGTCGAGCTTCGTCCCCAGGTCATGGATCAGGTTCGGGTCCGTCACCGTCTCCAGCTTCGCGCCGGCGTAGTACGGCTCGAAGGCGGCCTGGATGTCGTCTTCGGAGTTCACGAAGTCCAGCACGTAGGTGGTGTCCTTGCCCGGCGCCGCGCGGTTCAGCCGGGAGAGCGTCTGCACGGCCAGCACGCCGGAGAGCTTCTTGTCCACGTACAGGGCGCAGAGCTTGGGCTGGTCGAAGCCGGTCTGGTACTTGTTGGCCACGATCATCACCTGGTAGCCGTCCCCGTCGAACGCCTTCGCCAGGTCACC
>DYUK01000292.1 GCA_020743695.1 Brevibacterium senegalense | reverse complement strand
AGCCTGAGCCTGGCGCTGGTGCTCGCGTGCCTGACCCTGGTGGGGCGGGCCGTCGCCGCCGTCGTCGACCGCGTCATCGAGATCCTCTTCGCGTTCCCCACTCTGCTGCTGGCGCTGCTGGTGGTGGGCGTGTTCGGGCCCAGCCCCACGACGCTGGCCGTCGCGGTGGGCGTGGGCTCGGCGCCGGGTTACGCGCGGATGATCCGGGCGCAGCTGCATGCGGCGGCGGACTCGGGGTATGCGGAGGCGGCCGGGGTGCTGGGGCACTCGCGGGTGCGCATCCTCGCCCAGCACGTGCTGCCCAATGCGCTGCGGCCGCTGGTGGGCGTGTTCACGATGTCGGTGGGCCAGTCGATCGTGTGGGCGTCGAGCCTCGCGTTCCTGGGCCTGGGCGTCGCGCCCCCGTCCCCCGAGTGGGGCGCCCTCCTGGACGCCGGCCGCTCCTACCTCACCGCCGCCGGCTGGCTGGTCGTCATCCCCGGCCTCGTCATCATCACCCTCTCGCTCGCCACCACGACCGTGGGCGCGCACCTGCGCGACCGCCTGGAAGGAGACCGCTGACATGACTTCAGCACTCGACACCCGCACGCTCGACCCGACCGCACTGCAGGAGGCGACCGACCCCTCCGCCGATCCCGCGACCGCCGAGGCCGCCTCCACTGCCGCTGACTCCGCACCTCCCGGCGACCCGCTCCTGACCGTGGAGAACCTCTCGATCGGGTTCGCGCACGTGCCGCGGCCTCTGGTGCGCGGCGTCTCGTTCGAGCTGCGGCCCGGTCGCAGCGTCGCCCTGGTGGGAGAGTCCGGGTCCGGCAAGAGCCTGACCGCCCGCACCCTCGTGGGGCTGACGGGCGCTGGCGCGCAGGTGAGCGCGGACCGGTTGGTGCTCGCCAGCGACATCGACCTGCTGGCGGCCTCGGCCCGCCAGTGGCAGCGCATCCGCGGCGGCCGCGTGGGCTTCGTCCTGCAGGACGCGCTCGTCTCACTGGACCCGCTGCGACGGATCGGGCAGGAGATCGACGAGGCCCTGCGCCTGCACACGGACCTGCCCCGCCGAGCCCGCCGCGAACGCGTCCACGAGCTCCTCGCCGACGCAGGCATCCCCTCCCCCGCCCTCCGCGCGAAGGAACGGCCGGCCCAGCTGTCCGGTGGGCTGCGCCAGCGAGCGCTCATCGCGTCTGCCATCGCAGCGGGACCGGAGATCCTCATCGCGGATGAGCCCACGACCGCCCTGGACTCGACGGTCCAGGCGCAGGTCCTCGAGATGCTCGCCCAGCGCCGAGCCGCCGGCCAGGCCCTCCTCCTCATCAGCCACGATCTGGCCGTCGTGGCGGATGTCGCGGACGAGGTGCTCGTCATGCGCTCGGGCGAGGTCGTGGAGCGCGGCGCACCCCAGCAGGTCCTGACCGACCCGCAGCACCCGTACACGAAGGCGCTTGTCCGCGCTATACCGGGACCGGCCACCCGCGGCACCCGCCTGGCTGCGACCGCCACGCCCGAGGCCGCGGAGACCGGAGGTGACGCGGTCACCGGAGTCTCCGCGACCTCGGCGGCGGATTCCGAGCCGGAGACCGTCCTCCAGGTCGACGGTGTCCGCAAGACGTTCCGGACCCCCGGCGGCGAGCGCCGCGTCGCCGTCGCGGACGTGTCTCTCACGCTGGGCCGGGGCGAGATCCTGGGGGTCGTGGGCGAGTCCGGGTCGGGGAAGTCGACGACCGGGCGGATCGTGCTGTGACTCGAGGATGTGGACGCGGGCTCGGTGCGGTTGCTGGGCCGGGACTGGACCGGGGCCTCGGCGGCAGAGCGGCGACGGCTGCGACACCGGGTGTCCGTCGTGTGGCAGGACCCGCTGAGCTCGTTCGACCCGCGCTGGTCGGTGCGCGCGATCCTCGTCGACGCCCTGCGCGCGGCGGACCGGGCGGAGGCGCTGGACCGTCGGACCGACCTGTCGGCACGGGTCGAGGGTCTGCTGGCGGCGGTCGGGCTGACCTCGGCCGTCGTCGATCGGGACCCCGCGACCCTGTCCGGCGGGCAGCGGCAGCGGGTCGCGATCGCGCGCGCACTGGCCGGTTCCCCGGACGTGCTGGTGCTCGACGAGGCGGTGTCCGCGCTGGACGTGTCCGTGCAGGCGCAGATCCTCGACCTGCTGGCGGACCTGCGGCGGGACCGAGGCGTGAGTGCCCTGTTCATCTCGCACGACCTGAGCGTCATCGCGCACCTGTGCGATCGGGTGCTCGTCATGAAGAACGGCCGGATCGTCGAGGAAGGGCACCCGGAGTCCCTCTTCGCGACTCCGGAGCACCCCTACACGCAGCAGCTGGTCGCCAGCGCGCTGGGGTTGCACGGGTCTGCTGCCGGTGCGGCCGGCTCAGCGGACGCGTCCACCCCAGATGAACCAGACGGCCCCTCTGTCACCGCCCACACAACCGATGTCCTCACCCACGCTCACTCGGAGGTTCCCGCATGACACGCCCCCTGCTCTTCAACGCCTTCCTCATGAACACGCCGTCGCACATCCAGCACGGGCAGTGGCGGCACCCGGACGCGCACCAGGTCGAGTTCGAGGGACTGGATCTCTGGACCGACCTGGCCCGTACCCTGGAGCGCGGACTGTTCGACGCGATGTTCTTCGCGGACGTCTCCGGCCTCTACGGTCCCGCGGACGGCGTCTACACGGACAACGTGCACGAGGGGCTGCAGATCCCCAGCAACGATCCGACCGTCCTGCTGGGTGCACTCGCGGCGGTGACATCGCGGATCGGATTGGCGACCACCTCGAACGTCATGCAGAACCACCCGTTCAACTTCGCCCGCCAGATCTCGACGCTCGACCACCTGTCGAAGGGGCGGATCGCGTGGAACATCGTGACGTCGACGCAGGAGAACGCGGCGCGGAACTTCGGCCTCGATGCGCTAGTCGAGCATGACGCCCGCTACGAGTGGGCCGAGGAATACGTCGACGTCGCCTACAAGCTGTGGGAGGGCTCGTGGGACGAGGACGCGGTGCTGGTCGATCGGGACGGAGGGCGGTACTCGGACCCGGCGAAGATCCACAAGATCCACCACGTGGGCGAGCGCTACCGCGTCGAGGGCCCACACCTGCCGGCGCCCAGCCCCCAGCGCACGCCCCTGCTGTTCCAGGCCGGCGGGTCGCCGCGCGGCATCGCATTCGCCGCCCGTCACGCGGAGGCCGTCTTCATCGCGCCGCCCAACCCGGAGGTCGCGCGCGACCACATCGCGAAGACCCGCGAGTTGGCCGTGGCGAACGGGCGCAGGGCGGACGACATCCTGTTCTTCCCCGGGATGAGCTTCGTCATCGGGTCGACCGAGGCCGAGGCCCGGGCCAAGGAGGCCGAGCTCCTCGAGTACGCCTCGGACACCGGGTACATCACGCACGCATCCTTGGGCATCCAACCGGACGGGACGCGCCTGCCGGCGGACACGCCGCTGTCGTCGATCCCCAACAACGGGGGCCGTGGGCACGTCGAGTGGCTGCGGGCCGGGTTGGGGCGCGAGCCCGTGCTGGGCGATCTGGCTCGGGAGCGGATGATCGGCAGGACTGTGACGGGGACGCCGGAGCAGATC
>DYUK01000291.1 GCA_020743695.1 Brevibacterium senegalense | reverse complement strand
GCTCACGGTGTGCCCACCTTCCCGCCGCTCAGGACGCGCGTCGCCCAGCGGGCCAGGCGCGGGCGGTCGATCTTCGAGTTGTGCCGGATGTCCGTGGGGAACTCCTTCGAGGCGAGCACCGCGGCGACGTCCTGCCCCGTCGACTCGCGGACCGCGTCGCGGACCAGGGTCGTGAGGCTCAGCGGTGCGGGTCCGTTCGCAACGGCGCCCGCGATCTGAGCATCCGGTTCCACCACGATCACGAGGGCCTGCGTGCCCGCCGGACCCACGCCCACGGCCGCGGAGCGGTAGACGAGCGGCAGGGTGTCGACGACAGCCTCGGGACCGCCCGGGCCCAGCGGTCCGCTGGGCGGCGTGATGAGGTGCTGGACGCGCCCCTCGAGCCAGATGCGGCCGGAGGAGTCGATGTGCCCGATGTCGTTCGTCCGGTGCCACAGCAGCCCGTCGACGGTGTCGCGCGCGGCCTCTTCCGTGGTGCGCCAGAGGTTGTCGTACCCGGCCTTCGCGTGGGCGGCGTGGACGACGATCTCGCCCAGGAGCCCCTGCGCGGCCGCGCCCTCCAGCAGCGTGTCCGACGGGGTCCCGTCCTCCTCGATCGGCGCGAGCGCGATGCGCACCCCGTCGACCGGGCGGCCCACGCACACGCCCAGGTCGCCGTCGCTGTTGGCCAGCGCGTCCGCGACCTCCGCCCGTTCGATCTCCGTCAGCAGCAGGCCCTCGGTCATGCCGTAGGGCGATCGGATCGCGGCGTGCGGGAACAGCTCCGCCAGCGCGTCCATGAGGGCCAGCGGCACCGGCGCGCCCGCGGACAGGACCATCGTGATCCGGGTGAGCGCGGTCCGCTGCTCGTCCGTGAGCTCGTCGGCCGTCGCGACGACGTTGTGGTAGGCGGCGGGGGAGGCGAAGATCATCGTCGCCTCGCCGTCGATGACCGCCTGCGCCAGGGTCGTCGCCGTGAGGGTGCGCGGCTTCGTCACCTCCATGTCCGGGGTGATCGAGACGGTCGAGATGCCCGGGCCCAGCAGCGCGAACGGCGCGAAGCCGGCCACCAGGGACGTGCCGGGGCGGACCTCGAAGAAGTCGCGCAGCACGGCCATGAGGGCGGTCATCCGCTCATGCGTGTAGCGCACGCCCTTCGCGGGTCCCGTCGAGCCGGAGGTGAAGAGGACGACGGCATCCGCGTCCGGCGCCGGCAGGGGCACGTCCTCCGCGGACAGGACGGTGCCCGAGGCCGACTCCGACGTTCCCGCCTCGACCAGCTCCGCGATGCTCGTCTCCACGTCGAGGAGGCGCTTCTGCACACCGCCCAGCGCGTCGACGCTGATGCGGCGGCCCGGCCAGCCCGCGACGCGGGACAGGGTGAGGCCCGGCACCTCGCCGATGATCCACTGCGGGTCGGCAGCCTTGACCGCGCGGGTCATCCCCTGCGGCCCCAGACCGGCGTCCGCGACGACCGCGATGCCGCCGGCGCGCAGCACGGCGTAGAGGATGGCGGTGAGGTCGTTGCCCGGCGGCACCAGCATGGACACCCGGTCGCCGGGGCGGAGCCCCAGGTCGTGGAGGCCCTGCGCGATCGCGCGGTACCGGTCGTGCAGCTGCCGCCATGTCAGCTTCGCGACGGGCGTCTGCGACATGTCGACGCTGGCCAGCGCGTCCGAGGCCGCGTTCCCCTCGAGCTCCGTGAACATGAAGCGGGCGTCCGTGGTCTGCTCGGTCCGGTCGGCCTGCTCGGTCCGCCCGTCCCGTGCAGCCGTCGCCGAGGCCGCGGTCGCCTGCGCTTTCGAGGTCGCCTCGGTCGTCGCCTGGGCCTGCGCGCCCTCGAGCGAGCCGCCCGGGAAGCGCTGCTCCAGCCAGTCGAGGACGAGGCCGTGCATGTCCTCCTGCTCGGAGAGCATGTGGCCGGACTTCTCGAAGCGGTGGACGTCCGCGTGCGGGATGCGGGTGCGCAGGTCGCGCAGGAAGCGCTCGAGGAACACGGGGTCCTGGGGGCCCCACACGAAGAGGGCGGGCTTCGTGAAGCCGGCGATGTCCTCGCCCAGCTGCGCCAGCTCGGAGTACGAAGGGTGGGAGTCCGGGAACGGGATGTCCGCGACGAATCCGCCGATCCCGCCGCGCCGGGAGGCGACCCGGTAGGGGGCGCGGAATCCGGCCTCGGCGGCGGGGGTGAGGGACTCGCCCGCCAGGGACAGGGTGACCTTGAGGAAGAGGTCCGTGTGGACCGTCGACAGCGGCAGCATGGGTCCGGCCAGCGCCGTCTGGAGGGACGCGGGCAGACCGTCGCCGGCCTGCACGTGCACGCCCGTGTTGAGGGTGATCGCGGCGGCGACGCGGTCCTGGTTGCGGGACGCCCACGTGAGCGAGATGATCCCGCCCCAGTCGTGGCCGATCGTCACGACGGGGTGCGCGGACGGTGCCGGGCCCTCAGCCAGGAGCGTCGTCATGACCGCGTCGAAGTCCGCGACCCGGTCCGCAATACGGCGGATGCCCTGGTCGGCGGGGCGGGGTGCCCGGGGGTGGGGCAGGCGCTCGGAGAAACCCATGTCCAGGTGGTCGACGGCGATGACGCGCCAGCCGCGGGTGAGGCCCTCGGCGGCCAGGTGGCGCCACAGGTAGGACCACGTGGGGTTGCCGTG
>DYUK01000290.1 GCA_020743695.1 Brevibacterium senegalense | reverse complement strand
GACATGACCGAGGCAACGACGCACGATCCGGTGAGCAACCTGTCCCCGACGATGCTGGAGGGCCACGTCGCCTTCATCACGGGCGGCGGTTCCGGCATCAATCTGGGGATCGCACGCGCGTTCGCGCGCTGCGGGGCGAAGGTCGCGATCTGCGGCCGGACGGAGGAGCGGCTCGCGACGGCCGCCGAGGAGCTGCGCGGCCTGGGCGCCGAAGTCGCCTACCAGACGGCCGACGTCCGCGACCCCGAGGCTCTCCAGGCCTCCGTCGACCACGCCGTCGCGGAGCTGGGCGACATCAGCATCGCGGTCGCGGGAGCGGCGGGGAACTTCTTCGCGCAGGCGGAGAAGATGAGCCCCAACGCGTTCAGGACCGTCGTCGACATCGACCTCATGGGCGCTTACCACACGGCGCGGGCCACGTTCCCGTCCCTCAAGAAGACCCGCGGCTCGATCCTCTTCATCAGCGCCGGTCAGGCGTACAAGGCGATGAAGTACCAGGCCCACGTGGGTGCGGCGAAGGCCGGCATCGAGGCGCTCATGAAGAACTTGGCGGTCGAATGGGGCCCGCACGGCATCCGGTCGAACTCGCTGGTGCCGGGGCCCGTCGAGGGGACGGAGGGCATGGCGCGGCTGGCCGGCCCCACCGGGGACGAGATGTGGAAGCAGGCCGTTCCGCTGGGCCGCTACGCGTCGACCGCGGAGCTGGGGGCGATGGCGGCGGTCATGTCCGGACCGCTGGGCGCGTACGTGACCGGTTCGCAGTACATCGTCGACGGCGGGAGCGGGCTCATGACCTCGGCCCACATCTCCGACGCCGTGGAGAAGTCGCTGTTCGCGCAGGAGTGAGGGGGCTGTCCCGCTCGCCGTTCATCGGCGGGCGGGATGCGCTCAGATCCGCTGCTCGTCCAGGAAGTCCAATGCGATCCTCAGCAGGTCCTCGGTCCGTTCGACGTGCAGTGCATGGCTGGAGCCGGGCCCGGTGACGAGTTCGAAGCGGGCCCCGGGGATCGCATCGGCGACCTTCTTCGCCTGACGCGGTGGGGTGAGCAGATCCTGTTCTCCCACCACGACGAGGGTGGGGGCGGTGATGGCGGGGATCCGATCGCGCGAATCGAATGCGAGGTCCGCGTCCCACTGCTCGACGGTCACCTGCATCTGCTCCTCCGTCTGCGGCTGGAACGGGAGGGACGGCGCCATGAGTTCCGCCAGATCCGGTCGGTCGAGCATCTCCGGCGAATAGGCGAGTCCGGTGGCGGTCATGGCCGTCTCGAAGTCACGATGCACGTAGGGAAGTCGCAGTGCGCTGAGCAGGGAGCGCTGATAGCCATCGCAGGCCGACCAGGTCGCGTACATGACCGCAGACGCGACCTGTTCCGGGTGCGCCAGCGCCAGTTCCTGCGCGATCGCCGAGCCCAAGGACCATCCGAGCACGTGCGCGCGGGGGATCTCCAATGCCTCGAGCAGAGCGGAAGCGTCCTCGGCCAGCGAGTCGACTGAGATAGGTCCTTCGCCGCGCTCGCTTCCGCCCAGGCCACGGTTGTCGAAGGCGATGACCTGGTACTTCCCTTCGAAGCCGGCGCGGAACTCACCCCACAACGGGATCGATCCGGTCGTGCCCATAATGAGCAGGAGGGGTTCACCACTGCCGGTGATCTCGTAGTTCATGGTGATTCCGGTGCGGACGGGGATCTGCGGCATTGCTGCTCCTCAGGGATGTGACGGGATTCGATGGTGAGTGTTGTGACTCCGTTGTCAGCGGTACGAGAGACCGTCTGTGATGTCCGCAGCGGGGAATGCTTCGCGTTCGTGATCGTACTCGAGCATCTGCTGCCAGGGGGCTCGGTCGCCCTGGCGGTAGAGCCGGTCGAGTGCGCGGACCATGTATCCGGCGGACACATTGTCCGGGTCGACCCACGGTCGTCGCTCCATTCCCTCGTCCTGGGGACGCAGCGTGGGAGTCACGACGGTCGAGCCGGTGGACTCCATGTGCCTGAAGATGCGAGCCAGCAGGTCGTTGACGATGTCGACGCGCAGCGTCCAGCTGTACCGGAAATACCCGAGGGCGAAGGCCATGTTCGGGATGCCAGTGATCATCATGCCGCGCCATGTGATGCGCTCGGTGAAATCCACCTGTTCGCCATCGACGGTGAAGGGAACGTTCGCGAACGACGTCATGGTCATGCCTGTGGCGGTGACGACGATGTCGGCCTCGAGCTCCTCACCGGATTCGAGCAGCACCCCTCGTTCGGTGAATCGATCGATCGTGTCCGTCTCGACGGTCAGCCTTCCCGCCTGCATCTCCGTGAAGAAATCACCGTCGGGGATCGAGACGAGACGCTCCTGCCAGGGGCGGTAGTCGGGTAGGAAGTGCTTGTCGAAGTCGACGTCTGCGGGTACCGCGTCGCGTATGCCGTCGAGAAGGAACTCCCGAGCCGCCTCCGGCTGCTCCCGCGAGAGGGTCACGATCTCATCGGTCTGCTTGATGTACTGGCGGCGCAAGATCTCGTGGACCCATTCGTCGGGAAGATCCAGCGGTTCCAGAGTCGCGGCGAGCTCGTGGACCGTGGGTGCGATGAAGTAGTAGGACGGTGAGCGCTGCAACATGGTCGTGTGAGCGCTGTCCTGTGCCAGCACCGGCGCCAGTGTCGTCGCAGTTGAGCCTGATCCGACGATGACGATGCGCTTGCCCGCGCAGTCCAGATCGGTCGGCCAGTGCTGCGGGTGCACGACGATCCCCTGGAAATCCTCCTCCCCGGTCCATTCCGGGCGATACGGGGTCTCGTGGTCGTAATAGCCGTTGCACATCCACAGGAAGGATGCGGTGACCTGTGTGGTCGTGGCTTCGTCGGCAGTGGCGTCGGTCGTGCGCCGGACAGTGGCAGTCCATCGGCCCTCGGGCGAATCCCATGCCAGCCCGATGACGCGGTTCCCGTACTGGATGTGATCGGCGAGGTCATCGTCGTCGATGACCTCCTGCAGATACTCGCGGATGGGTTCCGCACGAGCGATCGACGGACCGGACCAGGGCTTGTGACGGTACCCGTACGTGAACAGGTCACTGTCCGATCGAGTGCCCGGATAGCGGTGGGTCAGCCAGGTGCCGCCGAACGACTCCTGGGACTCGAGGATGGTGAAGCTGCGCTCCGGGAAGTTCTCGCGGAGGTGGTGGGCCGCACCGATTCCGGACACACCAGCGCCGATGATGAGGACATCGACGTGGGTGCTCGTGCAGTCGGAACGTGTGCGGGTAGTCGGGTGCGAAGCGGTCTGAGCGGCGACCAATCGATTCTCCTTCGACAGTCCTGGCCAGCAACGTTGATGGGGGACTACGATCTCGACCCTATTGATGACCGGCGATTCCCGCAATGGTGTGAACCATGACCGCGCACCCCTGACAGATGTCATGCGCGATCGGTGACGGTCGGCAGATCCGCATCAGGGTGCGGATCCCCAGACTGGAGGCATGAACACAGCAGCCTCTCCCACAGCCCTCCACGCGACGGGTGTCCATCGGCACTTCGGCACCGGTTCGCGGACCGTCCATGCGGTCGCCGGCGTCGACCTCGAGATCCAGCGCGGCGAGATCGTCGCGCTCCTGGGTGCCAACGGCGCCGGCAAGACCACGTTCCTCGACATGGTGCTGGGGTTCACGACCCCGGCCTCGGGCACTCTCACCGTTCTGGGCAGGTCCCCGAAGGCCGCCGTGAGCGCCGGTCGCGTGGGCGCCGTGCTCCAGACCGGCGGCCTGCTCCACGACCTGACCGTCCGCGAAACCGTCTCCATGGTCGCCGCCTGCCACGCCGCGCACATCCCCGTCGACGCGGCGCTGGAGCGCGCCGGCGCCACCGGCATCGCGCGCCGCAAGGTGCGCAAGTGCTCCGGCGGCGAGCAGCAGCGGCTGCGCTTCGCGCTCGCCCTGCTGACCGAACCGGACCTGCTGCTGCTCGACGAGCCCACCGCCGGCATGGACGTGCGCGCCCGCAAGGAGTTCTGGGAGACGATGCAGACCGAGGCCGAGCGGGGTCGCACCATCGTCTTCGCCACGCACTTCCTCCAGGAGGCCGCGGACTTCGCCGACCGGATCGTGCTCATGCGCGCCGGTCGGATCGTGGTCGACGGCCCCGTCGACGAGGTGACCCGCGCCGGCCACCGCACCCTCACCGGCATCTGGGACGGCCCGCGGTCCCCGGAGGAGATCGCCGCAGACCTGGGCATCACCGAGGACGTCGTCCACCAGAGCGGCCGCGTCCGCTTCACGACGGAGGACACGGACGGCCTCGCCCGCGTCCTGCTCTCCGACGGACTGGCACACGACCTGTCCATCACGGCCGCCTCCCTGGACGATGTCTTCCTCGACCTCACCGCCGACGATGCGCAGGAGGAGCGGTTCGAGGCCGCTCCCGAGGCCGTCGGCACCCGTACTGCTCGACCCGCGCCGGAAGGGGCTCTGTCATGACTACAACCACCGCAACACCCGTCACGCACCGGTCCACCGCCCGCCGCATCGCCGGGTACGCCGGCTGGGAACTGCTGCGCAATGTGCGGATGGTCGAGTCCACGTTCTTCATCGTCGTGCTGCCCACCGTCCTCTACATCATGTTCGGCGCCCTGTCCTCGTGGGGCGACGGCGAGGCCGGGCACGGGAACGTCTCCGCCTACAACATGACGGCGATGGCGGTCTACGGCGCCACGATGGCCACGAGCGCGATCGCCGGTTCCGCCGCGATCGAACGGCAGCAGGGCTGGGGCCGCCAGCTGGGCCTGACCGGGCTGGGCGGATCCGGCTACATGGTGGGGAAGATCCTCGTCGCCCTGGGCATCGCCCTCCTGCCCATCGTCGTGATCTTCGTCGTGGGGGCCCTGACCGGCGCCCGCTTCGACGAGGGCTGGATGTGGCCGGCCTCCGGCGGGCTGGCGCTGCTGGGCGCCATCCCCTTCGCTCTTTACGGACTGGCGGCGGCACTCCTGTTCCGGTCGGAGGCGGCGGTCTCCGCGGCCTCGGGCATCCTGGTCGTCCTCGCGTTCTTCGGCAACCTCTTCATGCCGCTGACCGGCACCCTCCTGACGATCGCGAAGTTCACTCCCGTCTACGGCATCGCCTCCCTCACGCGCTGGCCGCAGCTCGAGGGCGCGGTCCTCGACACCTCGGGCGGCGCGCCGGCCGGAGACCCGCTCTGGGCGATCGTGCTAAACGTAGGGGCATGGACAATCGTCTTTGCGGTAATCTGCCTGGTCGCCTCGCGCCGCAGCACGCGACGTGGCTGAGGACGGACGCGCGCTGATGGCGGCCGGGACCGCGGGCCCGTGGGGG
>DYUK01000289.1 GCA_020743695.1 Brevibacterium senegalense | reverse complement strand
GGCGCGAAGGCGCAGCCTGCGGGAAGGTTCAGCAGGTCCGGTGCGCCGCCCGGGATGCCGCGCATCTCCTTGAGCGGTGCGTACAGCGGCGGGAAGGAGTCGCGCAGGGCGGCCGTGTAGGGGTGCTTGGGGCGGCGGTACAACTCCTCCGAGGGGCCGATCTCCACGATGCGTCCCGCATACATGATGGCGAGGCGGTCCGAGAGCTCCAGCAGCAGCGAGAGATCGTGCGTGACGAAGATGATCGCGAAGCCCAGCTCGCGCTGGAGACGAAGCACCTGGCTCATGATCGTCCGCTGCATGACCACATCCACGGCAGTGGTGGGCTCGTCCATGACGACGAGCTCCGGATCGCAGGCCAGGGCGAGGGAGATCAGCGAGCGCTGGCGCATGCCGCCGGACATCTCATGCGGGAACGAGTCCACGCGATCACGCGGGATGCCGGACAGGGCGAGCAGGTCCCCTGCTCTCTGCAGCGCCTCCTTCTCGCTCATCCGCGGATCGTGCTCGCGCAGCACGTCGACGAACTGGGCGCCGAGCCGCTTGACCGGGTTCAGCGCGTCCATGGCGGACTGCATCACGATCGCCAGCTTGTTCCACCGCAGATGCCGCAGCTCCTTGTCGGTGCGCGGCACGAGATCCACCACGCCGTCCGCTCCGTCGTGGAAGAGCACCTTGCCCCCGGCGGTCACGGCTGGGTCTCGCTGGAGCCTCAGCAGCGCAGTGGTCAGGGTCGACTTCCCGGATCCGGATTCTCCGGCGAGGCCGAGGATCTCGCCCCGGTGCAGGGTGAAGGAGGCGTCCGAGACAGCACGGACCGCTCCATTCAGGGTCAGGTAGTCGACGTTGAGGTCCTGCACCTCGAGCAGGACGTCTCCGACTTCGCGACGGGCCACTGGGTGTCTCCTTGGGACGGGTGCGGCAGAAGGTTCGTAGGGGCGGGCCCCGGCGACGGGAGCTCGGGTGGGACCGTCCACCGGTCCCACCCGCTCCGTCAGCTCTTCGGGGTCAGCTTCGCCATGGTCTGCCAGCCTTCGGGACCATAGGGACGGGGGATGATGTCACCCTTCGTGAGCGGCATCGGCGGGAAGCCCTCGAAGTTGCGCCCGCTGGCCTCGAGGAAGGAGGCCGAGGGGTTGAACGGCCCGCAGTAGCACTCGTCCACGACGATCTTCTGCATCTGCTGGCTGAGCTCCACGAGCTTCGCCTCGTCGTACTCGACACGGGACGCATCGAGCAGCTCGTCGAGCTCCGGGTTCTCGACGCGTCCGTAGTTCGCATCGCTCGACTCGCCGATCGGCTTCACATTGTCCGAGTGCCAGTCCGAGTACACGGCCGACAGGTGCGGGCCGCCGCCGACCCACGACATCCCGATCTCGAACTCGCCGTTGGCGAACTGGTCCCAGATCTGCGCGTCGGGGATCTTCAGGATCGACACGTCCAGGCCGAGGACATCCTTCAGCTGCGCCTTCACCCCGTCGGACCAGGTGGACCAGTTCACGTAGTCGGCAACCGTCTTGAAGGACACGGGGTAGGACGTGCCGTCCTTGACCAGCGCTCCTCCCTCGACGCTCCAGCCCCCGTCGGCGAGCCACTTCTTCGCCGCCTCGGCATCCGCCACGTGCGGGGCCCGGTACTCCTCGACCACCGCGTCGCCGAACACCTTCTCGTCCATCGTGGTGGGGCTGGTGGACAGAAGGCCGATGTCGAAGAGGGAATGGATCTGATCGGTGTCGAGCGCAGCGTAGATCGCGTGGCGCACGTGCTTGTCGTCGAACGGCGCCTTCGCCGTGTTGAAGATCAGGCTCTCGGAGCCCACGAGCTCCACCGTCCAGTAGTGGTGGCCCTCGGCGACGATGGTCTCCTCGGCGTTCTGGAGCGACAGCGTCGCCATGTCCATCGTGCCCTGGAGGATCATCGACTTGCCGATCTCCGGGCTGCCGTAGGGGACCCAGTTCACGGTGCCGATCCGATCCCACGCGCCCATGAAGTGGTCATCGCGCACCGCGAAGGAGATGCGCTGAGGCGAGAACGACGCGACCGTCAGCGGCGAGGAGGTCACCGGATCCGCGTTCGTGAAGGTCGCGAGATCCTCCTTCTCGAAGACGTGCTTGGGGTACGGCGCGAGGACGGCGAGCGTCCGGTCGCCGTTGATGTCCGCGTTCTCCTCGCTCCAGGTGAACTCGGCGACGCGCTCATCGACAGCGGTCACCTCGAACTGGTGGCTGGTCACGTTGGCCTTCTGCTTCTCAGCCTGTGCGGGCAGCTCCATCACGGTGTAGACGAGGTCCGCGGTCGTGATCTTCTCGCCGTCGGACCACGTGATGTCGTCACGGAGGGTCACCGTCGCCGTGCGCGCCTCGGCATCAAACTCGATGCTCTCCGCGAGCCACGGCGTGATCTCGTACTCGTTGTTCACGTCGAGGTATGCCAGCGGGTCGTAGAGGTAGTTCGAGCCGATGACGCCGTCGGTCGGCGAGAACGGGTTGAAGTTCTCGATGAAGGTGGGTCGCGGCCCGAAGGAGTTGACGTTGATCTCGGCCTTGGCCTCGCCTCCGCCGGCATCTCCGCCGCTTCCTCCCTTGTCGAAGCTGCATCCGGCCGCGGCGCCGGCCGCGGCGACGGCAGCGGTTCCCCCGAGGAAGGTGCGACGCGAAGTTCTCGTGGACATGCTGTACCTCTGATTCGTGCGAAGGGATGTGGAGGGTGGTGCTTCAGGAGCTGACCGAGGCGGCGGCGCGCTGCTCTGCGCGCGCCTCCTCGCGCTGACGCTTGAGGAAGGCGCGGACGACCTTCCGGTTGCCGGTCCTCAGCTTGGGATTGGTGACCTCGTCGAGGCCGAAGTTCACCATGGCGGTCGCGGTACCGATGATGGCGATCGCGACGCCCGGCGGGAGGAACCACCACCACCAGCCCAGGGTGAGCGCTCCCTGGTTCTGCGCGTTGGTGATCATCGTTCCCCAGGAGATGACGCCCCCTGTGGAGACACCGAGGAAGTTCAGGCCCGCCTCGGCGAGGATGCCGGCCATGATCGCGGCGAGGAAGCGGGCGGAGATGATGCCCAGCAGGTGCGGCATGATTTCGAACAGGATGAGTCGCCACGTGGACTCGCCCAGCAGCTTCGTCGCCATCGAGAAGTCGCGCCCCCGCAGGGTGAGGGTCTGGGCACGCATGTAGCGGGCCATCCCCGGCCACTCGAAGATGCCGATGAGGAAGGCCATCAGCACCCAGCCCATCCCGGCGGAGCCGGGCCCTCCCGCCGCCGAGATGTAGCCGGCGGCGATGAGGGTCAGCGCGAAGGACGGGATCGTGATGAAGACGTTCGTGATCGCGTTGACGACCGTGTCGTACACGCCGCCGATGTATCCGGCGGAGACCCCGAGGATCGCCCCGACGGAGCAGGCGAGCAGCGCGGACAGGGTGCCCACCGCGAGCGACCCGCGGGCGCCGGCGACGAGCTGGGAGAGCACGTCCTGCCCCGAGATGGTGGTGCCGAGCAGGTGCCCGCCCCGCCCGGGAGGCGCGGCGGTGTGCTCGTAGTCGACCTCGAGCGGGCCGAAGCCGTAGATCGCGAGGATCAGATCGCCGAAGATCGCGATGAGGGCGCAGAGCCCGAACACGACCAGTCCGATCTGGACACGACGGTTCCTGAGGAATCCGGTGAACATGCTGGGCTCCTCAGTTCGTCTCGGCCGCGCGCGGGTCGAGCAGGACGTAGATCGAGTCGGCGATGAAGTTGGCGAGGATCGACGTGAAGGTGAGCATCAGCAGCACCGTCTGCATGACCGGGAAGTCATGGCCGGTGATCGACGTCTGCAGCAGATAGCCCATCCCGGGATACGTGAACACCGCCTCGATGAGGACTGCTCCGGCGATCACACCGCCGATCGCCATCGCCAGGCCCGTCACGTTGGGCAGCAGCGCGTTCCGGGCGGCATAGCTGAACAGCACCTTGCGCTCGGGCAGGCCCTTCGCCCTCGCCATCAGCACGTAATCCTCGGTCACGGTGGCGACCATGACGTTGCGCATGGAGAAGAGCCAGCCGTTGAAGCCTATGAAGATCAGCGCCCCCATCGGCAGTGCGCCGAAGAAGAAGACACTGGCCAAGAAGTACACGTTGTTGATCTGCATCGGGACGGAGGCGTCGTAGCCGCCCGCGACCGGGAAGATCTCGAACTGGATCGAGAGGATCCACAGCAGCACGAGTGCGATCCAGAAGCCCGGGAACGCATGGAAGAAGGTGGACAGCGGAGCGAACCAGGAGTCGAAGCGGCTGCCCGGGCGCCATCCCATGATCGCGCCGAGCACCGTGCCGATGATCCAGGCGACGAGCGTGCTCACGCCGATGAGGAACAGGGTCCACGGCAGGGCCTGCAGGACGATCTCCGAGACCGGAGTCGGGTAGTGCGCGGTCGAGATGCCGAAATCGAAGCGGAACACGCTCCCCCAGTACGCGATGTACTGCTGGAAGAGGTTCTCGGTGGGGTCGCCGTAAAGACGCTGCACGGACTCGATCTGAGAGGCTGTCGGCGGCTCTCCGGTGGTCTGACGGATGCGCCGCAGCACCGCCTCCGCGGGGTCTCCCGGCATGAATCGGGGGATGACGAAGTTCAGCGTCACGGCGGCCCAGATGACGACGAGATAGCTGCCGACGCGACGGAGGAAGTAGCCTCCGCGACCGCTCCGACGACGACGGCGGACCAGCGCCGACGCACCGGCGAGGGCTCCGTCCGGACCGAGCGGCACATCGAGCGGCACTTCGCGACGACCGGTCGCCGTGGGCTGGGTCAACGTTCCGACCTCTCGGTCGCCATCCACTCACCGCTCATCGTCGGCACTCCGCTTCGTCGCAGTCTGCTGTGTGTGCTGGTCCAGCGTCCGGGCCGCCTCACTGCGGGCCTCGTCTCGGACCACCGATGCACTGTGCACGAGGTCACAATGCAAACGGTTTTACGAAATGTAGATGCTGGTCGACACGAAGTCAAACGCCGTCCGCCGAGGGCGTCTCGCGGCGCAGCTCAGCGACCGCGCGCCGCCGCGACCGATGCCGATCGCCGCGGCGCGCGGCCGCCCGTCCCGCCTCGTCGGCCTCAGCCGTCGGTGCGGCCGAAGCGGTGCTCCTCGGCGAGCGCGAGGTGCGTCGGGTGCTTCTCTAGTTCCAACAGCAGCACCTCGTTGCGGCCCTCGCGCACGAGCGGCGCGGGGACGTAGAGGGTCAGCTGCGGGCCGATGTTCCAGTAGCGGCCCACGCAGAAGCCGTTGACGTAGGCGACGCCGTGCCCGGCACCGGAGACGTCCAGGAAGGTGTCCTGCGGGGAGTCCGCCTCGAAGGAGGCGCCCACCAGCACCGGCAGGTCGTCGGCGCCACCCTCCCCCTCGAGCG
>DYUK01000288.1 GCA_020743695.1 Brevibacterium senegalense | reverse complement strand
GGAGGGCTGTTGTGATTCGTTGCCAGCCGGCTCTGGCGGCAAGTCTCTTTCCATGTTGGCAAGCGTATCAGAGAGTTGCCGCTATGGAAAAGGACTTGTGGGGCCCATTGGCGTCTGCCAAGAGTGCCACGCGCCCGAATGGCTTCACGCGCTCAGATCGCGTTTCCCTCGACTTTGCCCTCCCAGTTGGGTTTCCAGCCCAATGCAGGCGCAACGTGCTTCGCGAACGACTCCAAGATATGAACACAAAAAGCAACACCCAGCTGCGAGGGGATCGTGAGCATGAGGGTGTCCGCGCTCATGACGGCCGCGTCGTTCCGCAGATCCTCGATGAGCTCGTCCGGCTCACCCACGTACGTGCGACCGAAGGTGGAGCGGAATCCGTCGATGATGCCCACCTGATCCGACCCCTGCCCTTGTCGCAGCTGGTAGAACTGCTGGTCCTCCGCCGTCACCACGGGGAACACGCTGCGGCTGACGGAGACGCGCGGGGTGTGCGCGTGTCCGGCGCTCGCCCACTCCTGGCGGTAGAGGTCGATCTGCTCTGCCTGCAGATCGCCGAAGGACTGCCCGGTCGCCTCCGTCAGCAGCGTCGAGCTCATGAGGTTGACACCCTTCTGTGCCGCCCAGACCGCGGTGTCCCGCGACCCGGCACCCCACCACAACCGCTCTTGAAGGCCGGGGGAGTGCGGTTCGAGCGGCAGCTTCTGACCGGGGCCGTACTGGGCGGGGTCCGCCGGCGCGATCGGGCGGCCGGAGATCGCCTCGAGGATCCGGTCGAAGTTCGCTCGCGCGATGTCCGCGCCGCGGGGGTCCTCGGAGCCGGTGTAGCCGAAGGCCTCCCACCCGCGCTGCGCGGGCTCCGGTGAGCCGCGGGACACGCCCAGCGCGATCCGGTTGTTCGCGATGAGGTCGAGGGCGGCAGCCTCCTCCGCGAAATAGAGGGGATTCTCGTAGCGCAGATCGATGACCCCGGTGCCCACCTCGATGCGCTGGGTGCGCGCCGCGATCGCGGACAGCAGCGGGAACGGTGAGGCCGCCTGGCGGGCGAAGTGATGGACGCGGAAGTACGCGCCGTTCACTCCGATCTCGTCCGCTGCGACCGAGAGGTCGATCGCCTGGGTGAGCATGTCGCGTGCGGTGTATCCGCTGGCGGGGGCTCCGTAGTGACCGAAGCTGAGGAATCCGAAGGCCTTCATGCCTGGTGAACGCCGTCTGTCGCACACTGATTCCCCGCGAGTGTGCGACCCAGCCGCACCGAACGGACGATAAGCTCCGAATATGGGGCTGACACACATGCTGGTGACGATGCCGCGTGCGTGATCCCCGAATCCCCTCGACGCCTGACGCTCCGCTGCCAGCCACGCCCTGGGTGATCGTCCTCGCCCTCTCGCTCGCCGCGACCAGCGTGTCCTTCATGCAGACGCTCGTCGTCCCCATCCAGAATCATCTGCCGCAGCTCCTGGACTCCACACGCAGCGCCACTGCATGGGTCCTCACGGTCTCCCTCGTCGCTGCCGCCGTGACGACGCCCATCTCCGGACGTCTCGCGGACCTCTGGGGCAAGCGCCGCGTCCTCCTCGCCCTCGTTGTCCTCCTCATCCTGGGCTCCCTCATCGCCGCGCTCGCGCCGGGACTCTGGTGGCTGCTGCTGGGACGCGCCCTCCAGGGCGTGAGCATGGGCGTCATCGCCGTGGGCATCTCCATCCTGGGCGACCTGCCGGACCGCCGCCTCAGCGTCACCGGCATCGCGTTCGTGAGCGCCAGCCTGGGCTTCGGCGGCGCACTGGGACTGCCGCTGGCTGCCTGGATCGTCCAGGTGGGCGACTGGAAGACCCTCTTCTGGTCGACGGTCGGACTGGGTGTGGCCAACCTGCTCGTCGTCTGGTTCACCGTTCCCCACTCGCCGGGCACGGGCCGCAAGGTGGACCTCCTGGGTGCGGCCGGCCTCGGCGTCGGCCTGTCCGGCATCCTCATCGCGGTCTCGCAGGGACCGCTCTGGGGCTGGACCTCGCCGTTGACCCTGGCCGTCGCCGGGGGAGGAGTCCTCGTGCTGGCCGGGTGGGTCCTCTTCGAGCTGAGGCTGGACGAGCCGATCGTCGACCTGCGCCAGTTCTCCCGCAGGCCGGTCCTGTTCGCCAACCTGGGCGCCGTCGCGCTGGGATTCTCCTTCTTCGTCATGGAGGTCGCCTACCTCCAGATCCTGGAGCTGCCCGCGCACACTGAGGCCGGCCTGGGCCTGACCATGTTCGAGGCCAGCATGGCCCTGGTGCCGCCCTCGCTCGCCATGATGGCGGCCGCTCCCGTGGGTGCACGGATCACGAACCGCTACGGAGCCCGGGTCTCCACCTGCTCGGGTGCGCTCGTGGCCGCCGCGGGCTATGGGATCGCCCTGCTCTGGCACGACGAGGTGTGGCACTTCATCCTCGCCGGCACCGTGTCCTGCGTGGGCGTGGCGGTCGCGTACGCGGCGATCCCCACGCTCATCATGGCGGAGGTCCCGCGGGAGGCCACCGGGTCCGCAGTGGGCGTCAA
>DYUK01000287.1 GCA_020743695.1 Brevibacterium senegalense | reverse complement strand
CGTTCCGGCGGTGCTGGACGGGGTCCCGGTGGAACGCGGCGGGACCCCGGTCGCACCCGGCGGGGGCGATGCGGGGACCGGCGGGACGGGGCGGAACGGCAGGGTGAGGACGAACTCGGAGCCCACGCCCTCGCGCGAGTCGACGTGCGCACGGCCGCCGTGCCCCTCCGCGATCGCGCGGACGATCGAGAGTCCCAGTCCGCTGCCGGCGGCGGGATCCCCCGGGCCCAGGCGGACGAACCGGTCGAAGATCGCCTCCTGCTGGTCTGCGGGGATGCCGGTGCCGTCGTCCCGCACCGCGATGACGAGGCTGCGCGGCGATTCCCGCGGTCGGTCGGGGTCGACGCGGCGACCTGCGACCTCGATCCGCAGGCGGATCCGGGAGCCGGGCTCCGTGAACCGCATCGCGTTGGCGGCCAGCTGGACGATCGCCTGGATGAGCCGGGCGTCGTCGGCCAGCACGAAGCCGGTCGCATCCGAGTCGAGGGTCCACTCGCGGTCGCCCAGGTGCTCGATGCGGGACAGCACGCGAGGGCCGAAGCGCTCGAGGTCGACGGGCGCCAGGCGCACGAAGTCGGGCCGGCCGGCCTTCGCAAGCGTGGACAGGTCGCCCACCAGCTGATCCATCCGCTCGATCTCCTCGAGCGAGATCTGGTGGCCCTCCTCGACGTCCGCGGGGTCCGCATTGTCCGTCGTCTCCAGGGTGCCCCGGATGATGGTGAGCGGGGTGCGCAGCTCGTGGCTCACGTCGCTCATGAACCGGCGCTGCTCCGCGAAGCCGTCGCTGATCCGGTCGAGCATCGTGTTGAAGGTGCGGGCCAGGGCGGCCACGTCGTCATCCGCATCCGGGACGGTGACCCGCCGGTCCAGGTCGTCGGGCGAGATCGAGCGGGTCGCGTCCCGCAGCTCCGCGAGCGGGCGCATGAGGCGACCGCTCACCAACTGCCCCGCGATCGCGGCCAGGAGGAGGACGCCCAGCGAGGTCGCGGCGTAGATCCCTGCGGAGTGCCAGATCGACTCGCGCTGGGCCGCCACCCGGTTGACGGCGGCGAACGTGCCCTGCCGGTCGTCGCCCGCGACGGTGACGGATGCGATCGCGGCCCGGTGGGGCGCGCCGTCGATCGTGATGTCCGTGTAGACGGTCCGACCGGGGACGGACCGGTCGTTGAGCTGGGCGAGGACCTCCGGGTCCGACAGGGAGAAGTTCACGTCCTCCGGCTGGTACAGCGGCCGGCCGTCCAGCAGCGCGATGACCGATTCGTACTCGCCCGGCACCACCGCACCGGTCGCGGAGCGCAGCAGGTCTTCCAGGCTGCCCTCCTGCCGCTCCATCGACAGCTGCGCCACGAGCTCCAGCTCGTCGATCTCCTGGCGCAGCTCTGCGTCGACCCGCGCTTCCAGATCTGCGAACTGAGAGGTGTAGCTGACCGTGCCGGCGGCGGCCAGACCCAGCAGCATGAACGCGAGCATCATCGCGAGGACGCGGCCGCGCACCGTGCGCGTCCCGGGTACGCCGGCGGACGCGGACGCGGCATCAGGTGCGGTGGCAGCGCTCTGCTGCTCGTCCGTCCTTCCGCCCTCTGCGCCCATGCTCGCTACTGTGGCCGATCCGCCCCGGCTTGTCGATCCGGGGCGGATCGGCCGCAGTCGCTCACCTGTACCGGATCTTCGCGCCCTGCTTCTTCGACCACGTGATGTAGCCGCCTTCGAAGTTCTGGCGCTTGAGGCTGCCGGAGGTGAACTCGCCACTGGTCGGGTAGCCCAGGCGGCCCTTCTCGTACTTCTGGGTGCCCCATGCGCGCTGGATCGCGCCCTTCGTCGCGTGCGCCCCGGTCTTCTTCGACCAGTGGATCGATCCGCCCTGGAACTTCTGGAAGCAGCCACCTCGCACCAGCGTGCACTTCTGCGCGGTGATCGGCAGCTTCATGCTGGTCCGCGCCCACCCCAGCTTCTTCCACTTCGACCCGATCGCACCGCGCACCGTGTGCGCGCCGGTCGACTTCTTGAACACGACCGTGCCGCCCTCGAAGTTCTGGGCGAAGGCGCTCGACACGCCCTTGAGCCGCATCACCTCACCGGTCGGATAGCCCAGCGTGCCGTTCTGCTGCTTCTGGGAGATCCAATGGCGCTGGATGCCGGAGCCCTTCGTCGTGAAGTGGGCACCGGTCGACTTCTTGTAGTGCACCGATCCGCGGACGAACTTCTGCGAGCAGCCGCCGCCCTTGAGCCCGCACTTCTGCTTCGTGATGGGCGCGCCCGTCTTCGCCTTGTTCTTCGCGTGGAACTTGCCGATCTGACCGGGGACCGGGATCGAGGTGTCCTTGTCCTTCTCCTTGTCGTATCCGGCCTTCGCCTTCGTCCGGACCTGCGAGAGCTGTCCGTAGAGCCCGTTGCCGGGGCATTCGGTCGCCGAGGTGTCGCGATGGCCGAAGATCCGCGGCAGGCTCACCTTCCGGCCCTTCGCGTACTTCGCGGAGCCTCCTCCGCCGCTGGTGAGCGTCACCTTCGACGTGGGGCTGTACTTCCACAGCGACGCCTGCCACGCGCCCACGCGGCCCAGCGCGTTCACTGCGGCCTGGGGTGCCGGCCTGCTGTAGGTGCCCATGACGGACACGCCGAACGTGCCGGTGTTGAACCCGGAGGCGTGCGCTCCGACGACGGCCTTGTCGACTCCGCCGGCGCGTCCTTCGTAGACGGTGCCGTAGCGGTCGACGAGCATGTTGTAGCCCACGTCGCACCAGCCCAGCGCCTGCGTGTGGTAGTTGAGGATGCCGCGGAGGATGCCGGGCACCTGCTGCTTCGAGTAGTTCGTCGCGCCCGCCGTGTGGTGGACGACCATCGCCTTGTTGGTCGTCGTCATGTCCGGCTCGCACTGCTTGAGCTTCTCGTTCGCGCCCCACTGCGCCCGCGTCGTGTACGTGAGGCCGCGGTTCGTCGCCCTCGTGTCCGCGACCGCGTCGACGGCTTCACGCTGCGCGGTCGTGGCGGCGGACGGGAGCGGGACCGTGGACTGCGTTCCCGTGAGGTCTGCATCCGCGTCGGTGACCGGGCTCTCGAGCGCCTGCACCTGGGCAGCGCCGGCATCCACGCGGACCTCGACCTGCTCGTCGGTCGCGATGATGAGCGGCTCCGTGCCGGTGCGCGCCCCCGCCGCCTCCACTGTGCCCGGATCCGGGCCGTCGCCTGCGAGCACGTCGAGCTCGATCCAGTCGCCCGCTTCCCCGTCCTCGTCGAGGACGCGGTACTCGACGGTCTGGGGCGCATCAGTTGCGCCCAGCTCCCAGCTGACGCCCACGACGGCCACCGCGTCGTCGCCCGCGTCCACGTCCACCTGGGCCGTGGAGCCGGACGCGATCTCCTGCGCACTCCCGTCGACGGGGACCGGGGTCTGGTCCTCGGCCTCGGCGGGCTCCGCGGTCGTGGGCGAGGGCGCCGGCGACTCCGCGTCGTCCTCGTCGGAGACCGTCAGCCCCGGTGCGGGTGCCGTGGTCGGGGCCGTGGACCCGGAAGCGCCCAGGCCCGCGGCCTGCGCGGGCAGGGAACCCACCACCAGGGTCAGCGCGGCTGTCGCAGCGATGGTCGGGACCAGCATCTGTCTGCGCATGGAGCGCTCCTTCACGTCATGTGTCTTCCACCGGGCGCGCGCTGTCACCAGCGGACATGAGGGGAGCGCTGCAGTCGTCGATCCGGCGACCCTCTGCAGACGCTCACAGGATTCCGTACGTTTCCTGAACGGTCGCCAATCGCATGATAGCGCTTCTGTGAGCGGTTCGCGTCACTCGATCATGCCCCGTGGATCCCCGTGGGAGACCGGGGTTGTATCTCGACGACGGAAGGCCCCTCACACAGCACGTCTGCTGGTGAGGGGCCTTCTGGTGGTGGAGCCCCCTGCCGGATTCGAACCGGCGACCCTCTGTTTACAAGACAGATGCTCTGGCCAGCTGAGCTAAGGAGGCGTACGGCGGCCCAGTCTAATCCACGCTGGTCGCGGTCGCACACCGGCGTGGATACCCGGCCGGGCAGCCCCGCAGATCACCGAGGTGTACGCACACGCCCCAGAATTCGCGGAACTGGGGCCGCTGCGTACACCTCGGCGACAGGACGGGGCCGGACCGTCTGGGCGATCAGCCCTGGCCGGACATCCGGATGAGGTCCGCGGCGAAGGCCTCGCGGTTCGACCAGTCGCCCTCGTACGCATCGCCGTTGACCTTGACGTACGGCGTGCCCTCCAGGCCCTCGTCTCCCAGCGCGTCCTGCGTGGTGCGCTCGACGTAGCGGTCGAAGCCCAGGCCGGTCATGCAGTCGCGGACCGTCGCGATCTCCTCGTCGTCGACGGTGACGGCGGCGTCCAGATCGACGCCCGCGCCCTCGGCGACGGCCATGAGCTCCTCGTCCGAACGGCCCTCGCCGCCCTCTTCCGGCTGCTGCGCGAACAGGTCCGCGAAGAGGTCCGGGAGCACCGCGTGCTGGCCGGAGTCCGCGACGCAGGCGATCATGTTCGCCGTGCGGGTCGAGTACTCGTTGCCGCTGGAGTAGCGGTCCAGGATCGCGACCGGCTCGTACTCGAGGACGATCGATCCCTCTTCCGCCAGGCGCTTGAGCGTCTCCGCGTTCGTGTCCTCGAAGGCCTGGCAGCCGGGGCACTGGAAGTCCAGGTAGACCTTGACGACAGCCGCGCCGTCCTGGGCGCCGGCATCGGCGGGCGTGGGCAACGCGGACACGTCCGCGTTCTCGTCCTCGCCCTCCGGCAGCACGGCCTGCAGGCCCTCGTCCTCACCGGGGCCGAACGCCACGGTGCCGGACACCATGCCCACCGGCGCGGGTGCGGGGCGCGATGACTGCCACACGAGCGTGCCGACGACGGCGATGACCGCGATCACCACGACTGCGATGCCTCCGTAGAGGATGGCCTTGGCCCTCTTCTCCTTCTGCGCCTGCGCGGCCGCGATCTGCCGTGCCTTCTCGCGTGCGTTCGCGCGGCGGTCCTCAGCGGACGGGTTCTTCGCCATAGCCCCTCATGTCTGTCGACTGTCGGATCGATCGTTGATATTTGTATCTCTTGAGACGAAGGGTACCGCGCACGCCCGTGCCGCGACCCTCAGTGGGTTCTCAGCCGACGCTCCCGCACGCGGTGCCGCGTGCATCAGGCGCCGGGCTCCGGCAGATACTCGAACGGGTTCTCCGGCAGCGGCCACCAGACCGCGGACGCTCCGCCCAGCACGGTCGTGAACGCCAGGACGGCGAGCGCACCCAGCACGATCGCGGCGATCATCCCGGACTTCCCGGACTTCGTGAGCGGTGAGAAGAGGACCCGCGAGCCCAGTCGCAGGTTGTGCGACCCCGGCCCCAGCCACAGGACGACACTGAAGACCAGCGCGGCCGCCCACAGTGCCCACTCCTCGTTGCGCCCCGTGGGCACGATGCCCACGATGTCCAGCCACGCGAGGATCGCCGCCGCCAGTGCCGCGACGGTGGGCAGCAGCAGGCTCAGCAGCGTCGTGAACACGGAGGCGACAGCAGAGCCCGGTGCGCGCGCGGCCGCGGACCAGGCGCCGGCCGCCTGCGGGCCGTACTCGACGACGCGGCGGCGGCGCGCGGTGTGCAGGCGACCTGCCGTGCGCGCCAGGACCTGCCACACGATCATGACGGCCGCGACGAGGATCGGTCCCAGCGCCGTGAAGACGATGCCGAAAAGGTTGAACGCCAGCAGCAGCCACGGTGCCGTCGGCACGCGCGTCCCCTGCGGGGAGTACGGCGAGTAGCCCCCCGCCGCGCCGTCCGGCCCGTGGGTCTGCACCGGGCCCGGGTGCTGGTTGTGGGGCTGGAGTCCCTGTCGCTCGTTCCGCTGTCGCTGCACCTCGTCCAGCGACAGCGCACCGTACGGCCGCTGTCCGTGGGGGGCGAAGGCCGCCGGCGCCGAGGCCTGGGCGACCCCCGCTGGACCGGAACCGTGCGTGCCCGGTCCGCTCTGGGGCGCGAACTGCCGCTGCTGCGGCTGTCCGTAGCCCTGCGGTCCGGGACCCTGCTGCGCGGGTGCGCCCTGCCAGCCCTGCGGTCCCCCGCCGTGTCGACCCTGCGGTCCCGGCTGACCGTGCTGCCCCTGCTGGGCGACGGCCGGCAGACCGACCGCTGTCTGCGGCGGACCGTGGTGCGCGCGCGGCTGGCCCGGGTAGGCGCCCGCGCCCGCTGCGCCTGCCGCGGCACCCGCCGCGGCACCTGCGACGGCCCCGCCGGCCACGGCGCCTGCGCCGTCGGGCTCGGAGTTCTGGACCGCAGCGGCCTGCGGGATCTGCGTGCGGGTGGCACCGCCCAGTTCCGGCACACGACCGGATTCGATATCGACGAGCGCCTGGAGGATCATCGCGCCGGACGGCCGTCGCTCCGGCTTGGGCTCGAGGCACGCGCGCAGCAGCGGCACGAACCTCTGGGGCACGCCGTCCAGGTCCGCCTTGCCCATCGCGACGCGGCCCAGCACCGCCTCGAGCGGACCGGAGCCGAACGGGTTGCG
>DYUK01000286.1 GCA_020743695.1 Brevibacterium senegalense | reverse complement strand
CGCGTCGGAGCGGACCCGGCCGTGTTCTCCAACCCCTTCATCTCCACCTTCTGCGACGCGACCGGACTCATCCTCTACTTCACGATCGCGACGGCGGTGCTGGGACTGGGGTGAGGCTCAGCGCTTGCGGGCGCGCTGGGCGGCGCGGAAGTCCCTGCGGATCTGGCGACGCTCCGCCTTCAGCTCGCTGAGGCGCTGCTTCTCCTCCTTCACCTGCGCCTTCGTGGGCTCGTGGTCGCGCAGACCCACCTGCAGCTCCTCCGGGATGTCGTCGTGCATCCCCAGCTGCGCGCGCCGTTGGTAGCGGAGGACCTCCAGCCGGAGGATGCGGGCCAGGAAGTAGATGCCCAGCAGGTTGGGGATGCTCATGAGGAAGAACATCGAGTCGGAGAACGCGACGACGGAGTCCAGCGAGATCGAGGCTCCCACGATGACGGCCAGCACCCAGGCGATCTGATAGCCCTTCTCCGCCTTCCGGTTCTCCTTCGTGAGGAAGCCCATCGCCTTCTGCCCGTAGTAGGCGTACGCGAGGATCGTGGAGAAGCCGAAGAGGACGACGCAGATCGTGAGGATCGTGCCGAACCACGGGGTGACGGTCTCGAAGGCCTGCGTCGTGAGTTCGACACCGGCCATGTCCGAGCCGTCGGTCTCCGCGTCGTACAGACCGGTCGTGATGATGGCGAGCGCGGTCAGGGTGCAGATGACGACGGAGTCGACCAGCGGCTCCCACAGGGCGGTGTAGCCCTCGGTCGCGGGCTCCGTCGTCTTCGAGGCGGAGTGCGCCATGCCGGCGGAGCCCACACCTGCCGCGTTGGAGAAGAGCGCGCGCTGGATGCCCACGACCGCGACGCCGATGAAGCCTCCGGTGATCCCCTCACCGGTGAAAGCGCCCTGGAACATCAGGACGAACGCCTGCGGGACGGCGCCCGCGTTCATGACGACGACCGTGATCGCACCGGCGAAGTAGAGCAGAGCCATGAGCGGGGTGATGGCGGACGTCCAGTCCGCGATCTTCTTGATGCCGCCCAGCACGACCAGCGCGCACAAGGCGGCCATGACGACGCCGATGAGCCACAGCTTGTCCGCGAGGAAGCTGTCCTGGCCTCCGGTCGCGTTCACGATGACGGCGGCGGCCTGGTTCGCCTGGAAGAGGTTGCCGGCGCCGAACACGCCGATGACGGTCGCGATCGCGTAGAACACCGCCAGGAAACGGCCCGTGCGGGGACGGCCGATCTCCGCCAGCCCATCGCGCAGGTAGTACATGGGGCCGCCGGAGGTCGTGCCGTCCTCCGCGATCCGGCGGTACTTGACGCCCAGGGTCGCCTCCGCCATCTTCACGCTCATCGCGAAGAAGCCGAAGATGATGATCCACAGCGCGGCGCCGGGACCGCCCACGGTGATCGCGATCGCGACACCGGCGATGTTGCCCAGACCCACGGTGCCGGACAGCTCCGTGGCGAGCGCCTGGAAGGACGACACCTCACCCGGATCCGTCTTCCGGGTGGCCTTGCCGCGGATCACGTTCCACGAGTGGTGGAGGCCGGTGATCGGCTGGAAGCGCAGGTAGACGGTGATGAAGACCGCTGCGGCCATGAGCCACAGGACGATGACGGGGACTCCCCCGAACACCGGGATCTCGAAGAAGACGATCGCGGACAGCAGATTCGCGATCGGGCCCACCACCGCCTCGATGACCTGGTCGATGCCCGACACTGCGTCGGACGCCCCTTCCTGGGCGAGCAGGGTCTGAGCGGGCAGGGAGACGTCCGATGACGTGACTGGGTGCATGCTCCTGTGGCGCGGGGTCGCGGTGCCGCCGGAGGGTGGGTCCGGCACGGGCGCCAGGACGGCATAGTAGCAAGGGACGGTTTCGGAATCGCGCGATCACGCGCGCCCGGAACCGTCCCTCTGGGCCTGCCGGAGCCCGGGTCAGCGGGGCTCGGTCACGGCCGTCCGTGCGGGCGGCGGCGTCAGCGGTGGAAGTCGACGCCTCCCGCGGACCAGCCGCGCTTGATCGTGTGGATGACCCCGTCGGTCGTCAGCTGCTCGACCGGGATGCGGTCCAGGACCGGGCACACGGCGCGACCGCGTGCGAAGAAGTAGAGACCCGTCAGCGCACCCGTCACCACCAGAATCATTGCGAACACGTCCTCGACCTCCCCTCGGCGTGCGCGGGATCACGGCGATCCTGCGCGTCGTCAACGATTCAATGATCGACCTGAGGAATGTTCAGCACAAGCGACTGCTCCTTGCCCTCCGTTCAGTCGCACTTATCATTGGAACATGGTCGACCTCCACCGCCTGCGCATTCTCTGCTCCGTCGTCGCGGCGGGCTCGCTGCGCGCCGCCGCAGATGCGCTGCAACTCACACCCAGCGCGGTCAGCCAGCACCTCACCGCACTGCAGCGGGAGACGGGACTCACGCTGCTGGAGAAGGCCGGGCGCGGGGTCGCACCCACGGAGCACGGGCGGCGACTGGCGGAGAGGGGCGAGGAGGCGCTCGCATCGATGGCGCGCGTCGACCGGCTGGTCCGCGACCTGCGCGTGGGCCACTCCGGGTCGCTGTCGATCGGCACGTTCGCGTCCGCCAGCCAGCACTGGCTGCCCACCGTCGTCGCGACGCTGCAGCGGGAGTTCCCCGCGACGAACCTCATCATCGAGCTGACGGACCCGCCCGTCGCCCGCGTGCGTCCGGACATCGACATCCGCACCGAGCGGCAGAACGCACCGCCGTACGCCCCGCCGGGCATCACGCGCGTCCAGCTGGCGCGCGACCCGTTCGTCGTGATCCTCCCGCGCACCCACCCGCGCGCGGCGCAGGCCCAGATCGCCGCGGCGGACCTGGGCGACGACCCGTGGCTCCACGAGTACGTGGGCGACGGCGAGGCCGCACGGATCGTCGAGGACATCTGGCGGGCCGCCGGCATCGCGCCGGGCACGATCATCCAGTCGGCCGACCACCACGGGACGATCGCGTTCGTCGCCGCAGGCGTGGGGGTGAGCGTCATGCCCACACTGGCCGCGACCGAGCTGCCGCCGTCCGTCGTCGCGGTGCCGCTCGTCCGCCCCGATGCGGAGCGGGTCATCGTCGCCCACGTGCGCAGTGCCGTCCGCCAGCGGCCCATCGTCCTCCGCGCCCTCGAGCTGCTCAGGGAGAAGGGCGTCGGCGGCGCGGCGGACACGGGCACTGGCCCCCTCACCGGCGATCTGACAGCCTGAGACGAGAGGCCCGGCGGCGCCCGCCCCGGTCGCGCATCGCCGATGGGAGCACACCATGACAGACGAGACGAACTCGACGACAGCCGGTTCCGCGCAGGTCGGGTCCACCGCGACGGACGGGGCCGCGACAGTTCTGGTCCGCGGCGAGGAGCTGCAGCGCTTCACCGCGCAGGCGCTCATGGCCGTGGGGATGCGGGAGGACGACGCGCACGAGATGGCCGGGCAGATCGTGGGCTCGGAGCTGGCGGGCCACGAGTCGCACGGGATGCGGCGCCTGCCGGAGTACATCCGGCAG
>DYUK01000285.1 GCA_020743695.1 Brevibacterium senegalense | reverse complement strand
ACGACCCGCTTCAACAGGGAGAGCAGCTCGTCCGTCTGATCCGAGCGGATGCACAGGTCGACCGTCAGTCCGCGCTGGCGCGCAGCCAACACACCCGCCACCCGTGCGGGAACGTCGAGCTCCCCGGCCGGCAGGCCCTCGAAGTTGTCGCGCACGCCCACGACGAAGTCGTTCGCCGCGTACCGGCCCAGTCGCTCGTGGAGGTCCGGCGCCGTGCAGTCGACCGCAGCGACCATTCCCCGCAGGTGCGGGTGCGTCTCCGCCAGGCCGCGAACCCACGCGATCTCGTCATCCCACTGGTGAGCCGCCGCCCCGGCCTCGACCACGACGGCCGCCGGCAGGACAGCGGGTGCTGCCCCGGCCACCCTTGCGGGCGGCGGCGGGCCGCCGTCCTCGGGACCTTCGGTAACGGCCGCGGTGTCCGCCTGCCCGACCACAGCAGCAGTCTCCTCAGCCGCACCCCCATCCCACGGGTCCCCCGGCAGGGACGTGTGCGGCAGGTCGAGGCCCGCCATCCACGGGTACTCGAGCCGGTCGCGGTCCCACAGGTGCAGGTGCGAGTCGATGAGGAGCGCGGCGCGCGGGGCTTCACGCATGGGATGCTCCGCTCATGCCGTGCGCACCCCGACGGTCAGCAGCAGGTTCGCGTACTGGCGCTGGTCGGCGGTCGCGACGACGACGGCCACGTCCGGCGTGCGGGCGGCGTCGTAGAACGCGAAGCGCTCGTGGCCCACGAACTCCGCCTGTGGCAGGAGTGCGCGGTAGTCGGCGATGACGGGGGCCTCGGTGTCCTCGGCCGTCAGCATGATCTCCGCAGCCTCGATCGGCACGGTCCGCACCAGCGGCTCCAGTACCTGGGTGACCGTCAGGAGGCCCGGGGTGAGGTTGAGGTGGATCCGCTCGGCGGCAGCCGGCGCACCCGTGCTGTGCGGATAGTTGCCATCGGCCAGGAGGATCTTCGTCCCGTGCCCGCTGCGGCCCAGGGCGCGCAGCAGGTCGGGGTGCACGATGTCGGTCAGCAGCATGGTCGGATCATCCCTCCCGCCAGTGTGCCTCGATCTCCTCGAGGGAGCGGCCACTGGTCTCCGGCACTCGGGTGAGAACATACAGCAGTCCCGCCGCGGACAGCACCGCGAAGACGAGGAACACGATGGGTCCGAAGCCCTCGAGCGCCACGGGGAACGCGGCCGCGAAGATCGCGTTCATCGTGTACTGCAGGAACGTGATGACGCCCATCCCGATCGCGCGGACGCGCAGCGGCAGGACCTCCGGGACGTACAGCCAGAAGACCGGGCCCAGGCCGATTCCGAACGCGAAGGTGTAGACGAACACCGCGGCGATCGTGAGCATGCCCGCATCGGGCGCCAGCCACAGGACCGTCATCGCGACCGCCTGGCCGGCCATCGAGATCGCCAGCAGCTTGACGCGGCCCAGCTTGTCGATGATCGGCAGCGCGATCGCTGTCGAGATGACGAGTGCGGAGCCCACGCCGTAGTTCGCGATCATGCCCGCGTTCTCACCCATCGACTCCACGTTCTGGAAGATGATGGGCGCGTAGTAGACGACCGCGTTGATGCCGGTGAACACCTGGAAGAACGTCAGGACGACCAGCACGACCAGTGGCTTGCGGGCGGACCGCAGCAGCTGCCCCACTCCGCCCTCCTGCTGAGCGAGGCTCGCACGGATCTCCCGCGCCTCGTACTGCGCGTAATCCTCGCCGCCGCGCAGCGAGCGCAGGATCGTGAGCGCCTCGTCATCGCGACCGCGCGTCATGAGCCAGCGCGGAGAGGCCGGCGCGATGATCATGCCGATGAGGAACACGACTGCGGGGAACGCGCCGATGCCCAGCATCCACTCCCACGAGCCGGACTCCTGGAAGACGTCGCCCACGATGTACGCGCAGAGGATGCCCACATTCACCGTGAGCTGGTACATGCCGGTGAGCATGCCGCGGATGCGGGTGGGGGCGAGCTCGGACAGGTAGATGAGCCCGAACATGTTCGCGATGCCCACCGCGAGTCCCAGGAAGAACCGCGCGCCCATGAGGAACTCGGGCGTGGGCGCCAGCGCGTTCGCGATCGAGCCCACGACGAAGATGATCGCGCCCACGATGAGGATGTGGCGGCGGTCGAACCGGCGCGAGGCCAGCGTCGCCCCCACGATCGCGGGCAGGGCGCCCCACAGCAGCAGCGACGTGATGAGTCCCTGCTGCTGGGCGCTCAGCCCGAACTGGTCGGTGAGCGGCGGCAGGGCCCCGGAGATCGCACCGGAGTCATAGCCGTACAGCAGGCCGGAGAAGCCGGCCAGCACAGCGATGAAGTAGACCTTGCGCGGGATGGGCTCCTGCGAGTGGTCGCGGACGGGGTGGGGCGCCTGTGTGGCCGCCTCGCCGGGTGCGTCGTTGCGCATCAGCGATTCCTTCCTGGGATGTGGGGGTGCCGGCAGCCGGCGATGGGTCGCCGGGCCGGCCGGGGCCTCGGGCATCCGCGCCCGAGGCCGTGGCCGGGTCCCCGGGATGTCTCACCCCGGGTACCGGGCCGGGTCAGTGGGCGGTCGCCCAGACCTGACCGGTGGGGAACAGGTGCTCCTCGATGCTCGCGGCGTGCATCTGCGCGCCGCTGCCGGGCAGCGCCGGCGGCCAGTAGCGGCCGTCGTGCACGTCGACCGGCTCGACGAAGTGCTCGTGCAGGTGGTCGACGAACTCGATGACGCGGCCGTCTGACTCGCCGGAGACCGCGATGAAGTCGAACATCGAGAGGTGCTGCACGATCTCGCACAGGCCCACGCCGCCCGCGTGCGGGCAGACGGGAACGCCCTTGTGGGCGGCCAGCAGCAGGATCGCGATGTTCTCGTTGACGCCGGCCACGCGGCACGCGTCGATCTGGAGGACGCGCAGCGCCTCCGCGTCGAGGAACTGCTTGAACATGATGCGGCTCTGGCAGTGCTCGCCGGTCGCGACGGGGATGGGGTCGATCCCGCGCTGGATCTTCGCGTGCGCCAGAACGTCATCCGGGCTCGTGGGCTCCTCGACCCAGTGGATGTCGAACTGCGCGAGGTCGTTGATCCAGTCGATCGCCTCGGCCACGTCCCAGCGCTGGTTCGCGTCGACGGCGATGGGGAAGCCCTCGCCGCAGACCTCGCGGGCGATGCGCAGACGTCGGATGTCGTCCTCGCGGTCCGCGCCCACCTTGAGCTTGATCTGGCCGAAGCCCTCGTCGATCGCCTCGCGGCACAGGCGGGCCAGCTTCTCGTCGCTGTAGCCCAGCCAGCCCGGCGTCGTCGTGTAGGCGGCGTAGCCCTCCGCGCGCAGACGGGCGATGCGCTCCTCGCGGCCCTGCGCGCCGCGGCGCAGGATCTGAAGCGCGTCCTCTTCCGTCATGACGTCGGACAGGTAGCGGAGGTCGACGAGGTCGAGGATCTGCTCCGGCGTCATCTGCGACAGGAGTTCCCAGAGCGGGAGTCCGGCGCGCTTGGCCTTGAGGTCCCAGAACGCGTTGACGACCGCGCCGATCGCCATGTGCATGACGCCCTTCTCCGGGCCCAGCCAGCGCAGCTGCGAGTCGTGGACGAGCTCGCGCCAGAAGCCGCCCATGTCGTCGAGGATCGCCTCGACGTCGCGGCCGCGCAGCGTCGTGGCCAGGGCCTCGATCGCGGCGGACTGGACGTCGTTGCCGCGGCCGATCGTGAAGACGAAGCCGTGTCCCTCATGGTCGTCACCCGCATCCGTGCGGACCACCAGGTAAGCGGCGGAGTAGTCGGGATCCGGGTTCATCGCGTCGGACCCGTCGAGGTCCCGCGAGGTGGGGAATCGGACGTCGTGGACGTCGATGCCGACGATGGTGCTCATGCGTCTCTGCTCTCCAAGCTTGTGCGATTTCCGCACACATCCAATGTCTGCGGCAGTTT
>DYUK01000284.1 GCA_020743695.1 Brevibacterium senegalense | reverse complement strand
AGCGTGCGGCGGCGGAGGCGCAGGGCCACGATCTCGACGCCGTGCTCACGACGGACGATCTGGTGCGTGGCGACAACACCTACTTCGTCGCCACCGGCATCAGCAGCGGCGACCTGCTGGACGGCGTCCGCTACGAGGGCGACCGCGTCCACACCCACTCCCTCGTCATGCGGTCCACCTCCGGCACCGTCCGCAACGTGTACGCGGAGCACCGCCTGGACAAGACGCACTCGTACGAGGCCGCCGCCCGCGAGGCGCAGAGCAGGGGACTCGTCTGATGGCGGAGGACCTCGAGCAGGGGACGCGCGAGGACGCCGCCGCGGACCGCCGGATCGAGCGGGTCAACCCGGCCCGCCGCTTCCTCACGCCCGCGGACGCGCTGCAGGCCATCCACGAGGGCAACGAGCGCTTCGTGAACGGCACGCCCCTGCACCCCAACCAGGGGGTGGATCGTCGCACCGCACTGGCGAACACCCAGGAGCCGTTCGTGGCCCTGTTCGGCTGCTCCGACTCCCGCGTCGCGGCAGAGATGATCTTCGATGTGGGCCTGGGCGAGATGTTCGTCATCCGCACCGCCGGGCAGGTCACCGACGGGGTGGTGCTGGGCACCCTCGAGTACGCGGTCGACCTGCTGAGCACGCCCCTGCTGGTGGTCCTGGGCCACGACAGCTGCGGCGCTGTGACCGCGGCGCACGAGTCCTACGAGTCCGGCGACACGCCCGGCGGCTACATCGACGACCTCGTCGCCCGCATCATGCCGTCCGTCGCCCATGCCCGCGCGCAGGGCCGCGAGGGCATCCACGGGGCCGTCGCCCAGAACACGATCGACACGGTCAAGCGCATCCCCCAGCGCTCGCCGATCATCAAGCGCGCGCTGCGCGAGGGGCGCCTGGAGATCGTCGGCCTCACGTACCGGCTGGAGGACGGGCGCGTCTCGACCGTCGCCCACCTGGGCCCCATCGTCGACGCCGAGGGACAGCCCGTCGACCTCCTCACCCGCGGCTGACCGGCCGCGTCCACACACGTTCACACCCACCCCACGATCCCCTAGGAGCGAAGGAGAAGCATGACGCAGGAATTCCGCATCGAGCACGACACCATGGGCGAGGTCAAGGTCCCCGTCGACGCCCTCTACAGCGCGCAGACGCAGCGCGCCGTGGAGAACTTCCCCATCTCCGGCAAGACGCTCGAGCGCGAGCACATCGCCGCACTGGCCCAGGTGAAGAAGGCCGCCGCGACCGCGAACGAGGAGCTGGACGTGCTGGACTCCCAGCGCGCCGCCGCGATCCGCTCCGCCGCGGACAAGGTCATCTCCGGTGACTACGACGCGCACTTCCCCATCGACGTGTTCCAGACCGGTTCCGGCACCTCCTCGAACATGAACACGAACGAGGTCCTGTCGCAGCTGGCGAACCAGGAGCTGGCGGGCACGGACGTGACCGTCCACCCCAACGACCACGTGAACGCCTCGCAGTCGTCCAACGACGTGTTCCCCACCTCCGTGCACGTCGCCGTCACGAACGCGCTCGTGAACGACCTCAAGCCCGCCCTCGACGTCCTCGCGACCTCGCTGGAGAAGAAGGCGGAGGAGTTCCGCGACATCGTGAAGTCCGGCCGCACCCACCTCATGGATGCGACCCCGGTGACCCTGGGCCAGGAGTTCGGCGGCTACGCCGCGCAGGTGCGCTACGGCATCGAGCGCATCGACGCCTCCCTGCCCCGTGTGGCGGAGGTCCCCCAGGGCGGCACCGCCGTGGGCACCGGCATCAACACCCCGGCCGGGTTCTCCGCGCGCGTCGTCGAGCTGCTGGCGCAGCAGACGGGCCTGCCCATCACGGAGGCGCGCAACCACTTCGAGGCCCAGGCCAACCGCGACGGACTCGTCGAGGTCTCCGGCCAGCTGCGCACGATCGCGTACGGCTTCATGAAGATCAACAACGACCTGCGCTGGATGGGCTCCGGCCCCAACACCGGGCTGGGCGAGATCGCCATCCCGGACCTGCAGCCGGGTTCCTCGATCATGCCGGGCAAGGTCAACCCGGTCATCTGCGAGGCCGCGATCCAGGCGTCCGCACAGGTCATCGGCAACGACACGACCGTGTCCCTGTCGTCCACGAACGGCGCGTTCGAGCTCAACGTGGGCATCCCGGTCATGGCCGCCAACCTGCTGGAGTCGGTCCGCCTGCTGGCGAACGTCTCCCGCGTCATGGCGGAGAAGATGATCGACGGCCTCACCGCCAACGAGGAGCGCGCCCGCTTCCTGGCCGAGGCCTCCCCCTCGATCGTCACCCCGCTCAACCGCGTCATCGGCTACGAGGCGGCCGCGAAGATCGCCAAGCACGCCGTCGCCAACAAGATGACGGTCAAGGAGGCGACGATCGACCTGGGCTTCGTGGAGAACGGCTCGATCACCGAGGCCGACCTCGACAAGGCGCTCGACGTCACGACCATGATCGGCGACTACCGCTGATCGAACGGGTGCTGCGGGCGCACCGCACCCGCAGCACCACCACCGCATGACGACGGCGGCCCCGGATCACTCCGGGGCCGCCGTCTCATGTCAGCCCGTCCCGCAGTCGTCGCCGACTGCCGCGCGATGTCACGCCAGGTCCGCCTCCTCCAGCACGTCCGTCACGAGTGCGGCGATCGCGGAGCGCTCGGAGCGCATGAGCGTGTAGTGGGCGAACAGCGGGTGACCGGCCAGTTTGTCGATGACCGCGGTGATCCCGTCGTGACGCCCCACCCGCAGGTTGTCCCGCTGCGCGACGTCGTGGGTGAGCACGACCCGCGAGTTCTCGCCCAGGCGTGACAGCACCGTCAGCAGCACGGTGCGCTCCAGGGACTGCGCCTCGTCGACGATGACGAACGAATCGTGCAGCGACCGGCCGCGGATGTGCGTGAGCGGCAGCACCTCGAGGATGCCCCGGTGCAGCACCTCGTCGATGACGTTCTGGCTCACCAGAGCCCCCAGCGTGTCGAACACGGCCTCGGCCCAGGGGTTCATCTTCTCCCCCTCGCTGCCGGGCAGGTAGCCCAGGTTCTGGCCGCCCACCGCGTACAGCGGCCGGAACACCTTGATCGACTGGTGGCTGCGGTCCTCCAGGACCGCCTGCAGGCCCGCCATGAGGGCGATCGCGGACTTCCCCGTCCCCGCGCGCCCGCCCAGGCTCACGATGCCCACGGACTCGTCCGTGAGCGCGTCGATCGCGATCCGCTGCTCCGCGGACCGCCCGTGCACGCCGAACACCTGCTGGTCGCCCCGGACCAGCCGGATCCGGTTCTCCCCCACCACCCGGGCCAGACCCGAGCCGCGCGGACTGGACAGGACCAGCCCGGTGTTGACGACCTCGGCGGCGACCGCGTCCGTCTCCAGCCAGCCGGAGTCGAACAGGCCGGACATCTGGTCCTCGGTCAGATCGAGCGTCGACATGCCGGTGCAGCTCGCGTCCGCGGCCTGCTCGTTCCGGTACTCGTCCGCGTGGAGGCCCAGCGAGGCCGCCTTCACGCGCATGGGCACGTCCTTCGTCACGACGACGACCTGCGACCCCTCCGCCTGCAGGTTGCGGGCGACGGCCAGGATGCGGGTGTCGTTCTCCGACCGGTCGAAGGTGCGCGGCAGGTGCGTCGTGTCGACATGGTTGATCTCGACGCGCAGCGTCCCGCCCTCGTCGCCCACGGGGAACGCGCGGTCCAGCCGGCCGTGCGTCTCCCGCATCTCGTCGAGGCGCGCCAGGGCGCGGCGTGCGGTGTACCCCAGCTCCGGGTGGTGCCTCTTGCCCTCCAGTTCGGAGACGACCACGAGGGGGATGACCACCTCGTGCTCGGCGAAGCGCATCATCGCGCGCGGATCGGACAGGAGGACCGAGGTGTCGAGGACGTAGGTGATGGTTGCGCTCACGGGCGAGCTCCCCTTCGGGCTTCGGGTGTCCGAGGCCGTGGTGCCCTGTCCTTCCCCGACGGGCACTGCCCCCGGAGTCGACTTCCTGCCGACGCTCCCACGCTAACCCGCCCGACCGCGTGGATCGGTCCCGGAGTCCCCGGGTCGGATGACGTTTCGATGAATGACGGCTGAACCGCCGCCGGGGCGGGCCGTTACTTCCCGTAGCGCCGGTTGCGCTCCGCGTACGCGCGCAGCGCGCGCAGGAAGTCCGTGCGGCGGAACGCGGGCCAGTAGGCCTCGCAGAAGTAGAACTCCGTGTACGCGCTCTGCCAGATGAGGAACCCGGACAGCCGCTGCTCGCCGGACGAGCGGATGATGAGGTCCGGATCCGGCAGCCCCTTCGTGTAGAGGTGCTCGGAGATCCCCTCCTCCGTCACGGACTCGATCGCCTGCTCCAGGCTGCGCCCCTCCTCGAGGCTGTCGCGCAGCAGCTCGCGGACCGCCGCGACGATCTCCTGCCGGCCCCCGTACCCGGCGGCGATGTTGACCCGGATGCGTGCGCGGTCACCGGCGGTCGAGGCCTCCGCGGCCGTCGCCAATCGTGCGCGCAGCTCGTCCGGCAGCAGCGTGAGATCGCCCACCAGGCGCACCTCGCTGCCGTCGCGCCGGGCGATGTCGTCGACCATGTCGCCGATGATGGTCCCCAGGATGGCGACCTCCTCCGCGGATCGCTGCAGGTTCTCCTTCGAGAGGACGTAGAGGGTCACGACTTCGATGCCCAGCTCGTCGCACCAATCGATGAGTTCGACGATGCGCTGCGCGCCCATCCGGTGGCCGTCCTCGGTCGTGGTGCCGAACTCCTTCGCCCAGCGTCGGTTCCCGTCCGTGATGACGCCCACGTGGCGGGGCAGGCGGCCCGACGGCTCCAGCTCCGCCGCGATGCGCCGGTCGTAGAGCCGGTACAGCCACGAACGAGGCGAGGTCGGCATGGGTGAGTCTCCTCCGGATGTGCGCGGTCCCAGGCGTTCACTCTACTCGGACGCGCGGACGCGGGCCGCACGCCCGGCGGGGCGAACGGTCCTGCCGCGGACGTCTCCACGTCCTCCCAGTCAGTGCGTCTATGCTCCGAACATGGACGTTCTGGACCAGCCCGGCGCCTCCGCGCCCACCGACCCCACCGCCGTCACGGCTGCGTCCGCCGCACGCCCCACCCGCTCCTCGCGCCGGCAACTGGCGCTGCGTCGGGAGCTCACGAAGCTGGCCGGGCAGATCCGGCCCCGGTGGCGCGGCTGGATCCACGCGGGCGCCTTCCCGCTCAGCATCGTGGGCGGTCTGGCGCTCGTGATCGTGTCGCCCACGATCGCCTCGCGCATCGCAGCGGCGCTCTTCACGCTCACGGGGATGCTGCTCTTCGGCACCTCAGCCGTCTACCACGCCGGACGCTGGCGCATGCGCATCCGCCTGCTGCTGCGACGGATCGACCACGCGAACATCTTCCTCATCATCGCGGGCACGTACACGCCGCTGGCGGTGCTGTGCCTGGAGGGGACGCCGCGGACCGTCCTGCTGGTCGTCATGTGGACTGCTGCGGTGCTGGGCGTCGTCTTCCGGATCGTGTGGACGACCGCGCCCCGCTGGCTCTTCGTGCCGGTCTACGTGGGGATCGGCCTGGCCGGGGTGGGCTACGTGCCCGGGATCTGGATGGAGAGCCTGCCGGTGGGCATCCTCGTCGTCACCGGCGGCGCGCTCTACATCATCGGAGCGGTCGTCTACGGCATCAAGCGGCCCAACCCCGCCCCCGCGATCTTCGGCTTCCACGAGATCTTCCACACCTTCACGGTGCTGGGGTACGGCTGCCACCTGGCCGCACTGCTGGTCGCGGCCTCGCACGCCTACTGACAGGCCACCTGCCGGCGGCACCGCGGCACTGACGCGCGCGGAGTCTCAGGACTCCCGGGCGTCGGACTCCCCGGCGCTGCGCGACTCCGGCGCGTCCGAGCGGACCGATTCACCCGTCTTCAGGTCCACCCCGGTCGACATGCCCTGGTTCTGCGGTCCGGTGCGCGGTGCCCGCTCGACCGGGATCGGGTGGTGGCGCACCACGCCCGCCCGTGCGCGCAGGCGGCGCTGGCGCCGCAGCAGGCTGCGCCCCAGCAGGACCACCGCGGCGGCCAGGAAGAACGTGAAGAGGAAGCCGATCGTCCCCGGTGTCACGGACTCCGCGTCCGGGTAGCCGGTCTCCGTGGGCTCCGCGGTCGCGGCGACCAGCTGCGCCGTCATCAGCTGCACCGAGGTCATCGCGCCCCCTCGAGATCCTGCGCCTCCGCCGAGGACCCGGCCTGCGCCGGCTGCGGCTCCTCCGGCATGAGGTCATCCGGCACGACGTCGCCGTCGTCGTCCGTCACACCCGCGAACAGGTCGGACTCGAGGAAGTTCTGCTCACGGTCCAGCGGCGGCCGACCCGTGCGGTCGATCGCCAGCTCGAACTCCTCCGACCGCCAGAGGCGGCGCGCCTGGGCGCGGCTGCCGAAGAAGAACCCGCCGTTGGGGTCGATCTGCGTCGCGTGCGCGATGAGCGCACGGTCGCGCACCTCGAAGTACTCGCCGCTGGGCACCCGGGCCGTCAGCCACGTGTGCCGCTCCGCATCGCGCTTCGTCAGCCACTCGAGCTGCTCCTCGAACGGCGATTCGCCGCCCTCGGCGAGCATGAGCTCGTGGATGCGCAGGAACTTGTGGGCGGAGAGGTCCTGGTTGTAGTAGGTCTTCTGCACGGTCCACGGCTCGCCCAGCTCCGGGTTCGTCCCCGCCTGGTCCGCCTGCTCCACCGCGACCATCGACACGTCGTGCGTCCGGATGTGGTCCGGGTGGGGGTAGCCGCCGCGCTCGTCGTACGTCGTCATCACGTGGGGACGGAAGCGACGCAGCACGGACACGACCGTGCGGGCGGAGACCTCGATCGGGACGCGGTAGAAGCTGCCGCGCGGGGTCAGCTCGTCCGGGTCGCCGTCCGGCAGCCCGGAGTCGACGTAGCCGGCCCACACGTGCTCGACCCCCAGGGTCCCCGCGGCCAGTGCCATCTCCGTCCGGCGCAGTCCCGCGATGTCGCGGATCGCGGCCGGGGACTCCTCGAGGGCCGGGTTGAGGATGTCGCCGGCCTCGCCGCCGGTCATCGTGAGGACCAGGACGCGGGCGCCCAGCGCCGCGTACTTCGCGCTGGTCGCCGCGCCCTTCGAGGCCTCGTCGTCCGGGTGCGCGTGCACGGCCAGGAGACGGAGCCCGGCGTAGGGCTGCGAGGAGTGGGAACGATCCCGCATGGACGAAGACCTCCAGAGATGCAGAGCCGCGCGGTCGCACGCGCGGGAAGACCGACTCCCAGGGTAGTCGCCGCACTCCCGGTGCACCCAATCCGCGCACGTGGGTTCGCGCACGCCGCCCGCCCCCGTGCACGCCTGTGCCGCCGGGTCTGGAAGAATGGACGCGTGACGACGACAGCCGATCTCCAGTCCCGCTACGGAGGACGCGCGCCGCGGATCCAGCACGAGCGGACGGAGCGCAGGCGCCTCTCCCGCCCCGCCGTCATCGGCATCGGCGCGGGACTCGCGGCGGCGATCGGGGTCGCCGCCTGGTACGGCTTCGCGCCCAGCCCCACGCCGGACGGCACGGTCACGATCAGCTACGACGTCGTCGACTCGACCCTCACCCGCACGACGATCGGCGTCTACCCGGACCCGGAGCGCGACATCACGTGCTCCGTCCGCGCCGTCAACGAGAACGAGGCCGTCGTGGGTTTCACGGAGGTGACCGTCCCCGCGGATCCGCAGGCGGACGGCTCCAGCCCGGTCACGGTCTCCACGGACATCAGCACGACGCAGCTGGCGGCCAGCGGCCACCACGAGTCCTGCTGGTACGCGGACGATCCGCGCGTCTGAGGGACCCCGCCGCACCGCCGCTGCTTGCCGATCCCACGGGTTCCGCAGTAGCATGGGTCACTTACGGATCGATCCCGGGAGGCATCCGCCCCCGGGATCATTCACTGTCACGCACGGGCCGCAGGCCCGTCTCACCGGGCCCGCAGACATCCTGCGGGCCTGACGCACACGAGGAGGATCCATGACGGAAGAGATCACCGGCGAGGAGACCTGGCTGAGCCAGGACGCCTTCGACCGTCTCTCCAAGGAGCTGGAAACCCTGCAGGGCCCTGGTCGTGCGGATATCGCAGAGAAGATCGATGCCGCGCGCGAAGAGGGCGACCTCAAGGAGAACGGCGGCTACCACGCCGCGCGCGAGGAGCAGGCGAAGATCGAGTCCCGCATCCGCCAGCTCGAGCACCTGCTGCGCCACGCCACAGTGGGCGAGGCCAGCGATGATCTGAGCGCGGCCTCGCCGGGCACCGTCATCACCGCGACCGTCGCGGGTCGTGAGATGCGCTTCCTTCTGGGCTCGCGCGAGATCGCCGGCGAGGACACGGACATCGACGTCTTCTCCGAGGCCTCCCCGCTGGGCGCGGCCGTCAACGGCACCAAGGTGGGCGAGTCCACCTCGTACGAGGCGCCCAACGGCAAGTCCATCTCCGTGACCGTCGACAAGGTCGAGGCCTTCGGCTGACCCTCTCCCGCAGCATCTGAGTCGACGAGGGGGCCTCCGCGAATGATCGCGGAGGCCCCCTCGTCGTGTCAGCGACCGTCGTCGTCCGCCGAGGCCCCCTCACCCGCCGCGTCCGTGTCACCGGCCGCAGTCGCGTCCGACGAGGTCGCCGCCGGTTGCCCGCCGGAGGCCCCATCGTCCTCCGGACCGAACGTCGAGCGGCCCGGGTCGCGCGGCTCCGCGACTCCCGTGCCGCGCACTCCCCCGTCACGCACGTCCGCGTCGCGCGCGTCCGAGCGGTGCGCAGCGTCCCGCTGCGCTGCAGGACGGGAGGTCGCCGCCGCGGCGCCGACCTTCTCCCGCGAGGACGATCCGTCAGCAGTCCGCTCGTCCGCCTCCCCCTCGGCCACCTGCTCGTCGGGCACGTCAGCCGCGACCCCGGCGTCCTCACCGGCGAACACGTCGTCCCCGGCCAGGTAGCGCACGACCGTGTTGACGACCGCGATGAGCGGCACCGCGAAGAGCGCGCCCACGATGCCGAAGAGGAAACCACCGGCGGCGACGGTCAGGATGACCGCCAGCGGGTGGACGCTCACGGCCTTGCCCATGATGAACGGCTGGAGGACGTTGCCCTCGATCTGCTGCACCAGCAGGACGACGCCCAGCATGATGAGCGCCGGGATGAAGCCCTGCGACACGAGGGCGACGATGACGGCGATCGCGCCCGTCACGACCGCACCGACGATCGGGATGAACGACCCCAGGAAGACCAGCAGCGTCAGCGGGATGGCCAGCGGGATGCCGATCGCCAGCGCGCCGATGCCGATGCCGATCGCGTCGACGGCCGCCACGATGATCTGGACCCGGACGTACTGGACGAGCGTCTGCCAGCCGCGCAGCGCCGCCCCTTCCGTCCGAGCGCGCGCGGGACTCGGCATGAGGCGGACCGCCCAGTTGAACATGTTGCGGCCGTCGTAGAGGAAGAAGAACGCGGCGACGAGCGCCAGCAGCGTGCCGGTCGCGAAGGAGCCCACGGACGAGACGGCACCCGCGGCCCCGCCCAGCAGGTTGGAGGCGTTCTCCTCCAGGTAGGTGAGCCCCTGGTCCAGGCCCTGGTCCAGGTACTGCGCGATGATGCTGGAGTCCAGGCCGAAGGGGTTCGAGTTCAGCCACGTCGTGATCGTCGAGACGCCCGCCAGCACCTGCGTCCACAGGGCGCCGAAGCCCACGACGATCTGCTGACCCACGAGTGCGATCGTGCCCACGACCAGGAGCAGGAAGCCGATGAACACTGTGGCCGCGGACAGGGCGCGCGGCCAGCCCTTGCGCACCAGGAACGAGTGGATGGGACTCAGCAGCGCCGCCAGCAGCAGCGCGATGAGCGCCGGCAGCAGCACCTGCGACACCTGCGACAGGAGCCACAGGAGGACGCCCACGGCGACCAGGATCACGATCGTGCGCCAGCTCCATGCGGCCGCCAGTCGGAACGGCGGGGACACGTACGGCTCGTAGGCGCCGCGGCCCAGCTCGTCCTCCGTGGGCTCCGTGAAGGTCATCGGTCCGGTGGGCGGTGCGCCCAGGTACGAGCCGCCGGGCTGCTGCGCGGCATCGTCACGCAGATTCCGGAAGCCCTCCCAGGCCCCGCGGATGCGCTGGGTGAAGTCCGCTCGCCGTTCATTCGCCATGTCGCCAGACTATACGCTCGGGGCGCTAGGCTGACGGTGCGATTCGCTCCGCCGGGGAGCACGCGAACGGATGCGGGAGGGACCACTGTGCGACGCAGGACGGCGGTGACCCTCACCACCGCGATCGCCGCTCCCGCCGCTCTCCTGGCGACCGGTTCGCTGCTGCTGCGTCTCCAGTCCTCCCGCCTGCGGCGCGGGTTCGCGGAGGCCGCCCGGGAGTTCGATCCGCCCGGCCTGCGCACGGTGGTCCACCCGCCCGGCGCGCACGCGCCGCACTCCCACGCCGTCGGCGACGCGCCCCCCGGCGACGGCGCGGACGCACCCGCGGACACCGCCGCCTCCCTCGTCGTGCTGGGCGACTCGTGGTTGGCCGGCTCCGCCCCCGCGGATCCGGCCCGGCTGCTGAGCCGCGGCCTCGCCTCCCTCCTGGGGATGCCGGTGCACCTCACCGCACTCGCGGAGCCCTCCGCCCGCGCCGAGTCCCTCAGCACCCAGATCGATCGCACCCTGGCGGACCCCCACCTGGCCGAGCGCGGCGGCCCCCGCATCGCCGTCCTCTCGATGGGCACGGCGGACATCCTCTTCCCCGTCACAGGCTCGATCACGCTGGGCGTCCTGTCCTCGGCCCTGTCCCGCCTGCAGCGCGCGGGCTTCGCCACGGTCCTCCTCTGCTGCCCCAACCTCAGCAGCCTGCCCGGGATCCGGAACCCCCTGAGGACCGTCATGCGCCGCTCGTCGCGCGTGCTCGCGGGCTCGCAGTGGCTGGCGGCCCTGTCCGCCGGTGCGATGCCCCTGTCCCTCACCCGCATCCTGTCCGGCACGTCCCACATCGGCCTCGTCGACGAGTCCGGCCTGCGTCCCAGCCCACTGGGCCGCCGGCAGCTGGCCGCCGCGATCCTGCGCGCGATCGCGGACCGGCTGGACCTGCCCCGCAGCAGCACACCCACCCAGGAGGACGCATGACCCGCCTGCTCCTCGCCTCCGGCTCACCGTCCCGCCTGCGCCTCCTGCACGAGGCGGGGATCGCACCGCTCACCGCCGTCCCAGCCGTCGACGAGGAGGCGCTCGAGGCCGCGCACCCGCAGGCCACCGTCCGCGAGCTCGTCACCCTGCTGGCCCGCGCGAAGGCGCACGCCGTACTGCCCCGCGTCCCGGCCCTCCTCACGGACGAGGACACCACCGCCGAGGTCGTGGTCGTCGCGTGCGACTCCGTCCTGGAACTCGAGGGGTCACCGGTGGGCAAGCCCCACACGGCGGAGCGCACCCGGGCACTGTGGCAGCGGATGGCGGGCTCCTCCCCCGTCCTGTGGAGCGCCCACTGGGTGGGCGTCCTCACCCGCGACGCGGCGGGATCCGATCGGACTGCCTCGGGCTGGCGCCTGCGGGACAGTCGGGAGGCGGCCGGGCAGACCCGCGTGCACCTCGCCTCGCCCACGGAGCGGGAGCTCGAGGACTACATCGCGACCGGTGAGCCGTTCGAGGTCGCCGGTGCCCTCACGATCGACGGCCTGGGCGGTGCGTTCGTGCGCGGCATCGAGGGCGATCACCACAACGTCATCGGCCTGAGCCTGCCGCTGCTGCGCGATCTGCTGGCGGACCTGGGCGTACCGTGGACGTCCCTGTGGAACCGCCCGTCCAGCTGAGCCGCCTCGACGCGACACGCCCGAGAGGGGACGCACGTCCCCGAGAATCGTCCTCCCGCGTTTTGTCTCCCATCGACAACCGGGCATTGGACTTCCCTATATTCGTCGAGGCAGTGACCCCCGTGTGCGCCCGCACACATCCGCAGGACGAGGAGACCCGATGACCGCAGTGCCCGCAGCATCGCAGGAGACCCGGACGGAGACCCTGCGTCCCGTGCGCCGGGTCCTCATCGCCAACCGGGGTGAGATCGCCCTGCGCATCGTCCGCGCCTGCAAGGACCTGGGCATCGCGTCTGTCGCCGCCTACTCGGCCGCGGACGCGGACGCCCGCTTCGTCACCCTGGCGGACGACGCGTACAAGCTGGAGGGCCGCACGGCCGCGGAGACCTACCTGAGCATCCCCACGCTCATCGACCTGGCGCACCGCGCCGGTGCGGACGCCGTCCACCCGGGCTACGGCTACCTGGCGGAGAGCGCGGAGTTCGCCGCCGCCGTCGCCGAGGCCGGGCTCACCTGGGTGGGCGCCCCGCCTGCCGCGATCCGCGCGCTGGGCGACAAGGCGGGCGCCCGCGAGGTCGCCCAGGCCGTGGGCGCCCCGATCGCGCAGGGCTCGCCCGGACCGGTCGCGACGATCCGCGAGGCCGCCGAGGTCGCGGGCCGGATCGGCTACCCTGTCGCGATCAAGGCCGTCCACGGCGGCGGCGGCCGCGGTTTCCGCACCGCAGCGGACGAGAACGCTCTGCCGGCCGCCTTCGAGGCCGCGTCCCGCGAGGCGAAGGCCGCCTTCGGCCGCGGCGAGTGCCTCATCGAGCAGCAGATCGTCCGCCCCCGCCACATCGAGACCCAGTGCCTGGCGGACGAGCACGGTACGGTCCGCGTGCTCTCGACCCGCGACTGCACCCTGCAGCGCCGCAACCAGAAGATCCTCGAGGAGGCCCCCGCCCCGGGACTGGAGCCGCAGCAGGAGCAGACGCTCGTCGACGCCTCCCAGCGGATCCTCGCCCACGTGGGCTACATGGGAGCCGCGACCTGCGAGTTCCTCCTGGGCGCGGACGGCCGGATCACCTTCATGGAGGCCAACGCCCGCATCCAGGTCGAGCACACGGTCACGGAGGAGATCACGGGGGTCGACCTCGTCGCCTGGCAGCTGCGGATCGCGGCGGGCGAGGCCCTGCCGGAGTCGTTCGACGCCCCGCGCGGCCACGCCTTCCAGTTCCGGATCAACGCCGAGGACCCCGCACACGGCTTCGTGCCGGTCACCGGCACCATCACCGGCTACCGCGAGCCGGCGGGTCCCGGCGTCCGCATGGACTCCGGCGTGGCCGCCGGCACGACCGTGGGAGCGGACTTCGATCCCATGCTGGCGAAGCTGATCGTCTGGGGCCCGGACCGTGCCACCGCCCTGGCCCGCAGCCGCCGCGCGCTGGACGAGTACGCCGTCGAGGGTGTCTCGACGCTGCTGCCCCTGCACCGCAGCCTCGTCGACGCCCCGGACTTCGCCGGGGAGCACCTGCGCACCACGACCCGCTGGCTCGAGGAGGACTTCATGCCCGCCTGGGCCGCCGACCGTGCGCCCGTCCCCTCCGAGGACGCGGCAGAGCCCGCGGAGCAGGTCGAGGTCGTCGTCGAGGTCGACGGACACCGCCTCGTCGTCTCCGTCCCCGCGGAGCTGGCCGCGCCCGCCGCCCGCCCGCAACGCAGCCGTCGCGTGACCCGCCGGTCCGCGCGGGCCGCCGCCGCGACCGGCACCCTCACCGCACCGATGCAGGGGACGATCGTCGCGGTCGACGTCGCACCGGGAGACCGCGTGGCCGCCGGCGACCGGCTGGCCGTCATCGAGGCGATGAAGATGGAGCAGCCGCTCACCGCCGCGCACGATGCGGTCGTCCGCGCCGTCGCCGTGGGCCCGGGAGCCGGCGTGCGCTCCGGCGACGTCCTCGTCGAGTTCGAGGCCTGACGCACGCGGGGCTCCACCCGCGTCAGACGCACGGATGCCCGCAGGCAGAGCCTGCGGGCATCCGTCATTCCGCGGTGGGCGGGAGCCGCCCCGCCGCCTCTCAGGCCTGGTGCCGGTGCAGCTTGCGCGCGGCCTCGGTGATCGACCCCGTGAGCGAGGGGTAGACGACGAACGACTGGGACAGCTGGTCGACGGTCAGTCGGTTCTCGACCGCCATCGTGATCGGCAGGATCAGTTCGCTGGCGCGCGGTCCCACGACGACGCCGCCCAGCACGGAACCGGAGCCGCGACGGCAGAAGATCTTGACGAAGCCCTCCGTGATGCCCAGCATCTTCGCGCGGGCGTTCGTGTGCAGCGGCTGGGTGACCGTCTCGACCTCGGACGCGTTCTCGCGGAAGTCCGACTGCGTGAAGCCCACCGTCGCGATCTCCGGGGACGTGAAGACGTTCGACGCGACATTGCGCAGACGCAGCGGGAAGACCGCATCGCCCAGCGCGTGGAACATCGCGATCCGTCCCTGCATCGCCGCGACCGAGGCGAGCGGCAGGACCGCCGTGCAGTCACCGGCCGCGTACACGCCGGGGACCGAGGTCCGGGAGACGCCGTCGACGACGATGTGGCCGGAGTCCTCGACCGCGACGCCCACGTCCTCGAGTCCGATGCCGTCCGTGTTGGGGACGGAGCCCACGGCCATGAGGCAGTGGGAGGCGCGGACGATGCGGCCGTCGGCCAGGGTCACGACGACCCCCTCGCCGTCCGTATCGCGGACGACGGACTCCGCACGGGAACGGGACAGGACGTTCATGCCGCGCGAGCGGAAGACGGACTCGAGCACCTCGGCCGCGTCCTCATCCTCGCCGGGCAGCACCCGATCGCGCGACGACACGAGGGTCACCTCGCTGCCCAGGGACCGGTAGGCGGACGCGAACTCCGCACCCGTGACGCCGGAGCCCACGACCACCAGGTGCGGGGGGAGCTCGTCGAGCTCGTAGAGCTGCGTCCACGTGAGGATCCGCTCGCCGTCCGGGACAGCGGTGGGCAGCTCGCGCGGGTGCGCGCCCACCGCGACGAGGATCGTGTCCGCGGCGAGATCGTACTCCGTCCCGCTGTCCTCGACGACGTGGACGGAACCCCGACCGGCCAGACTCGCGGTGCCGCGCACCAGCTTGACGCCCGCACGTGTGAGACCGTCGCGGATGTCATCCGCCTGCGCCTCCGCCAGCCCCATGATCCGCTCATTCATCGCACCCAGGTCCGGGGCGACCGCGGACTCGGCGTCACCGCCGCGCACGCGCAGGCCGAAGCCCTCGGCTTCGTTGATGGACCCCATCACCTCCGCCGTCGCGATGAGTGACTTCGAGGGGACGACGTCGGTGAGCACAGCGGAGCCGCCGCAGCGGTGCTTCTCGATGAGCATGATGTCGGCGCCCAGCTGCGCGCCGATGAGCGCGGCCTCATATCCGCCGGGTCCGCCGCCGATGATGACGACACGGTTCTGCGAGCGATCCAGTACGTTCTTCACGCCCACATTCTGTCAGAGCACGCCGCGCCGGCCCATTCGGCCGGGTGCCGGGCGGGCTGGCGGGGCGGCGCGGTGCGCCCCGCCCTCAGAGGATCGTCGACCTCTGCGTGTGCGTCTGCGCCAGTTCGCGGTACGAGCGCCAGTTGCGGTCGATGTGCGCGCGCCCGTCCTCGTCGAGCTCGCGGCGCACCTTCCCCGGTACACCCGCCACGAGGGACCCGGACGGGATCTGCGCCCCCTCGAGCACGAGGGCGCCGGCCGCGACGAGCGTGTACGAGCCCACGACGGAGCCGTTCAGCAGCGTCGTCGACATGCCGATGAGGCAGTCGTCCTCGACCGTGCACCCGTGGATGAGCGCCGCGTGCCCCACGGAGACCCGGTCGCCCACACGGGCGTCGAAGCCCGGATCGCAGTGCATGACGGTGTTGTCCTGGATGTTCGTGTCCTCGCCGATCACGATCTTCGCCCGCTCCGCCCGCAGCACGGACCCGTAGAACACGGAGGACCGCGCGCCCACCGTCACGTCGCCGATGAGCGTGACGCCGGGGGCGATGAACGCCGTCTCGTGGATCGTGGGCGACACCCCGTCCACCTCGATGAGGCGGACGTCCGCCAGGTCTCCTGGTCTTCTCTGCTCGCTCATCCCCCTATCGAACCAGGGCGGCGGGACCTCGGCAACGGGGTGACCGACTGGTGGACGGCCTACCACACGATTTGCGCACCTGTACACACCTGCACCATGATGGTGCCTGTCAGAGACTTCACACAGCTGGGGTCTTGTGGGCGTGCGCGACCTCGTGGGAAGCTGGGTTATCACCGTTTCCGCGTCCGCCAGCGCGCCAGCGGCGGAGCGCCGCTCCTGCAGACGATCGGTCTGCATCTCCGGGTCGCCCTCTGCCGCGGTTCCGCGCCGTCGGACCTCCGTCCACCTGAGAGGAATCCATGGACTGGCGCCATCGTGCTGCGTGTCTGAACGAGGATCCTGAGCTGTTCTTCCCCATCGGGAACACCGGTCCTGCCCTGCTCCAGATCGAGGAGGCCAAGCGGGTCTGCCGCCGCTGCGAGGTCGTCGAGACCTGCCTGCAGTGGGCCCTCGAGTCCGGCCAGGACGCCGGCGTCTGGGGCGGGATGAGCGAGGACGAGCGCCGCGCGCTCAAGCGCCGCGCCGCTCGCGCCCGCCGCGCCAGCTGACACCACTCCCCCGCGGGTCCTCGACCCGCATCGCTGCGCCCGCGCCTCAGTCGGCCGGGCGCAGCGGCACGTCCAGCACCACCTCCGTGCCGCCGCCGTCGGCGGGGCGCCAGTCGATCGTCCCGCGCAGGTCCGCGGTGATGAGCGTGCGCACGATCTGTGTGCCCAGGCCGTCGCCGGGACCGCGGTCGCCGGAGATCCCCACCCCGTCGTCGACGACGCGCAGGTGCAGGCGGTCCTCCGTGCGCTCCGGAACCACCTCGATCGTGCCGTCGACCGGCACCGCGTCCGGGTCGTCCGGATCGAACGGGAAGCCGTGCTCCACCGCGTTCGTCACGAGCTCCGTGATCGCCAGCAGCAGCGCGGAGGCGTCCTCCGTCGCGATCGTCCCGAAGCTGCCCACTCGCCGGGTCGTCACCCGCGCCAGGGGCGAGGACAGGTCCGGCGCCAGGCGCAGCCCCTTGTCGAGGATGTCATCGAAGTCCAGCGCGTCGTCCAGCGACTGGCTGAGCGCGTCGTGGACGACGGCGATGACGGACACGCGCCGCATCGCCTCCTCGATCGCGGACTTCGCCTCCGTGGACGACGCCCGCCGCGACTGCAGGCGCAGCAGTGCGGACACCGTCTGCAGGTTGTTCTTCACCCGGTGGTGCATCTCGCGGATGAGCGCGTCCCGGCTCAGCAGCTCGCGCTCCCGCCGGCGGATCTCCGACACATCGCGGCCCAGGATGACCGCGCCCGTGCGATTGCCGTCCCGCATGAGCGGGATCGACCGCAGAGCGATGCTCACCCGCCCGGATTCGATCTCCGTGCGCCACGGGGCGCGGCCCGTCAGCACGAGCGGCAGCGACTCGTCGACCGTCCCCCGCTGATCGACCAGACCGGTCACGAGGTCCGCCAGGTAGCGGCCCTCGATGTCGCCCTCCGAGCCCAGCCGGTAGAGGACGGACACCCCGTTGGGCGACGCGTAGCGGATGCGCCCCTCCCGGTTGAGGAGGATGAGACCGTCGCCCACGCGCGGCTCGCCGCGGCGACCGCCGGACAGCCCGTCCGTCGTGGGGAACGTCCCCTCGCCCACCATGTCGAGCAGCGCGGACGCACTGCTGCGGTGGTTCCGCTCCATCCGGGACGCGCCCAGCCGGCGCGACTCCTCCGTGTGCCGCGAGAGCACGCCCAGCACCCGTCCGTCCCGGACCACCGGGACGACGTCCGCACGGGCGAACCGCGACCCGTCGTCCTCCGCGATGACGGTCGTCCGCGTGCGGTACGCGCGCCCCAGCAGCGCCCGGTGACGCGGTCCGGGGCGCTCCCCCACCATGTCGGAGGCGAACATCGTCTGCCCCGTCATGGGCCGGCACTGGGCCACGACGACGAAGTCCGGCTCCTCGGCGTCCCCGGCCCCGGCCTCGGCGTCGTCGGTCTCCGGGTCCCGGCGCGGGACCCACAGGACCAGGTCCGCGAACGACAGGTCCGCGATCAGCTGCCAGTCGCCCACCAGCAGCCGCAGCCAGTCGACGTCGTCCCCGTCCAGCCGGCTGTTCGCCTTCGTGATCTCTGCGAGGATGCTCACTCGGCCTCACTCGCCCAGTCCGCGGTGCGGACGACGCCGCGCAGCTGCCGCAGCACGACGGACACGGGAGCCTGGTCGACGCGGGGCAGCTCGCGCAGCTCCGCGACCATCGAGAGCACCTTCTCCAGCACGCTGCCGTTCGCGCTCATCCACTCCTGGACACGCGCCCGGCCGCTGGCCCCGGTCGGGGAGCCCGCACCCGGTGCGGTGTCCGTGTGCCGCATGACCGCATCCGTGAGGGTGACGATCGCCTGGTAGTAGTCGTCGCGCAGCGCCCCGCGCGCCAGTGCCGACCACCGACTGCTGCGGTCCAGGTCCCGGATCATGTCGAGCAGCGCGGAGCCGCTCACCGCGTCGGTGACCGCGTAGTAGACGCCGGCGACGTCCTCGGGCGAGGCCCCCACCCGCTGGCTCTCCTGCACGACGTCCAGCAGCGCGAACTCGTCCAGCAGGCCGGCGGCCCGCGCGGCGATCGCCTCGGGCACACCCTGGCCCGCGTAGGACCTGCGCGCCTGTTCGTACTCCGCGCGGTCATCGCCCTGCAGCAGGTCCGCGAGGTGCGCCCGCAGGCGCGTGACCGGCTCGCGGAACGTCTCGATCGTCGCGAGGACGTCGAGGGACTCCGGCGACTGGTGCACGAACCAGCGCGAGGCGCGGTCCAGCAGGCGGATGTGCTCGTTCAGCAGGGTCGCCTGCACGTCCGCGGACACCGTCCCGTCCAGGGCGCACACGTCCGCGACGAACTCGTCCAGCCCGAACACCTCGCACACGACCGTGAAGATGCGCACGAGGTGCGGCAGCTCCGCGCCCGTCTCCTCCTGGAGGCGGTAGAGGAACGTGATGCCGCCGCGGTCCACGACCGAGTTGACGATCTTCGCCGTCGCGATCTCCCGTCGCAGCGGGTGGTCCGCGAAGTGCTCCTGGTACGGCAGCAGGCTGGGCGGGAAGTAGTCCCGCAGCGGACCGGCCATCCAGTCCTCGTCCGGCACCGGCGAGGCCAGCATCTTCGCGGCCGCGTCCATCTTGACGTAGGCCAGCAGGACCGCCAGCTCCGGCGACGTGAGGCCGGTGCCGGACTGGGCGCGCTTGCGCAGCGCCTGCGTCTCCGGCAGGTTCTCGACCGCCCGGTCCAGATCCGCCTCCCGCTCGAGGTAGCGCATGAGCCGCGCGTACGTCTCCGTCATCGCGACGGACTCGTAGCGCGCCTCCCCCATCGCCAGGTTCTGCGTGTAGTTGTTCGACAGCACCCGGTCCGCGACCTCGTCCGTCATGGACTCGAGCACCTCCCCGCGCTCGTCCGCCGCGAACCGTCCGCGCCGGATGAGCGCCGCCAGCAGCAGCTTGATGTTGACCTCGTGGTCGGAGGAGTCGACGCCCGCGGAGTTGTCGACCGCGTCCGTGTTGAGGTGCACGCCCGCCAGCGCGGCCTCGATCCGACCCAGCTGCGTGGCACCCAGGTTGCCGCCCTCGCCCACGACACGGGCGCGCACCTGGGAGCCGTCCACCCGGATCGCGTCGTTCGCGCGGTCGCCCACCTCCGCGTGCGTCTCGTCGGAGGCCTTGATGTAGGTGCCGATGCCGCCGTTGTAGAGGAGGTCGACCGGCGCCTGCAGGATCGTCGAGATGAGCTGGTCCGGGGTCATCCGCCCGGGCGAGGTTCCCAGCGCCTGCGCCGCTTCCGGACTCAGGTCGATCGCCTTCGCCGACCGCGGGAAGACGCCGCCGCCTGCGGAGATGAGGGACTGGTCGTAGTCCTGCCACGAGCTGCGCGGCAGGTGGTAGAGCCGCTCGCGCTCGTCGAAGCCCGTCGCCGCGTCCGGCGTGGGGTCCAGGAAGATGTCCCGGTGGTCGAACGCCGCGACCAGGCGGATGTGGCGGGACCGGCGCATGCCGTTGCCGAACACGTCGCCGGACATGTCGCCGATCCCCACGACCGTGAAGTCGTCCGCGGACGCGTCGACGCCCAGCTCGCGCAGGTGCCGCTCGACGGACTTCCAGGCGCCGCGCGAGGTGATGCCCATGGCCTTGTGGTCGTAGCCGGTCGACCCGCCGGACGCGAACGCGTCGTCCAGCCAGAAGCCGCGCTGGGACGCGAGCGAGTTCGCCACATCGGAGAACCGGGCCGTGCCCTTGTCCGCCGCCACGACGAGGTAGTAATCGTCGCCGTCGTGGGCGACGATCCGCTCCGGGGTCACGACCTCGGTCGTGTCGCCGGAGTACTCGAGGTTGTCCGCGATGTCCAGCAGCGCGCCGATGAAGACCTCGTACGCCGCCTGTCCGGCCGCGCCCCACGCATCCCGGTCCACAGCCGGGTCCGGCAGCCGCTTGGGGAAGAAGCCGCCCTTGGCGCCGGTGGGGACGATGAGCGCGTTCTTCACCATTTGGGCCTTGACGAGCCCCAGCACCTCCGTGCGGAAATCGTCGCGGCGGTCCGACCAGCGCAGGCCGCCGCGGGCCACGGAGCCGAACCGCAGGTGGACGCCCTCGACGACGGGCGAGTGCACCCACGACTCGAGCGCAGGGCGGGGCTTGGGCAGGAAGTCCAGCTCCTCCGCCCGGATCTTGAAGACGAGCGCCTGCGGCGGCTGCCCGTCCGTCCGGAGGAACGCGTTCGTGCGCTGTGTGGCCCGCAGCGTGTCGATCGTCGCCCGCAGCACGCGGTCGGCCTCGAGCGAGGACACCGCTGCCAGGCCGGCCTCGACCTCCGCCAGCACGGCCTCGGCGGCCTCCGCCCGGGCCTGCACGCTGTCGAAGGCGCGGTCCGGGTCGAACCGGATCTCGAAGGCCTCGCTGATCCGCCGCGTGAGCTGCGGGTGCGAGGTGAACGCGCTGGCGATCGACGCGTCCGAGTATGTGAAGCCGGCCTGGCGCAGGTACTTCGCGAACGCCTGGATGACGCTCACCCGCCGCCAGCCGAGCTCCTGCAGCAGCAGGCGATCCAGATCGTCGGACTCGCGCAATCCCGCCCATGCCGCGGTGAAGCCGTCCCGGATCGTGTCGAGGTCCTCGTCGGACAGCTCCTCGTCGAACGACAGGCCGAACTCGTAGATCCACGAGGTGTCCCCACCCGCGGGCCGCAGCTCGAACGGCCGCTCGTCCACGACCTCGGCGCCCAGGTTCGCGAGGTACGGCAGCACCTGGGTGAGGGTGACGGGCTCGTGGCGGTAGAACGCCAGCAGCGCGGCGTTCTCCGCACGGCGGTGGACCGCGACGACCGGCAGGTCGGAGGCCGCGGCGGCCTCGAGCCGGGCGACGTCCTCGACCGCACGTGCCGGCGTGTGCAGGGACGTGTAGGACGGCGGGAACGCGGACGCCCAGCGCCGCGCCAGCTCCGCGGACGAGGCGGGGTTCTTCTCCGCCGCCGGGGCCAGGATCTCCCACAGGTCCTCGTTCCACGACCGCAGCGCCCCCGCGATGCGCGCTTCGACCGCACCGGGGTCCGTCGCCGGCAGGTCCCGGTCCGCGGGCACGCGGGCGGTGAAGTGGAGGCGGGCCAGGGCGGAATCGCCCAGCAGCACGTCGAAGTCGACGGTGTGGGCGTCGTAGACCTCGCGCAGGACGTCCTGCACCCTCTCGCGGGCGGCCGTGTTGTAGAGGTCGCGCGGCAGGTAGATGAGGATCGACATGTAGCGCTCGTACGGGTCGCGGCGGATGAAGACGCGCGGCTCGTGGCGCTCCTGCAGGTCGATGACCTGCATGACGGTCTCGAAGATCTCGTCCGTCGAGGCGTGGAACAGGTCCTCGCGCGGGTAGGACTCGAGCGCACCCAGCAGCTCGTCACCCGCGTGCGTGTCGCGGCCCAGCCCGGACCGGCGCAGGACGTTGCGCACCTTCGTCCGGATGACCGGGATGTCCAGGGCGGACGTCGAATCGATCCGCGGGGTCCACAGCCCCACGAAGCGGCGCTCGCCCACGATCCGGCCGTCCGCGTCGTACGTCTTGACGCCCACGTAGTCCATGTAGCCGCGACGCATGACCTTCGACCGCGAGTTCGCCTCCGTCAGCACGAGGACGTGCGGCTCCTCCGCCTTCGCCGCGACCTTCCGCGACAGGCGCGAGGTCCTCGCCGCCCGCAGCGAGGAGATGCCCAGGGCGCTGCCCTCGATCGGGTCGAGCCGCTTGCCCTCGTCGTCGACGATGAACGCGTACTCGCGGAAGCCCAGGAAGACGAAGCCGTGGTCCATCCACGTGAGCAGCTCGGCGGCCTCGGCGGCCTCCGCCGTCAGCTCCGGGCGGGGCGCGTGCGCGCGCAGCTCGTCCGCGATCTCGCGGGCACGGGCTCGCATGCGCAGGCTGTCGCGGTCCGCCGCGACCGCGTACTCCAGCACGTCCATGAGCCCGTCGCGGATGCCCGCGAAGTCCTCGTCCGGGACGCGGTCGACCTCGATGTGGATCCAGGACTCGGACCGGGTGTCGCCGGGCTCTCCGCCCGCGCCGGCGTCGCCGGGGCCGATGATCGGCAGCGCCGCCGTCTCCGTCGCCGCGTGGGTGAGCTCCGCGTCCGGGACGATCGTGATCCCGTCGCCGCGCCGCACCGCCATGATCGGGTGGTGGACGTCGCGGATCGCCAGGCCCTCCCGGCCCAGCTCCGCGACGACGCTCGCGACGGCGTAGCGCACGTCCGTCACGACGACGTCGATGAGGGTGCGGTTGCCGGTGTAGTCGATCGCGCTGTGCTCCGGGTTGCGGATCGCGACCCGGGCGGGACCCCCCTCGTAGTCGCGGGCCAGTTCCAGGTGCGCGGCGGCGTTGGCCGCGAGCGCCTGCGCACCGGTGCGGCGGACCTCGGTGCCCGCCAGCCTGGGGTAGTACTCCTCGAGGAGGTGCGCAGGCGGGTTCTCCCCCTGCTGCTCGCTCCACGCGCGGGCGATGTCAGTCTGGTCGACCTGGGTCACGTCACTCTCACCTCGTGTGCTGTCGCGGACCGCATGCGGCGTGCTCGACAGTGAGCACGGACACCACTCTATGCCCTGCACGCGGCGATCCTGGTGTGTCCTGGCGCACGCGTCCCGCCGCCCTGCACGCACCCGTGGACGGGACCGGATGCGGCAGACTGGTGCCCCATGAGGACCTTCACGCTCACGGGCCGCTCCGCCCTTCCGCCCACCCGCCTGCGCGCGGGGCTGACCGACCCGGACATGTGGCGGGGACAGGGCGGGGAGGTGACGCGCGGGGACGACGGAACTCTCACCGTCGACATCCCACTCGCCGCGGACTCCGTCCCGCAGTCGCTGGCCCGGTACGTGCCGGAGTCCGCCGCCCTACGCATGCGGGTGGACCCCGCCGCCGAGGCCGCGGCCGGGTCGCCGCAGCAGGCCCGCCTGACCGTCACGGTGCCGGGGGCGCCGGTTGCGGTGTCGGTGGACCTGGCAGCAGAGGAGGACGGGGACGGCGCCCGCGTGACGGCGGACGCGGAGGTGTCCTCGTCCGTGCCCCTGCTGGGGCCCATGGTCGAATCAGCCGTCGAGCCCGTCGTCCGCGCCCAGCTGCGCGAGAAGCTCGATCAGCTGGTCGACCTCGGCTGAGGAGAACCACAGCAGGTCGGATCCCGTGAGCGCCGCGGCGGCCTCGTCGCGTGCGCGGGGCAGCTGTGCGAACCCCTCCGGGTCGTCGATGTGGATGCTCGCGACCCGCAGCGGGTCGAGGACGGCGGCGGCGAGGACCACGCCGGGCACCACGGGGGCGGCGTCCGCGAACACGGCCTCCGGCACGTCGACGGCGACGACGGCGCGCGGCGAACCGGCGTCCAGTGCCTCGTCGATGAGGCTCGCGGCCGCGGCGGACATCGCGCGGTACTCCGCGAGCTCCAGGTCGTCGCCGGTGAGCGAGCGCTCGTGCGGACCGGGGGCGAAGACGGCGACGGGGTCTGCGGGGGGCCATGAGCGGGCCAGCGTCAGACCGACGAGGGGTGCGTACGCGCGGATCATGACCTCATTGTCGCACCCGCCCCGCGCCGCTCCGCCCGGCGCGTGCGAGGACGTCGCGGCGCGATCCCCGGCAGTCGGGGAAGCAGGCCGTCCTCGACGGCTCGGACGAACGGCGAGCGGCGTGCGACCTCGACCGGTGAGCGGCCCGCCAGCACCGCGGCGTCCACCGCGGCGGGGTCGTCCGGCAGGAGGACCACGTCGTCGACACCCGCGAAGCGCTCGAGCACGGACCGGATCCGGGCCTCCGGATCCGGCCCCACGGCGGACACGCGGACGCGGTTGACGACGACGAGGAGTCGATCCCGGTGACGCTGCGCCCTCTCGGACTCCAGGCGACGGACCAGGCGCTGGAGACCCACCGGGTCCGCGGCCGCGACGAGCAGCACCCGGTCCGCGCGGTCCAGGACGGCGCGGGTGGCCTGGTGACGGTCGTAGTGCGGATCCGCGTACGGGTCGTCCGGGTCGATCCGGTCGGACACGTCGACGACGACGCGGTCCGCCCGGGCGGCCAGGCGGTCCAGGACCTCCGTGAGGACGCCGGCGCGGATCTCCGGCCACCGCTCCGCGCGGGCCAGGCCGGTCACGACCTCGAAGTCCGGTTCGATCCGCACGAGGCGGTCCGCCACCTGCTCCGGGTCGTGCGCGGCCCCCGCCACGACCAGGCGGCACAGCGCCGCCAGCTGCGGCGCCTCGTCCAGCAGACCCAGCGCCGGGGTGAGCGAGGAGGCGACCGTGTCCGCATCGACGAGGGTCGTGCGTCCGCCGGCGCGTGCGGCCAGGTGGGCAAGCACGAGGGCGACCGTCGAGCGTCCCGGCGAGGAGCCGGTCCCCCAGACGGCGATGACCTCTCCCGCGCGCTGCGGACCGGTCGCCGTGCGGGGCGGATCGGCCGGCCGGGGCGGCGCCTGGACCGCGTCCGCGCAGTCGCGCAGCACGGTGCCGGTCTGGGCGGGGCCGGACCCCGGCGACAGCGTGTGGACGATGCCCCAGCGCGCGAAGACGGCGTCGTCGTCCCCGAAACCCACGATGCGCGCGCCCGCCTCCCGCATGCGCGCGACGACGTCCGCGTCGATGCCGGGGAACCACCGGGACAGCACGACGACGTGACCGCTGCCGCCGGCCACGAGCGCCAGCAGCTCCGTCTCGTCCGCCGGCCGTCGCACCACCCGCGCATCGCGCAGCGCGGAGACCGCCGCGACGACCGCCCCCTCGTACTCCACGTCGACGGCGACAACCACGTCGATCACGAGTCGCCCTCCGCCTGCTGCGCGGTCTCCTCCGGCCGCGGCGGCCCCGCCCGCGGCACCTCGACGACGGAGATGTGATGGCCCAGCGCCTGTGCCCGCACGACCTCGGCGATCCGTCCGTCGGGGACGTAGACCTCGATGCGCGCCGCGCCCGGTGCGGTGAAGTCGCGGTTGCCGCGGTCCACGGACAGGACGTCGACCTCTGTGAGGATCGCGGTGGGCGGACCCGCCTCCGCGGACCGGGCGTCCGTCGCCCAGATGTCGACGCCGCTGCCGCGCGCCACAGCCGCCGGCAGCGCGGTCGACACGTCGACGGACACGACCCGGCCGGGCAGGTCGGACTGCGCGACCAGCGCGGACAGCGGCACCAGCTCGCCCTCGCCCACCACCCCGCGCACGGTCGTCCCGGCCTGCACCGCGGACTCCGCAGGGATGTACGCGGGTGCGGAGGCCGGCAGCTTCACCTCGACGGCGACCAGCTCCTCCGTCGTGACCTCGCTGCCGGGCACCAGTGCGACCGCCGCCGCCCACACCCGCGTCGTCTCCGCCACCGCGCGCACCAGGGTGGTCGTCGCGACGAGCGATGCGAGCACCAGCACCGCGCCGATGAGCAGCCGGGGATCGCGCCACCGGGGTCGGGTGAGGCGCCGCGCGCGGGGGACGGCGGTCGTGGTGTCGCGGTCATTCATGTGCGTGCTCCCGATCTCCACATGCCCGGACGCACAAAGGCGTCACCTGATAGAATTTGACTGTCATCGATGTCATTCGATGCTCTGACGTTCGAGACCCTGACGACTGGAGAGGACTTCTCATGGCTGTTGAATCCCGATTCCTGCCGCTGACCGATGTCGCGGAGGTCCTCAACGTGTCCGTCGCGCAGGCGCGCGCACTCGTCCGCTCCGGGGACCTGCGCGCGATCAAGGTGGGCGGACGCGGCCAGTGGCGCGTCGAGAAATCGGAGCTGGAGGACTACATCCAGCGCATGTACGCGGAGGTCCGCGCAGAGGTGGACGCCGGCACGGCGGACTGACTCCGCCGCGCGCCTCACCGCACCCCGCCCGTCGGTCGCACGTGCGCGATCCGTGACTGCGGGATGAGCACGCCACCGCCCGGACCGCCCTGCGCGCTCCGGGCGGCATCCGTCCCCGCCGCATCCACCTCGATGTAGTCCTGCGCCACCGCACGGATCCGCCCCACGAGCATCCGGGCCTCACCACCCACCGTGGCCACCGCGATCGCGCATTCCGCCCGCTCGTCGCACCAGACCCGCAGGGGCGACGCCAGTGACAGCCCCTCCGCGGTCTCCGCGTGTCCGCGCGTGCGGACCACCACCTCCTCCACATGCGGCAGCGACACGAGCACGTCGCCGCCTGCGCCCGTCGCCAGCAGGATCCACCCCGTCGCCGCCCGGGACACCCGCCCCTCGAACCGGGTGCCCGCCACCGTCAGCGCGGTGCGCTCACCCCGTGCCGCCGCGAGCCGATCGGCCAGACCGTGATCCGCCGCCTCACCGGCGACGAGGTCGGAGTACTCCCCCAGACGCTCGTGCAGCGCACGGCCCGCCTCCTGCGCCTCGAGGTCCTCGAACAGCAGCGCGAACCTGCGATCCGCGCGCAGTTGTTCCGCCTCACCTGACCATTCCATGCACGTAGTATGTCATGAAGCTCACAATCAGAACGTCGAATGGGAATGCTTGAATGCAGATCGAGTCATCCACAACTCCTCTAGCGTTTTCTGCGCCGTTTGCTATCGTTTGACTCCATCCTACGAATACGACGATGGAGTGATCATGGGAATGCGCAGGCTCATCCTGTTCGCGGCCGTGCACCTGGTGGGGACGGCCCTCCTGGTCCGCGTCTCCCCCGGCCTGCTGGACGAGGTCCGCGCCGGGGACCCCGGCGCCGCACTGCTGCTGATCTCCGGCTGGCTCGCCGTCGTGGCCGGCGCGCGGACGACCGCGGCCGTCGCCCTCGCCGGCACTTGGCGGGTCCTGCGCACGGCAGGCGTCAGCGCCGCGCCGCTGCGGACCGCCGCGGTGCGGGTGGCCCCGCGCGCCGCGCGGACCGCGCTGACCGCGGCCGTGGGCGGCACCCTCACGGCCGCAGTGCTGGCGGGCCCGGCGCTGGCATCCTCGCCCTCGCCTGCCTGGCCCCTCACCCCCACGGAGTCCGC